>JBBRBN010000071.1:0-20351 GCA_038205755.1 Lysobacterales bacterium | reverse complement strand
CCGCCACCCGGCCACCAACTGATGTGGCACGGCTACGTGATGATGGCCGGAATGTGTCAGGGGTACTTGCTGTACGAGGCAATGCAAAACCGCCCAGGGAAACGGAACTAAAGATATGGGTAAAGGGCAGGGCTAGCTCGCATGCGACACCCACGCGTGGCACCGACTGCCGCTCCACCGGGCGCGATGCCCAGCCCCGGCAAGCCGGCAAACGGTGTGCTGAACCTTTGCAAAGGCTGGCAGTCAATGGCATCAGGCAGGCGACAATGTGGCCCTGTGGCCCGGCACAACATCGGCCGCCAGCGCTCACACTGGCGGAGAGCGAAGGACATCGCGACCGGCGCGCAGCCATCTGGCGGGCGATGCTCGCGGATCCGTTTGCATAGTGGAGGCGAAGTTCGTAGCGCATGGTTTTCAGCTCAACGATCTTCCTGTTCGTTTTCCTGCCGGCGTTCCTGCTTGGTTCGATCCTCTCATCGCAGCTCGGCGCGCGCGCGCGCAACATCAACATCGTGGTCTTCAGCCTCGCCTTCTATGTGTTCGGCGGCGGCCTCTACACGACGATCCTGATCGGCTCGATCCTGTTCAACTGGGTCTGGGCAAGGTTTGTACTGCCGCGTGCGACATCATGCGGGGCGCTGGCGCTCGGCATCGTGACCAACCTGCTGCCGCTGCTGGCATTCAAGTACATCGATTTTCTGTTCGCGCTGTCGTCGCAGTACCTGTTCCGGCCCTTTCTGTCGCTGGATCTGCCGGTACTTGATCTGTTCCTCCCGGCCGGGATTTCCTTCTACACCTTCCAGGCAATCTCCTATCTGATCGATGTCCACCGACGGGAGACCCCGCCGGAGCGCTCACTGCTGGTGGTGTCGGCCTACATGCTGCTGTTCCCGCAGCTGGTGGCCGGCCCGATCGTCCGCTTCGTGGAGGTTCGGGACAACCTGCACGTCGCGCGCATGACGCTCGACGGCATGAACGCCGGGATCTTCTTCTTCGGCGCCGGCCTGGCCAAGAAAATGCTGATCGCCGATCCGATCGGCCGACTGGTCGACCAGATCTATGGCCTGCCGCCCGAGCAGGTCACCAATATGCTCGCTTGGGTGGCCAGTGTCGGCTACTTCCTGCAGATATTCTTCGACTTTTCCGGCTACTCATCGATGGCGATTGGTCTGGGCCTGATGATCGGCCTGTCGTTTCCGGACAACTTTCACCAGCCCTATCGCGCGCACTCGGTTACCGATTTCTGGCGTCGCTGGCACCTGACGCTGTCGCGCTGGTTTCGCGACTATCTGTACATCCCGCTCGGCGGCAACCGGCGCGGCGGCGCGCGCACCGCGCTTAACCTGTGGATCGTTTTTCTGCTGTGCGGCCTATGGCACGGCGCGGCGCTCACGTTTGTCGCCTGGGGCGCCTACCACGGCCTGCTTCTGATCATCGAGCGGATTGCAAGAGACCGTTTCAACCTCGAGCTCCGGGGCCTGTTCGGCGTGCTGGTGACCACCCTTTTGGTGATCGTTGGATGGGTGATGTTCCGATCGGCGGATTTCGGCCAGGCGCAGTCCATGCTGGCCAAATTGGCTTTTGTCGACACCTCCGGCATCTCCGCCTTTGGCGGCAGCTACTACCTCACGCCGTATGTCATCACGCTGTTCGCGGTCGGGCTGGTGCTGGCCTGGCTGCCGGCAGACACCTGGAATCTGCGCGCGCGGCTGACCGGCCGGCGCGCTGCGCAGGCGGCGCTGCTTGGGGTTCTGCTGGTGGCGGCAGCGATCGCCGAACTGGCTGCCAGCGGCTTCAACCCATTTATCTACTTCCAGTTCTGAGGCAGCCACCGCGACCATGTCGATGCGCCGAGTACCCTTGCTGTTGTTCATGGCCGTCCTGCTGCTGCCGCTGTTCGCGCAGGTGACGCGCTACCCGCAGGTTGCGCCGCTGGAGGAGTACCGCACGCTCGCCGAGTGGCCACAAGCCGACGGCTACTTTGCGCAAGGCAGGACTGACTTCCTTGGCTACACGGCCAAGCTCAACACCTGGCACCTGGATAACTTCGCGACCCGCGCCTTCTGGGTGCGCCTGCGCACGCAGGCGCTGTTTACAGTGTTTCGCCAGTCCGACCAGGTCCACATCGGGCCCAACGGCTGGCTGTTTTATCGCAGGGTGATCGACACCGAGACACCGATGGTCGAGAGCATTCCGGCACAGACGCGCCACGCGCTGGTGTCCAAGCTGGCCCGCCTGACTGACCTGCTCGACCAGCGTGACATCCAGCTCTACGTCATGCCGCTGGCGTTGAAGCACCGCTACTACCCCGAATTTCTGCCGGACTCGGCCAGCCACGCGCGACGCTTCCGCTACTACGACCAGCTCATGGACGAACTGGTCGCCAACGGTCGGGTGCGTGTTGTGGATTCCCGGGCGCCGCTGACGCAGGCCAAACGCGCCGGCATGAAGATCTTCCATCAGACCGATTTCCACTGGACCGATCCCGCCGGTGCAGTGGTGGTGGGCGGGCTGCTGCGCACGATTGCCGGCAGCGCAGGCCGCGCATCACTGGTCGACAGCTGGCGCTACGAAATCGTGGAACAGGAAATGTCCGGCGGCCAGGGTCGCGCCCTGCCGCTGCTGCGCACGCCGCGGGAGCGCACGGTAATGCTGGCGCTGCAGTCACCGCAGACCCGCTACGACTTCCAGAGCAGTGAGGGCGTCATCGAATGGTCCGGTATCGCGCAGCCGGACCAGTCGCCGCTGCTGCCGCCGATCCTCGCCTACGGCGACAGCTTTCTCGACGCCGGCGGCCGCGCCGGCTTCTTCTACTTCTTCGAGGCGTTCGCCGTTGCCAAGCAGGGCCATGCCAGCCTGGTGCAGGCCTACCAGCAGCGCCATCCCGACACCCGCTACCTGCTGATCGAATGGATCACCAGCGGCACCTTCGGTCTGGATACCCAGATCAGCGAACTGGTCGCGGCGCTGGAAAGCGAACCTCCGGCAAGTGCTCCGCCATGAGCGGCGCCAAAGCGCGTCAACCGGGTCGCGCCGGGAACTCAGGTTCCGCGATGGTCAGGTGACATGCCGCGCCGCGCCTCTACCCGCCTGCTGACGACCGCCTGGCTGTCGCCCGCCGCCCCGATGGTGGACGAGCCCACCCGCGAAGCCTTGCGCCAGCAGTTTCGCGACGGCACCCTGCTTCACCTTTTCATGGACCGGCACGGCTGGCCCAAGACGCCGGGCAGCGCCGCCCGCTGCCTCGCCTTCGTCGATACGCTGATGGAGCGGCTGGGCGAGGAGCTGCCCGACACAAACGCACAGCGCCGGCGGCGGCGCGATCAAAGCGGGGCGGCGGATGGGTGAGTCAGCGCTCGGCCCTGCCCATGGGCAGGAAGGCTAGCGCCGCGCCAGCCAGGCGTGCTTGCCCTTGTGCATCAGCCGGTCGGCGGCGGTCTTGAGCAGGCCGACAGCCAGATCTCCAGGCCCTGCGGCACCCGCAGCGAAGATGATGCACAGATGCATGGGCACCACCCGCGTATACGGCAGCGCCATCAAGGTGGAAGATGCCGTAGTGCATGGTGAAAAAGTCAGCCGGTTGCTGGTGAGGATGGCTTACAGGGCGTAGTCGCTGCTGCCGGCAAGGCGCACGCCGCCCTCCTTGCCCCCGTCGCGCGGATCGAATTGGACCTCCATGTGGCACTCCTCCAGCAGGCCCTCGCCAGGCCTCCGGCGCCATCCGGCGCGTGTCGCTGCGCAGCGCCGACGGTGCAGCGATTTCGCCGCAGATCGATGCGGATTTCAAGGTGCACGGAGCGGCAGCAAGATAGCCGAAACAGCATACCCGTGGATCGCCGCAGCGCGCGCGCAGCAAGCCCACCCGCTCCTGTGCACCCTCCTGCAGGGTGCGTCTTGACGCAGCAGGGTTTTCTCCGAACGCAGCCGATCCCGGACCAGCGTCCAGGGTGACGCTGAGGCAAGACGCACCCTGCCCGGCACGTCGCAAGCCGCAGGGTCGCGGTGCTTCACCTGCCGCATCGCGCCGGCAACCAGCCGTCACGTACGCCCCGATGAAGCCATATCCGCCCGATCTATCGCCGCGGCGCTCACTGCCAGGCCACTTCCGCAAAGAAGTGCAGCGCGCTCAGGCTAGGATGGCGCCAGACAACCCTGTCTCGACCACCTTGGAACTGCTCATGGCATTCGCCTTTGGCCCTGGCCTTGCGCTCAACATGTACCCCGCCGAGCTGCTCAACTACGGTGCGACCTGCCTCAGCAGTGACGGTGATCCGGCCGAGTCGGAAACCTACTTTCTGTGCCTGCAGGCGGATGCCGTTGGCGGGCTGTGGACGCCGCTTTACGTCACCCGCGGGCAGGATCGCGAGCCGATCACCGAGGACTGCAAAGCCGGCTTCCCCGAATTTGTGCGCGGCCTGTCGTTCTATTCCCCGCGCGAACTGTGGCAAGTGCCGCACAAGGCCGCGAAGAAAGCCTCCTCGATCTCGCATGACAAGTCGGGGCCAAAACTGGCCAATCGGGTCAGCGGCCGATGGATGCCGGCACTAGCGAAGTTTCCGGCCGCACCGTCGGCGTAAGGTGCGTCGAACGCACCGATTGATGCCGCATGATGTGGTGCGTCCGAGACGCACCCTACGCTTCTTCCACGGTTACCGCGGCATCGCTCGCGACGTGATCGACCAACAACGACTGCCGCCGATTCAGCAAGTTGATCGTAAAGAAGCAGGTGCCACCCGGCACCCGGCACCCGGCACCCGGAAACGACGATAGTTCGGCCTGGCGCAAGCATGCCAATGCCCGCCGATCGCCACCATCAGTCAACCACGCACCAGTCCGTAGGATTTCTCCGGATCGTAGGGTGCGTCTCGGACGCACCGTTTGGTGCGCCTCGATCGGGTGCGTCCGAGACGCACCCTGTCTGCTTGTGAGTCGTTGGGCTTGCCATCGCCGAACGACCGTCATAGCATACGCCGTATGACAGCCTCCGATGCCGCCAATGTCCGCGCCAGCGCCCGCATCAACGCGCGCATCGACCGGGTGGCGGAAGAGCAGTTGCGCTACGTCACCGAGCACACGCAGATGAACATCACCGAAGCCCTGCGCGCGTCGATCGCGCTGATGTATGACAAGGTCAGCCGCGAGCATGCGCGTCCGGCCGACATCCTTCGACGCGGCGAAAACTTCGTCGCCATGGGTGTCAGCGGTGGCACGGACGGCTCGGAAACTTACAAGACAGAGCTCGCCGCCGCCTACGCCAGCAAGCTGGCCATCGATGCTGATCGCTGATACCGGCTTCTTCTATGCGCTGGCAGATCGCAGTGACCGCCACCACCCGCGCGCTGTAGCGGCACTCGAAGGTCTCAACGAGGGCCTGATCACCACCTGGCCCGTGCTCACCGAAACCACCCACCTGCTGAACACCCGGCTGGGCCCACCCGTCAGCGTGCGCTTCTTGAGCAACATCGCCGACGGCTTCTGCGCCCTGCACGCGATTGAGCCGGCGCAGCTGCGGCGGATCGCGGAACTGATGCGGAAGTACTCAGACTTGCCGATGGATCTGGCCGACGCCTCGCTGCTGCTGCTGGCCGAGCATCTGGGCGATGGCCGCATTCTCAGTACCGACCGCCGCGACTTTCAGACCTATCGCTTCAAGAACTACCGGCCGTTCCGCAATGTTCTTCTGGAGCAGTGATGGGTCCGCCCCGTTGACGGGTTCCGGCTAACTGCAAATCCAGCAGGACGAGGCTGTCAAGCAGGCCGAAAGGCCAGCGGGTAGAGCAGGCCTTGGCGAGCCAAATGGCGGCGTTGAATCGGCCGGATGCTACGAAGTAGGGTGGGTCTCGGACGCACCGTTTGCCGCTGCTCGATTTGGTGCGTCCGCCCTACTTGTCTGCCAGGTCACGCTCTTCCAAGCGTATGGCCATCGTTATAGGCGAGACTTGAAATGCAGCAGATAACGCTTTGAAGTATCGACCCCCAAAGCTTGTTGTCCCTGCAAGCAGTAACGAAAAATCGCGCGTCGTACGCGGCCCACCGCTGACGTCCGCAGTCGTGCCGCACAGATAAAACCGCGTAGCCTCATCCAGACAAAGCCGCGAGACTCCAAAGCGTTCAGCGAAGCGCCCAGTTAGCCCGCATATTTCATGAATCTCACACGCCCTCGCTTGTCTCTTGTCCGCACAGGAGACTACCTCAGTCGGTCGTATGGCCCGCTACGCCGCTCCTGGTAGTCTCCTGTGCGAACAATATCCTGCGCGATCATCGCGCGAATTCATGAAACATGCGGGTTAGTTCACCCGCACTTGCTGTATCCACAGCTCAAGCACGTCTGACACCCGTCCATCATGATCACGGCTTTGGTGTTGCACTTGCCGCACATGCTGGCACCGGGCGGGTAGCCGCTGGCTTCTTCTGGCTCTGACTTGGTGTTCGCTTTGGCGGGCGCTTTGGTAGGCACGGCTACGTCAGCGTTTTTTTTTAGATTCGCCTCATACGCGGCGCGCTTTTCGGCGATCAGGGCGATCTGCTCGGGGCTCATGTTGTCGTCGACGATCATGCCGATCGACTTCAGGTGATCTTCGATGACGGCGCCGATCTCGGCGACGATCGATGGCATGTAGACCCCGCCGGCCTTGAAGTAGCCGCCGCGGGGGTCGAACACGGCCTTCAGCTCTTCCACCAGGAAGGTCACGTCACCGCCCTTGCGGAACACGGCGGACATGATGCGGGTGATGGCGACGACCCACTGGAAGTGGTCCATGTTTTTCGAGTTGATGAAGATCTCGAACGGCCGCCGCGACTCGTGCTTGGTGCCTACGTTGAGCACGATGTCGTTGATGGTGACGTACAGGGCGTGCTCGAACAGCGGCGACTTGATCTTGTAGGTGCTGCCAACCAGCACGTCGGGGCGTTCGATCTGCTCGTGCATCTGGATGACTTCAGCGCGCAGCGCTTCCTTGGTCACCGCTGCTTTCGCAACCGGCGCCTCGGGGGCGGGCACGGCAGTCGTCGCCGGCGCCGTCTGCGGCTCGCCACTGCTGACGCTGAAGCCCGTTATTTTCTTGTCGATCTTGGTTGCCATGACGGCGAAACTCCTGCCTGTTCTGGACGGCGCTGCGGCAGCGCCGGGGTGAATTCCACGAGGCCCGCAGAGGCGGGCCGACACGACGGTCGTTGCGGACCGGATTGCAGTCGGCGAAAGGACCGTCCGCGCGGTCGGCCCGCGCGGACGGTGCGTGCTGCGCCTGGCTATTTCCTGCCTTTCTTCGCGGGCGCTTTCTTGGCGGCGGCCTTCTTCACTGCGGCCTTCTTTACGGCGGCCTTCTTTACTGCGGCCTTCTTGGCTACGGCCTTCTTGGCTACGGCCTGCTTGGCTACGGCCTGCTTGGCTGGGGCCTGCTTGCCTGGGGCCTTCTTGGCGGGGGCCTGCTTGGCGGGGGCCTGCTTGGCGGGTGCCTTCTTGGCCGGTGCCTTGTTGGCTGGCGCTTTCTTTGCTGCTGCCTTCTTGGCCGGCGCCTTCGCGACGGCCTTCTTCACCGCTTTCTTGACAGCCGCCGCCTTCTTCACGGCCTTCTTGGCTGCCGGCTTCGCGCCGACCGCTTTCTTCACTGCGGCGACCTTCTTGCCGACCGATTTCTTCGCTGCGGCAACCTGCTTCTCCGCCTGCTTCTCCATCCGGCCGGCCGCCTTCTTCACTTCGGCGACCTTCTTGCCGACCGACTTCTTGGCCGCAGCGACCTGCTTCTCGGCCTTTTTCTCCATCCGGCCGGCCGCCTTCTTCACTTCGTCGACCTTCTTGCCAACCGACTTCTTCACTTCTGCAACCTTCTTCTCGGCCTGGCTAACCGCCTTGTGCATCGCCGCCTTCGCCTTCGTCACCTCGGCGCTGGCCTGCTTCTTCACCTTGGCGACCACGGCCTTGGCGTCGGCAACCACTTCCTGCGCCTTCTCCGTCACCGCGTCAACGGCATTGGAAATCGTTTCACCGACACCGCTTTCATTGCTGCTCATTGGGCCCTCCTTGATTGGGCGCTGAACGACACACTGTGAATCGTATGCCGCAGCTGGACGCTCCTGTCCGGCCTAGGCGCATCGTCCGCGCGGAATGCGCGAACGACGGTGTTGCCGCGACCATCCGAGGCAGCGACAGCTCGTGCGTCCGGGCGGTCACCCGGGCGCGCGAGCGGACTTCATCGACGCCGTGGCTGCAGCCATCCGCCGGTCAGTGGCGGCAGGCCGCAAACGACGTGGATCAGAACTTGCCGTAGTAACCCTCCTTGAGCGCGTCAAAGAGGTTGGCGGCGCTGTGGGTCTCGCCGTCGTACTCGATCTCCTCATCGCCCCGCACTTCGACCACGCTGCCATCTTCCAGTTCGAAGCGGTAGGTGGTGTTTTCAAGATCCGACTGCTTCACCAGCACGCCCTGGAAGGCGGCCGGGTTGAAGCGGAAGGTGGTGCAACCCTTCAGCCCCTGCGCATGGGCGTAAGTGTAGATGTCCTTGAAATCGGCGAACGGGTAGTCGGTGGGCACGTTGGCGGTCTTGGAGATCGACGAGTCGACCCACTTCTGCGCGGCGGCCTGGATGTCGACGTGGGCCTTGGGCGTGATGTCGTCGGCGGCGACGAAATAGTCCGGCAGCTTGTGGCGCTCGTCCTGGGTGTAGGGCATCGCCTCGGGATTGACCACGGCGCGGTAGGCGAGCAGCTCGTAGCTGAAAACCTCGACCTTCTCCTTCGACTTCTTGCCCTCGCGAATCACGTTGCGGCTGTAGTGGTGGGCGAAGCTCGGTTCGATGCCGTTGCTGGCGTTGTTGGCCAGGCTGAGGCTGATGGTGCCGGTGGGCGCGATCGAGCTGTGGTGGGTGAAGCGCGAGCCGGTTTCGGCCAGCGCCTCGACCAGCTCGGGCGCCACCTCGGCGACCCGCTGCATGTAGCGCGAATAGCGGGCGTGCAGCAGGCGGCCGGGAATCTCCTGACCGACCTCCCAGCCGTCGGCGGCCATCTCCGGGCGCTTGCGCAGCATCTCGGCGGTGACCGGAAACGTTTCGCTCATGATCGGTGCGGCGCCTTTCTCCTGCGCCAGGCTCAGCCCCATTTCCCATCCGGCCACGGCCATTTCACGCGCCACGCCTTCGGTGAACTCGCAGCTGTCGGGCGTGCCGTAGGCCATGCGCAGCATGGTCAGGGTGCTGCCCAGCCCCAGAAAGCCCATGCCGTGGCGGCGCTTGCGAACGATTTCGTCGCGCTGCTTCTGCAGCGGCAGGCCGTTGACCTCGACCACGTTGTCGAGCATGCGGGTGAACACGCGCACGACTTCCTTGTATTCCTCCCAGTCGAAGCGGGCGCGATCGGTGAACGGCTCGCGGACGAAGCTGGTGAGGTTGACGGAGCCGAGCAGGCAGGCGCCATACGGCGGAAGCGGCTGCTCTCCGCACGGGTTGGTGGCGCGGATGCTCTCACACCACCAGTTGTTGTTCATCTCGTTGACGCGGTCGATCAGGATGAAGCCGGGCTCGGCGAAGTCGTAGGTCGAGACCATGATCGAGTCCCACAGATGGCGGGCCTTGACCTGGCCGTAGATCTTGCAGGCGACCAGTCCGTCGGGGCGGGTGACGTAGTTGCGCTGGGTTGGCCACTCGCGCCAGATCACTTTGCTGCTGTCGGCGAGGTCGAGTTCGTCCTGCTCCTTGACGTGGATCGGAAACACCAGCGGCCAGTCGGCGTCACTGGCGACCGCCTGCATGAAGTCATCGGTGATCAGCAGACTGAGGTTGAACTGGCGCAGCCGGCCGTCCTCACGCTTGGCGCGAATGAACTCGCGCACGTCAGGATGGGAGACGTCGAAGGTGCCCATCTGCGCGCCGCGGCGGCCGCCAGCGCTGCTGACGGTGAAGCACATCTTGTCGTAGATATCCATGAAGGACATCGGGCCGGAGGTGTAGGCGCCGGCACCGGCGACAAACGCGCCGCGCGGCCGCAGGGTACTGAACTCATAGCCGATGCCGCAGCCCGCCTTGAGCGTCAGCCCGGCCTCGTGGACCTTCTCGAGAATGCCGTCCATCGAGTCCTCGATGATGCCCGACACGGTGCAGTTGATCGTGCTGGTGGCCGGCTTGTGCTCAAGTGCGCCGGCATTGGAGGTGATCCGGCCGGCCGGGATGGCGCCGCGGCGCAGCGCCCACAGAAAGCGATCAAACCAGTACTTGCGCTTCTCCAGCGTGGCCTCGGCGTCGGCCAGCGCGCGGGCGACGCGCCGAAAGGTGTCGTCGATCTCACGATCAATTGGTTCGCCCTGCTTGGACTTCAGGCGGTACTTCTTGTCCCAGATGTCCTGCGATGCCGGCTGCAGGGTCATCACAAGGGCGTCGTTCTTCACCGCCTCAAGGCGAACCGTGCTCATCGTGTTGTGTTCCTCCGAACGTCTTGCTGATCGTGAGCGCCTTCCGCCGGGGCGGCAGCGCTGTTCTTGTGTGTGCAGGGTGCAGCGGCAGGCGGGGTGCCGGGCCTGCAGCAAATGGCGGGGTGGTGATCAGGATCGAGACCTTGGCGCTGAAGCCCTCCGACCTCAGGTTTTACGCAAGGAACCCACCCGAACCCCATGTATCGGTTAAATTTGCGCCGGAACCACAATATATAGTGGAAAGGCCGCCGTAACCTACCGCTGGCGGGGGGTGCTGTCAACGACAAATTGTTGCGATCCGGCGGCACGCGGGCTGCAGCGCGGCCACCATCCGGCGGCCAGTCCGCGGCGGCCGGGAACAGCGCGGGAAATTGGCTGTCAAGTAGCTCTGTCCAGTCGTTTTCATTCGTCCAACCACGGCCTGATCACACCCATGTCGACCACCCGCTTGTTGACCGCCCTCGCCACTATTCTGCTGCTGCTCAGCGGCCCCGGCCATGCCGCCCTGCCGGCGGCGTTGGATGGCCAGCCGCTGCCCTCGCTGGCGCCGATGCTCGAAGGCGTCACGCCGGCGGTGGTCAACGTCAACAGCAAGACCATCCAGCGGGTGCGCAATCCGCTGGCCGAGGATCCTTTCTTCCGCCACTTCTTTGGCCTGCCATCGGTGCCGCAGGAGCGGATCAAGCAGTCGCTGGGTTCAGGGGTGATCGTCGACGCCGCCGCTGGCCTGGTGCTGACCAACAATCACGTGATCGAGGGCGCCGACGCGCTGTCGGTCACGCTGGCCGATGGCCGCACGCTGGAGGGCGAATTTGTCGGCGCGGACCCCGACACCGACGTGGCGCTGATCCGCATTCCGGCCGAGCAGCTCACCGCCGTAGCGCTGGCCGGATCGGCGCCGCTGCGGGTCGGCGACTTTGTGGTCGCGGTCGGCAACCCGTTCGGTCTGGGCCAGACCGTGACCTCGGGCATCGTCTCGGCTCTGGGTCGCTCCGGGCTGCAGGGGCTGGGCTATCAGAACTTCATCCAGACCGACGCCAGCATCAATCCGGGCAACTCCGGCGGCGCGCTGGTCAACCTGCGCGGCGAGCTGGTCGGCATCAACACGGCGATCTTCAGTCCGTCCGGCGGCAATGTCGGCATCGGCTTCGCCATTCCTGTGCAGCTGGCGCAGGAGGTGATGCGGCAGCTGCTGGCGTTTGGCGAGGTGCGCCGCGGCAGTCTTGGTATCCAGACCCAGGACGTCACTCCGCCGCTGGCCGAGCTGCTTGGTCTGGGCCAACGCCGCGGCGCAGTAGTGACCCAGGTGCAGCAGGACTCGCCGGCGTCGGCGGCCGGACTGAAGCCTGGCGATGTGATCGTGGCGGCCGCCAACCAGCCGGTGACCGACCGCCAGGCGCTGCACAACATCGAAGGGCTGCTGCCGGTGGATGAACCGGTCACGCTGCGGCTGCTGCGCGAGGGTCGCGAACTGACCCTCAGCGCGCAGCTGAGCGCCCGCGTGCGTGAGCTGGCCGGCGGTCGCCTCGACCCCAGACTGGCGGGGGCGCGCTTTGTCGAGCTGCCGGAGCGGCTGCGTCAGCGCGGCGGGGCGGGCGTCGCGATTGAAGCGGTCGAGAGCGGCAGCCGAGCGGCCGGCAACGGTCTGCGTCCGGGCGATCTGATCACCGCGGTCAACCGCCGCGACGTGACCGATCTGGCTGCGCTGCAGCAGCGCCTGTCGCCGTCGCCGACGCAGCTGGTGCTGACCGTGGTGCGCGGCCGCGGCGCGGTGCTGGTGCTGATGGAGTAGTGATCACGCTACTCACATCGGAAGGCACGGGCCGCGTGCTATGTTGGCCCGCCAGTTTTTCAGCGATTCGCCAGCCGTTGATCCGCGCGCTCACTCTTGACCTTGACGATACGCTGTGGGCAGTGGCGCCGGTCATCGAGCGGGCGGAACGTGCCATGCACGCATTTCTGGCCGAGCACGCGCCGCTGGCGGCACAGCGCTGGCCGGCTCCAGCCATGCGTCGGCTGCGCGAGCAGGTCGCGCTGGATCATCCGCACCTGGCGCACGACTTCACCACCCAGCGGCGCATGACCCTGCAGCATGCGCTGCACGACGTCGGTGCTGACGACGCGCTGGTTGAGCGCTGCTTTGACGCCTTCATTGACGCCCGCCACCAGGTCGAGCTGTATCCGGACGTGATCGACGCGCTGCAGCGCCTCAGCCAACAGCGGCCGCTGGCGGCGGTGACCAACGGCAACGCGGACATCCAGCGGATCGAGGTCGGACCGCTGTTCCGCTTTGCCATCAGCGCCCGCGGACACGGCGCGGCCAAGCCGGACCCGAGCATTTTTCTGGCCGCCTGCGAGCGCTTTGGCCTGCCGCCCGGAGAGGTGCTGCATGTGGGCGACGACCCGCATCTGGATGTGGCCGGCGCGGCCACCGCCGGTCTGCGCTCCTGCTGGATCAATCGCGCCGGCGCCCGCTGGCCCGACGCGCTGCCGCCACCCGATATCGAAGTGACCGAGCTGCACCAGCTGGCCGACTGGCTCGATGCCAGCAGTGCCGCCCACCCCATATCCGAGCATCGCCCATGAGCCTGCCGCCCTGCTTTGCTTCTCTCGACGCCAGCGCGCGCGCGGTCCCGTTGCTTGCGGTCGGCAAGCACAGCCTGCCGGCACTGCTGGCGGCGCAGCCGGCGGCCAACACGCGCTGGATGCAGGCGCAGGGCTTCAACGCCGAGCCGGGCAGCCTGCTGTGCGTGCCCGACCCGGCCGGCGGCATCGGCCTCGCCGTGGTTGGCATCGGCGATCCGCTGGACCCGTGTTCGATCGGCCATGCGCCATTCGGTCTGCCGGCCGGCGACTACCGGCTGGTCACCGGCGCCGACCACCCGATGGCGCTGAGCACGGCGCTGCTCGGCTGGGGCCTGGGCGCCTACCGCTTCGAGCGCTATCGCACCTACGGCCGCGGTCCGGCCCGGCTGCTGCTGGGCGACGATGCCGCCGCGCAGTCGGAGTCCTTCGCGCTGCTCAAGGCCAGCACCCTCGTCCGCGATCTGATCAACACGCCAACCGAGCACATGGGGCCAGACGAGCTGGAAGCCACCGTCGCCCGAGTTGCCCAGGCCTACGGCGCCACCCTCACTTCGGTGCGCGGCGCGGATCTGCTGCGCGACAACTTTCCCGCCATTCACGCGGTCGGGCGCGCCAGCCACCGCGCGCCGCGGCTGGTCGAGCTGACCTGGGGCGATCCCAGCCACCCGCGCCTGGCTATCGTCGGCAAGGGCGTGTGCTTTGACACCGGCGGGCTCGACATCAAGGGCGCCGAGGGCATGCGCAACATGAAGAAGGACATGGGCGGCGCCGCCCATGCCATTGGTCTGGCGCAGCTGGTGATGGCGCGCAAGCTGCCGGTGCGTCTGCAGCTGTTGATTCCGGCGGTCGAGAACGCGATCGGGCCCAACGCCTTCCGGCCTGGCGAAGTGCTGGCCACCCGCGCCGGCGTCAGCGTTGAGATCGACAACACCGACGCCGAAGGCCGGCTGGTGCTGTGCGACGCGCTGACTTACGCCGGCGAGGCCATGCCCGACCTGCTGCTCGACTTCGCCACCCTGACCGGCGCCGCGCGCATCGCCCTGGGGCCGGACCTGCCCGCGCTGTTCTGCAACGACGACACGCTGGCCGCCGACTACCTCGCCGCCGCGGCTGCGCAGCGCGATCCGCTGTGGCGGATGCCGCTGTGGCGGCCGTACCTGAGCTACTTGACCAGCAACATCGCCGATCTTGCCAACAGCGGCGGTTCGCGCATGGCTGGCGCGGTCACCGCAGCGCTTTACCTTGAGCGATTCGTCGCCGAAACCCAGCGCTGGGCGCACGTCGACGTCTACTCCTGGAACGACAGCAGCCGTCCGGGCAAACCATGCGGCGGTGAAGCGCAGGGGCTGCGCGCCGCCTATGCGCTGCTGCGGCGGCGCTACGGCGCCGCATGAGCGCGACCCATTCAACATCCGCCAGTGAGAACCCGCCAACCATGAGCAGCCAGCGCGCATGAGCCCGCCCGACAACCTCGCACCCGGCGATCTGCTGCGCGAACTGCGTATCGACCGCCAGCCGGCGACGGCCAGGCGGCGGCGCTGGCCGTGGGTCCTGGCCGCAGTCATCGCCCTGGCGGTGGTGGCCGGGGTGCTGCTGAAGGGTCGCCCCCTGACCGTTGAAACCGCGGTGGCGCGCAGCGCCAGCGCCGACGGTCCGGTGTCGGTGCTGGACGCCTCCGGCTACGTCACGCCACGACGCATCGCCACCGTCTCGTCAAAGATCACCGGCAAGGTGCAGGACGTGCTGATCGAAGAAGGCATGCGGGTTGAGGAAGGACAGATTCTGGCCCGGCTGGATGCCGCCGATGCGCAGGCGCAGGCCACCCTGTCGCAGTCGCAGCTGGCGGCCAGTGAAGCCGCACTCGGCGAGGCCCAGGCGCAGCGGGTGCTGGCCGAGAAGACCCTGCGCCGGACCCGCGAATTGACCACCGCCAAGCTGCAGCCGCAGTCGGCGCTGGACCAGGCGCAGGCCGACTTTGACGCCCGCCGGGCGCGGCTGCTGCAGCTGCAGCGGCAGGTGCAGGTGGCCCGCGACCAGCTGGCGGTGAGCGCGCTGAACGTCGACAACACGGTGGTCCGGGCGCCGTTTGCCGGCGTGATCGTGGCCAAGGCGGCGCAGCCGGGCGAGATGATCAGCCCGGTCTCGGCCGGCGGCGGCTTCACCCGCACCGGCATCGGCACCCTGGTCGACATGGACTCGCTGGAGGTGCAGGTCGACGTCAACGAGGCCTATATCGGACGGGTCAAGCCCAGCCAGCCGGTCGAGGCGGTGCTGAACGCCTACGCCGACTGGCGCATCCCGGCCTCGGTGATCGCCATCATTCCCACCGCCGACCGCAGCAAGGCCACCGTCAAGGTGCGCATCGCGCTCGACATCCGCGACCCGCGAATCGTGCCGGACATGGGCGTGCGGGTCAGCTTTCTCGACGAGAACGCCGCCGCGGGCAGCGCCGGCGGCGTCTGGGTGCCGACTCGCGCGGTGCTCGGCGAAGGCGCCGATGCGGCCGTGTTCATCGTGGCCGACGGCATCGCCAAACGCGTCAGCGTGACCTTGGGCGACACCCGCGACGCCGAGCGCCGGGTGCTGACCGGTATCGACGTGGGCGCCACCGTGGTGCTGTCGCCGCCGCGCGAGCTGGCCGACGGACGCCGGGTAGCACCCAAGCAGGACGCCTGACGCCGTGGATCCGGCATTGCCGCTGCCGGCCGGCGCGCAGGCGCTGGTTGAGATCCGCGCACTGACCAAGGTCTACGTGCGCGGCAAGGAGCGTCTGGAAGTGCTGCACGGAATCAACCTCGCGATTCCCGAGGGCGACTTCGTGGCTCTGATGGGGCCGTCGGGCTCCGGCAAGACCACCCTGCTCAACCTGATTGGCGGGCTCGATTCGCCGAGCGGCGGCGAGCTGCGGATCGGCGGGCGGCGGATCGACACCCTCAACAGCGACCAGCTGGCGGCATGGCGCGCCGGCACTGTCGGCTTCGTGTTCCAGAGCTACAACCTGATGCCGGTACTCAGCGCCCAGCGCAACGTCGAACTGCCGCTGCTGCTGACCGACATGGGCAGCGCCGAACGGCGTCGCCGCGCCGGCCTCGCCCTGCAGCTGGTGGGCCTGGCCGACCGCGCCGGCCACAAGCCGAGTGAGCTGTCCGGCGGCCAGCAGCAGCGGGTGGCGATCGCCCGCGCGCTGGTGTCCGACCCGCAGCTGCTGATTTGCGACGAGCCCACCGGCGACCTCGACCGCAAGACCGCCGACGAGGTGCTGCGCCTGCTGCAGCAGCTTAACCGGGAATTCGGCAAGACCATCGTCATGGTCACCCACGACCCCAAGGCCGCCGACTACGCGCGCCGCACCGTGCATCTGGACAAGGGCTCGCTGGTGGATGAGCCGGGGCGCTGAGCGTAGCCGCCGCTGACCCACCAGGGCCTGCAGCGCCCCTACAATGGCCAGCCCAAGCATACGTACGGCACCATGACAGCAGCATTTGATGGCATCGAGACGCTAACCGGCCCGACTCCGCAGTACGCGGTCATCTGGCTGCACGGCCTGGGTGCCGACGGCGGTGACTTTGCGCCGATCGTGCCGGAGCTGGTGCGGCCGCAGTGGCCAGTGATCCGGTTTGTCTTTCCGCATGCGCCGGTGCAGCCGGTCACCATCAACGGCGGCATGCGGATGCGCGCCTGGTACGACATCCTCGGAATGGAGATCGGGCAGCGCCAGGACGAGCGCGGCGTGCGGCAATCAGCCGTGTTGGTCGACCAGCTGATCGCACGCGAAGCGGCGCGCGGCATTTCCAGTGAACGCGTGTTTCTTGCCGGTTTTTCGCAAGGCGGCGCGATCGCGCTGGCAGCGGGCGTGCGCCACCCTGACCGGTTGGCCGGCATCATCGCGCTGAGCACCTATCTGCCAATCGCCGAGCGCACGGCAGCGGAGGCCAGCGCGGCCAATCGCGGTGTGCCGATCTTCATGGGCCACGGCAATCTCGACCCGGTGGTCGGGCACGCGCTGGGCCAGATGAGCGCCGAGCTCCTGCGCAATCTTGGCTATCCGGTCGACTGGCACACCTACCCGATGCCGCATTCGGTATGCGCCCAGGAAATCGCCGACATCTCGACCTGGCTGGGTGCTCGACTCGTTCGATGAGCGCGAGGCCGGCCAGCGCGCCAGACGGCTGGCTGCCGGATTTCTGCCAGCTGCCCACGCTGTTCTCGACGCTGGTGGCAGCGCAGCTGGCGGTTCTGGTGATTGGCCTGGCGCCGAGCACCGACAGCGAGTGGAATGGGAGCCAGTGGATCGCGGCCAGCGCATTGGCGCAGTGGCTGGCGCTGTGCTCGGCGGTCCCGTTGTGCAAGCTGCGCCCCGCGCTGCAGCGACTGCCGCCGACGCTGGGTGGACTGCTGGCCTGGGCGATTCCGGTAGCCGTGGCGTTTCTCGGCAGCCTGCTGCTGCACGAACTCAACGACTCTCTGCAGCTCGAGTTGGGCGCCGGTATCGCCAGTCGCATGCACTTTGCCGGCGCGATCGCCGCAATTGCGGCCCTGCTGTCGGCAGTGCTGCTGCGCTACTTCCATTTCCAGCAGCGCTGGCGGCAGCAGATCGCCGCTCAATCGCGCGCCCAGGTCGACGCGCTGCAGGCGCGGATCCGGCCGCACTTTCTGTTCAACAGCATGAATTCGATCGCCAGCCTGGTCCGGCGCGACCCGGCAACCGCCGAGCGCGCGATCGAGGACTTGGCCGATCTGTTCCGCGCCGCGCTGGGCGCTGGCGGCGAGGCTGCCAGTCTCGACGAGGAGCTGCGCCTGTGCGAACGCTATCTGGCCATCGAGGCGCTGCGCCTGGGTGATCGGCTGCAGGTCGAGTGGCGAATCGCCGACGACGTGCCGCGCCAGCTGCCGCTGCCGCGACTGCTGCTGCAGCCGCTGGTCGAGAACGCGGTGGGTCACGGCATCGCCAGACTGGCCGAGGGCGGTCGGATTGAGATTGATATCGCGCGCGAACGCAAGGCGCTGCGGATCCGCATCGGCAACCCCTGTCCGCGGCTGCCGGAGAGCACCCGCGAAGGCAACCGCCACGCCCAGTCCAGCGTGGCCCAGCGCCTCGCCTATGCATTCGGCCCGCGCGCCGGCATGACCGTAGCGACCCGCGAGGGCTACTATTCCTGCGAACTGCGGCTGCCGCTGGACTCCTGAGAGAACCCGATGCGCATCGTCATCGCTGACGACGAACCCTTGGCGCGACAGCGGCTGCGCGACCTGCTCGATGAGCTGGGCGCGGTCAGCGTGGTCGGCGAAGCCAGCACTGGCCGCGAGGCCTGCGAGCTGGCCAACCGGCTGACGCCCGATACCCTGCTGCTGGACATTGCGATGCCGGTGATGGACGGCATCGAGGCGGCCCAGCATCTGGCGCAGATGGAGTCGCCGCCGGCGGTGATCTTCTGCACCGCGTTTGACGAGCACGCGCTGGCCGCCTTCGAGGCCGGCGCGGTCGATTACCTGATGAAGCCGATCCGCGCCAGCCGCCTGGCCGAGGCGCTGCAGCGGGCGCGACGCTTCAGCGGCGACGAGCTGCGCGCCCTGCAGGAGCGTCTGCCGCGCGCGCGCGCGCGCAGCCACCTGTGTGCGCGACTGCGCGGCAACCTGCGGCTGATCCCGCTGGCCGACGTGCGCTATCTGCAGGCCGAGGAGAAGTACGTGGTGGTGCATCACGCGCACGGTGAGGATCTCATTGAGGAGCCGCTGAAGGCGCTGGAGGTCGAGTTTGGCGAGCTGTTCCTGCGCATCCATCGCAACTGCCTGGTGGCGCGCGACGAGCTGATCGAGCTGCGTCGCGGTCTCGACGGCCAGACCCGCGCCAAGCTGCGCCACGTCAGCGACCTGCTCGAAGTCAGCCGCCGCTGCCTGCCGATGCTGCGCCAGCGCGTGCGCGAGCTGTGACGCCAGCGAACACACACGCAGACACCACGAGTTGCCCAGCCAAGGATTCCAGCGCACCCCATGACCCGACCCACCCACCTGCGGATCGCCACGCGGGAAAGCGCGCTGGCCCTGTGGCAAAGCGAACACGTCGCCGCGCGGCTGCGCATCGCGCATCCCGACATCGAGGTCAGCCTGGTCCCGATGACCACCCGTGGCGACCAGGTGCTGGACCGCTCGCTGGCAACGGTCGGCGGCAAGGGGCTGTTCCTGAAGGAGCTGGAGGTCGCCATGCAGGAAGGCCGCGCCGACTGCGCGGTGCATTCGCTAAAGGACGTTCCGATGACGCTCGACGGACCGTTCGTGCTGCCGGCGATTCTTGACCGCGCCAACCCGTTTGACGCCTTCGTCAGCAACCGGCACCGCCGCCTCGCCGACCTGCCCGCGGGCGCCCGCGTCGGCACCTCCTCGCTGCGCCGACAGGCGCTGCTGCGGGCGGCGCGCCCGGACCTGCAGCTGCTCGACCTGCGTGGCAACGTCAACACCCGCCTGGCCAAGCTCGACAGCGGTCACTACGACGCCATCGTGCTGGCCTGTGCCGGGCTCGAACGGCTCGGCTTTGGCGGCCGCATCGCCGACCGGCTCGAAGCTCCGGACTGGCTGCCGGCGGCGGCCCAAGGGGCAATTGCCATCGAGTGTCTGGACCACGTGCCGGCGCTTGCCACGGTGCTGGCGGCGCTGGACGATGCGCCGACCCGCCGCCGGGTAGAAGCCGAGCGCGCCATGAACCGGTGCCTGCACGGCAGCTGCCAGGTGCCGATTGCCGCCTACTGCGTGCAGTCCGGCGATACCTTGTACCTGAGCGGCATGGTCGGCGACGCCGCCAGTGGCCGGCTGGTCCGCGCCGAGGCCAGCGGCAGCGCCGACGCGCCGGACGCGCTGGGGCTGGCGGTGGCCGAAGCCCTGCTCGAACGCGGCGCCGGCGTGCTGCTGGCGGGGCTCTAGCAGCCGGTCGGACTTAGCCCACCTGTTTCATGAATTCGCGCGATGATCGCGCAGGATGTTGTTCGCACAGGAGACTACCGAAGGAGCGGCGTAGCGGGCCATACGACCGACTGAGGAAAGTCTCCTGTGCGGACACGAGACAAGCGAGGGCGCGCGAGATTCATGAAACATGCGGGCTAAGGAGCCTCCCGATGAAATCGATTCTTGGTGTCTACAGCGCCCCGCGCGGCCACTGGGTCGGCGACGGGTTTCCCGTGCGCACCCTGTTCTCGTATGACAGCCACGCTCAGCATTTGAGCCCGTTCCTGATGCTCGACTACGCCGGGCCCGCGCAGTTCGCGCCCAGTGACAAGCGGCGCGGCGTCGGTGAACACCCGCATCGCGGTTTCGAGACGGTCACCATCATCTACCAGGGCGAAGTCGACCATCGCGACTCCGGCGGTGGCGGCGG
>JBBRBN010000070.1:0-20585 GCA_038205755.1 Lysobacterales bacterium | reverse complement strand
GTGACGATAAGGCTGATCGTCGAAGGGGCGGCCGTGCCGGTGCTGGTGGACGCGGGTGTGGGAACCGCTTCGGATGCGGCGGTTGCGATGGAGCTGGGCTGCGACGGCGTGCTGATGAACACCGCGATTGCCGGCGCCCGTAATCCGGTGCTGATGGCCAGCGCCATGCGCAAGGCGGTGGAGGCGGGTCGCGAGGCGTTCCTTGCCGGCCGCATTCCGCGCAAGCGCTATGCCAGCGCGTCCTCGCCACTGGACGGCCTGGTCGGATGACGGACGCTGAAGCCGGCGCGACCGACACCGCCGACTCCAGCGCGGGAGACGGTCGGCGGCGGGCGATCCGCAGTTTCGTGTTGCGAACCGGACGGACCACACCCGGCCAGCAGCGCGCATTCGAACTGCATTGGCCGCGCATTGGCCTTGAGTACAGCGGCGTCCAACGCGACTTCGACACGGTCTTTGGACGCCGCGCGCCGCGCGTGGTCGAGGTCGGCTTTGGCAACGGCGACGCGCTTTGTTTTGCGGCGACCGCCGAACCCCATCGGGATTTCATCGGCATAGAAGTGCATACGCCCGGGGTGGGAAGACTCCTGAACGCGGTGGCGGACGCCGGCCTCACCAACGTGCGCATCTACCGCCACGATGCGGTGGAAGTGCTGCGCCGCGAGATTGCCAGCGCCAGCCTGGACGAGGTGCGCATCTACTTTCCGGATCCCTGGCACAAGAAGCGCCACAACAAGCGCCGACTGCTGCAGCCCGCGTTTGTGGCTCTGCTCGGCACCCGGCTGAAGGCGGGTGGGTTGCTGCATCTGGCCACCGACTGGTCGGACTATGCCGAGCAGATGATCGACGTCGTGGAGGGCGGCGCCGAGTTCAACAACAGCGCCGGCCCACGCACTGCCGTTGAGCGGCCGGCCTGGCGGCTGCCAACGCACTTCGAGCATCGCGGCATCCGCCTGGGTCACCAGGTCGTCGATCTGCTGTACAAGAAGGGCTGAGGCAGCCACGTGGATCCGGTCTCGACCAGCGTCAGCCGCGAAATGCTGCTGGTGCTGGGGTTGGTCGGCTTCACCATGGTCATGTTCATGTGGGAGCGGCTGCGCGCCGACGTGACGGCGCTGCTGGTGATGGTCGCGCTCGGGCTGCTCGACCTGGTGCCCAGCGACCAGCTCTTCAACGGCTTCGCCGGCAGCGCCGTGATGAGCGTTCTGGCCACCATGATCCTGGGCGCCGGGCTGGATCGCGCCGGCGTGCTCAATCGCCTCGCGATCTGGCTGCTGCGCATTTCGCGCGGCGTCGAGGATCGGCTGATCCTTCTCAGCGCTGGCGTTGCCGGGCTGCTGTCTGCGTTCATGCAGAACCCGGCCGTGACCACGCTGTTCCTGCCGGTTGCGTCGCGTCTCTCGGCACGTACTGGCGTCAGCCTGTCGCGGCTGCTGTTTCCGATCGCCGCCTGCGTGATGATGGGCGGCGGCCTGAGCATGGTCGGCAACTCGCCATTGATCCTGCTCAACGACCTGCTGATTTCGGCCAACCGCAACCTGCCCTCGGGCGTTGCCACCCTGCGTCCGCTGCCGATGTTTGCGCCGCTGCCAATTGGCGTCGCGCTGCTGCTGCTTGGCCTGGGCTACTTCTGGGTAGTCGGCCGACGCTATCTCAACCGGACTGAAGACAAGGGTGTGACACCGGCGCGCACCGAGAGCTACTTCGCGCAGACCTACGGTATTGAAGGCGAGGTCTTCGAACTGACTGTGACCTCGGAAAGCCCGCTGGTCGGAATGTCAGTCGGCGAGGCCGAGTCCCAGCGGGGCGCGCCGCTGCTGCTGGCGCTGAAAACCGGCCACGAGTCGCGCCTGGCCCCGCCGGCGGACACCATGATCTGGGTGGGCAGCGTGCTCGGGGTGCTCGGCCGCCGCGAGGATGTATCGGACTACTCGCAGAACAATCTGCTGCGCATGCAGACCCGGCTGCGGCAGTTTGCCGACCTGTTCAACCCCAGCCGGGCGGGAATCTCCGAGGCGGTGGTGCCGCCGACCTCGCGCTTCATCGGGCAGACCCAGGCCGACCTGCAGCTGCGCAAGCGCAAGGGCATCAGCCTGCTGGCGATCAACCGCGGCACCGAAGTATTCCGCGAGGATATCCGCCGGGTGCCGATCCGCGCCGGCGATCTGCTGGTCTTCCACTGCATCTGGCGTGATCTGGCGCTGGCCGCCGAGAGTCACGACTTTGTGGTGGTCACCGACTACCCGAAAGACGAGCAGCGGCCGCACAAGCTTTGGCACGCGGTGATCATCTTCGTGCTCGGGATTGGCCTGGCGCTGAGCGGCTGGGTCAGTGTGCCGGTGGCCCTGCTGGCGGCGGTGGTCGCCATGCTGGTCAGCGGCGTGCTGAACATGGATGAAGCCTACGCGGCGGTCAGCTGGAAAACCGTGTTCATCATGGCGTGCCTGATTCCGCTGGGCTTTGCGATGGATTCGTCCGGCGCGGCCGCGTGGGTGGCCGCCGAGGTATTCGAGCGCTTCGGGCATCTACCATCCTGGCTGCTGCAGGCGACCATCGGCATCCTCACCACGCTGTTCGCACTGGTGGTGAGCAACGTCGGGGCGACCATCATCATGGTCCCGATGGCGATCAATCTCGCCATCGCACACGGCGATGCACCGGTGCCATACGCGTTGATCGTGGCGCTGTGCGCATCCAACAATTTTGTCAGCGTGTCCAACCCGGTACTGTCGATGATCGCAGGGCCGGCCGGCTATCGTGCCTGGGACCTGCTGCGGATCGGCGGGCCGCTGTCGCTGCTGTACATCCTCACCGTGCTGCTGGTGGTCAACCTGATGTACTGAGACTGATTTACTGGGACTGACGTACTGGGACTGACGTACTGGGACTGATGTACTGGGACTGATGTACGGGGGATTGAGAAACACACCCCCAGCTGCCGGGTGAGGTTTTTTCTCAATCTCCGATTCGCAAACCGTCCGCACCGATCCCCAGCGGCACCGCGCGCAGCTGGCTGCCGCGGCACGGACCGCCGACGCAGCGGCCGTCGGGAATGGTGAAGCTGGCGCCATGCGCGGCGCAGATGAGCAGTCCCGCCTCGATGAGAAAGCGGCCTGGCGCCCAGTTCAGCGGCCGGCCGGCATGCGGGCAGATGTTCAGATAGGCCTGCACCTGCGTTCCCGAACGCAACAGCAGCACGGAAGTGGGCTCGCCGTCGACGATGGCGGTCAGCTCACGGGCGCCACCATCGGGCACATCGTCGAGCTGAAGCAGAGATTCACTTGAATCGGTCACGGATGGCCTCATCCTCTATTCGGGTACCCGTGTCCGGTGCCATGCTGCGCGACGTCGCGCGCTTGATCAGTCTGCCATGAGGAACCGCCTGTGATCCGCTTTGCATTCGCACCGCCCCGCCACCCGCTGGCCAGAATCGCGCTGGGTCTGGGTGGCCTCGCCGTTTTGGCCTTGCTGTCGGCCTTCGGGCTGGTTCTGGCTGCGCTGGTCACGCTGGCCGTGGCCGGCCGGGCGGTCTGGCTGCGGTTGCGTGGCGAGAGTCCGCTGCGAACCCCAAGCCATGACCCGCAGATCATTGACGGCGAATACAGCGTCGTCGAGCGCAGCCGGCTGCCGCCGCGCGCCTGAGCGCTCAATCAGCCACTCGGAGCTGCCGTGCCCTTCGTCTTCGCACCTCTGGAGACACCGAGCCTCGCAGTGAGCGGTCAAGACGCCCGTTTTCCGGTGCACCGGATCTACTGTGTCGGGCGGAATTTTTCCGATCACGCTCGCGAGATGGGTGCCGAGGTGGATCGCTCCACGCCGATCTTTTTCTGCAAACCGGCCGACGCGGTGGTCAGCGGCGGGGGACGGATCCCCTACCCGCCCGGCACGTCCGACCTGCAGCATGAAGTGGAGCTGGTGGTGGCGCTGGGCCGTGATGCCCCGAGCGGCGACCTCGACACTGAATCCGCCGCGGCGCTGATTTTTGGCTACACGGTGGGTCTCGACCTTACCCGTCGCGATCTGCAGGCACGCGCGAAGTCGAAGGGACTGCCGTGGGATACCGCCAAGGGCTTCGACTGCTCCGCGCCCGCCGGCGCGTTGATCCCGGCTGAACGCTTCGGTGCGCTGGCCAGCCGCCAGCTGCAGCTGGAGGTGAACGGGCAACTGCGCCAGCGAGCTGCGCTGGGCGCCATGGTCTGGGACGTTGCCTCGATCCTGCAGGCGCTGTCCGCCCTCTTCGCGCTGCGTGCCGGCGACCTGGTGTTCATGGGCACGCCGGCGGGCGTCGCGGCACTGCAGCCGGGCGACCGCTTTCGCGCCAGCATCGATGATCTGGTGGCGCTTGAAGGCGAGATAGTCGCCGGTTGAAGCACGCCAGCACGACGCACCCGCGCAAACGCTGAACTCGCCTGCCACCTCCGGTAAAGTGCGCGCCGCAGCATCCGCTGCGGCGCAACTTGGCGAGGGTCTCATGAGTCTGATCAGCGAGTTCAAGACGTTTGCAATGCGGGGCAATGTGGTCGACCTGGCGGTCGGCGTGGTGATCGGCGCCGCGTTCGGCAAGATCGTCGCGTCGCTGGTCGATGGACTGATCATGCCGGTCGTCGGCGTACTGGTCGGCGGCGTCAATTTCTCCGACCTGGCGATCACCCTCCGGGCGGGCGCCGAGGGCGTTGAACCGGTGCTGTTCAAGTACGGCGCATTCCTGCAGACAGTGGTCGACTTTGCCATCATCACGCTCGCGATCTTCATGGTGATCAAGGTGATGAACCGGATGAAGCGAAAAGAAGAAGCCGCGCCGCCCGCGCCCGCGCCGCCCAGCGCGGAAGTCCAGCTGCTTACCGAAATCCGCGACGCCCTGCGGGCGCGTTGAGCACATCAGCGGCAGTCCTTCACTTTGCGTGGCGGGCGCGGGCTGGCACACTCAGGCGCCCTGCAAGCACTGCGCTTAAGAACCCATGAGCCTGCCCACCCATGTTCTGCTGCTGGCGCTGTGCGCCAGCGCTGGCGCCAGCGCCGCGCCGCCAGCGGCGCCGCTCGATGCGTCTTCCATCGCCACCGCGACAGCCCTGCGTGATGCCGCCGCTGCGGGCAGCGGCGCTTATGCGATCGTCGAGTCGCTGACCACGGAAGTCGGCGCGCGGATGCCGGGCACCGATTCCGATGCGCGCGGCGTCGCCTGGGCGCAAGCCAAGTTCCGCCAGCTCGGATTTGACCGCGTTCTGCTGCAGCCGGTGACGTTCGCCAACTGGCAGCGGCGCAGCGAACGCGCCGAAGTGCTGCCTCCGTACGCGCAATCGCTGCATCTGACCGCGCTGGGTGGCAGCGTCGGCAGCAACGGGAAGATCGAGGCCGCCGTGGTTGAATTTGCCACGTTGGCCGACCTGCGCGCCGCGCCGGCCGACAGCCTGCGCGGCAAGATCGCCTACATCAGCAACCGCATGGAGCGTTTTCGTGACGGCCGCGGCTATGGGCCAGCGGTTGCCGCCCGCAGCGAAGGCGCCAATGACGCGTCCCGACTCGGCGCGGTGGCGCTGCTGATCCGCTCGATCGGCACCGGCAGGCACCGCTTTCCGCATACCGGCAACATGCGTTACCTCGAAGGCATCACGCCAATCCCCGCCGCTGCGCTCTCGAACCCCGACGCCGACCAGCTCTCGCGCCTCCTGGCACGCGGCGCGCCGGTGCGTGTGCTGCTGGATCTTGATGTGGGCTTCGAGGGTGAGTACACCTCGCACAACGTAATCGGCGAGATCATCGGCCGCGAACGGCCCGACGAGTTCGTCGTGATCGGCGGGCATCTGGATTCGTGGGATCTGGGCACCGGCGCGATCGATGACGCGGCGGGTGTCGCCATCACGGCGGATGCCGGCGCCCGCATAGCCGCCCTGCCGCAGCGCCCGCGGCGGTCGATCCGGGTGGTCGCATTCGCCAACGAGGAGCAAGGTCTGATCGGCGCCAAAGCCTACGCCGAAGCCAATGACATCGACCGCCACATCATCGGCGCCGAAAGCGACTTTGGCGCGGGGCGAATCTACGCGCTGCGCGCCGGCGTGTCAGAGCCGAGCTGGCCGATCATCGAACAGATCGGCGCGCTGTTGGCGCCGCTGGGCATCGAAACCCAGCGGGAAGGCGGCGGACCGGGGCCGGACATCATCCCGTTGCGCGCGAAGGGCATGCCGTGGGCGCAACTGGCGCAGGACGGCACCGACTACTTCGACTATCACCACACCGCCGACGACACGCTGGACAAGATCGACCCAAAGGCGCTCGATCAGCAGGTCGCCGCGTATGCCGTACTGACGTGGCTGGCGGCCGAACTGGACGGTGATTTTGGCCGTCTGCCGGCGGTAACCGCTTCTCCCGCGCCGGCGCCGACGCCGGCGCCGGCGACACCCTGAGTCGAGCGGAGCTGCTCTGGGCTAGAACTCCAGCAGCGGCGTCGTCAGTGTCTTTGACGGTGCACCGAGCACTCGCTCCACCTCAGCGCGGAACTCGTGCCGACTGATCCTGCCCTGCCCGACCAGCGGGCGCACCACGTCATCCAGGCTTCGTGCGTCGTCACTGCGCTGGCGAATCTCGGCGTCCAGATCGGCTAGCAGCGCCACCGCTCGCGCGCTGCGCGGTCCGGCGGAGCGGCTGCTGTGCAGCGTCTTGACAGAGCGACCGTGGTTGCGCATCCAGCGGATTGCGCGGTCGGCCCGCGCCTCGCTGAGCAGTCCACTGCGCTGGAGAAGCTGGATACCGTAGTACTCGGCCAGGCCCTCGGCTAGCCAGTCGTCGCCGGCGTCGCCCCGGATCCCGCCGACGACGTGCACGACCTCATGCAGCAGCGTGCTGGTGCCGTTTTCGCTGATCAGCGGGCGGTCTGCATGCAGGTACATCGAACCGGGACCGGACCGCCCGCCGCGCCACATCGGGTCGTCGGCACCAACGATCAGCAGTTTCGGCGGCAGCCGTCCGAACAGGCTTTCCATATCCAGCGCCGCAGCGTGCACGAAAGCCAGCACTTCGTTGCGACGCAGCGTGCTGCCCTTGGGCGCCGCCACGGTCACCCGCATGGAGTTGATCTGCTCGGTGCGGGTGCCAATATCACCGGCGATCATCCAGCCCAGCGGTCGCTGGAAGCGGCGTCCGGCGGTATTGACTGGGAATCGATCGGTGCCCCGCTCGCGCGAATAGGCGGCGTCGGCATGGGTCCACCCTTTGGGCAAGGTGATGGTCAGCGTCGCGCGCGAAACGGCGCCGCCCGGTGCGATTGCTGACGCCGGCGGTATCAGCCGGTCAGCCCGCAACAGGGCCCAACTGTCGGTGATCCGGGCGTCATACTGGCCATCGTTACGTTGATGGTCGATGCGGTAACGAAAGCGCAGTTCGGAGACACCTTGGCCGGGCCGCCAGATCACCTGACCGTCCTTGCGCGTTATCTGGCCATCGCCCTCGAAGCGGTGATGACGCTCGGCGTCGATGCTGAAACGCACCCGCTGCAGCCGTCCGTCAGCGGGCGTGACTCGCATGCTTACGCTGGCCTCGCCATCGGCGGGATGGAAGCCGACCCGATAGTCGATCCGATAGCTGGGCGTCGCCGCAAGCGCCGGCGCGCACAGCGCCATGCCCAGCAGCCAGGCCAGCAACACCGCAGGTAATCGCATCACCTTCCCCATTCAGTCTGTGCCTCGCTGACGGCGCCACTCGGCCATGCAAACCGCCGCCGCACTGGAAATATTGAGGCTTTCCACTGCACCGGTGCCGGGTATGCCGAGCCGCAGCGTGCAGGCACTCAACAACCCCGAGCCGATACCGCTGGCCTCAGCGCCAAAGACCATCACTAGGCGGGCCGGCAGCCGCGCGTCAAACAAACCGGTGCCGCCGCGTGGCACCGTCGCGGCCAGAGAATAGCCGGCCCTGCGCAGCTGCTGCAGGGCGGCACCGGCATCGGCCAGTCGGATCACCGGCAGCGCCTCGGCGCCACCTTCAGCGACCCGGCAGGCAGCACCGCTGAGCCCCAGACCGGAGCCCGGCGGCAGCAGCACGGCGCCAATGCCGAAGTGCGCCGCCGAGCGCAGCACGGCGCCAAGATTGTGCGGATTTCCAACGCCATCCAGCCACAGCAGCAGCGACGCTTGCTGGCTTCCTGTCCGGCTGATCAGCTCCGTGATCGTCGGCACTGGCGGCGGACGCATGTCGAACACCACGCCTTCGTGATGACTGGAGCCCGCCAGCCGCTGCAGATCTTCCTCAGCCACCACCCGATAGCCCAGCCGCTGTCTGACGCAGTGGGCCAGCACCTCGCGCAGCACCACCAGCCGGGCTTCGCTGAGGTAGACCTTGCGCAGCGCGTCGGGGCGCGCTGCAAACGCCGCCAGGCAGGCGTTCAGCCCGTGCAGACGCAGCTCCGGCGTCCGCGCCGGCGGCGCTGTCGGCGCCCGACGCGAGCCGTCAGTGCTGGCCAAAGGCGGTTTCGTCTTTTGCCTTCGGCGTTTCCACCTCAAGCCGATCCAGCCTGCGGGCGAGCTCATCCGGCGAGCGGGTGTAGGGGGCCAGCAGCGCATAGAACGCCGGCACCACGTACAGCGACAACAGGGTGGAGAAGGCGACGCCGGTGATGATCACGATGCCGATCGTCGCCCGGCTGGCTGAGCCCGGCCCGCCGGCGGCCACCAGCGGCACCGCGCCCATGATGGTGGCGATCGAGGTCATCAGAATGGGCCGCATGCGCACCGCCGCCGACTCGATGATGGCATCCCGGATCGCCATGCCCCGGTCGCGCAGCTGATTGGCGAATTCAACGATAAGGATGCCGTTTTTGGCCGCCAGGCCAACCAGCATGACGATCCCGATCTGGCTGAAAAGATTCAGTGAGTTTCCGAACAGCCAAAGGCCAAGCAGCGCGCCGAGCACCGCCAACGGCACGGTGAGCATGATGACCAGAGGATGGATGAAGCTCTCGAATTGCGCCGCCAGCACCAGGTAGACCACCAGCAGCGCCATCCCGAAGGTGAACAGCACCGCCATGCCGGCCGACTGGTATTCGCGTGATTCGCCCTTGTAGTCGATCTGCGCGCGGTCCGGCAGCTCTTCCGCCACCACCTGCTCGATCCAACCCAATGCCTCGCCAAGGGTGTAACCCGGCGCCAGCCCAGCGCTGATGGTGATCGAGCGCAGGCGGTTGAAGCGGTTGTACTGGCCCGGCTCGGCGATCTCCGAGAGGCTGACCAGGCTGACCAGCGGCACCAGTTGGCCGGTGCTTTGAGAGCGCACGTAAAGGTTGTCCAGATCGGCCGGCGAGCGGCGATCATCGGCCTGCGCCTGCAGAATGACGTCGTACTCCTCACCGTCTTCGACAAACGTGGTGACCCGCCGTGAGCCCATCATGGTTTCCAGCGTGCGGCCGATCTCCTGCACCGATACGCCAAGATCGGCGGCTCGCGGGCGATCAATCTCGACGCGCAGCTGCGGCCGGGTTTCCTTGTAGTCGGAGTCGGCCGAAAACAGCCCCGGGTTGCTCTCCATCCGCGCCAGCAGGCGATCACGCCAGTCAGCCAGCTCGGCATAGTCGGGTCCGCCCAGCACGACCTGTACCGGCTGACCGCGGCTGCGCACCAGGCCGCTGCGGACCTGCGGGTTGGCGCGTACCCCGGGCAAAGAGGCCAGATCAGCGCGCACCTTCTCGACCAGCGACGCGGTGCTCTCGGTACGCTCATCCCACGGCTTCAGCAGGGCGATGACCTGACCGGTGTGCATCTCGCCGCTGGCCCCGAAACCTCCTGGGACGCGCGTGTTGGCGCGGTCAATCGACTGACCTTCGCCGAGGTAGCGGAACAGCTTCTGCTCGACCTGATGCATCTGCGAAACCGTGTAGTCAAAACCGGCGCCTTCCGGTCCGACCACCGAAATGAAAAACGCTCCGCGGTCTTCTGGCGGCGCCAGCTCGGCGGGAATGTTCTGGATCAACACCCATGAGAACCCGAGGCAGGCCAACAGCAGCCCACCGAACAGCAGCGGTCGGCCAACCGTGCGCTCCACCGAGCGGCGGTAGGCTAGGCCGAGCCGGGTCAGACGGGGCTGGATCCAAGCATGTATCCCGCGCGGCTCGACGTGCGCACGGACCAGCTTGGAACACATCATCGGTGTCAGCGTCAGGGCAACAAAGGCCGAGATGATCACCGCACCAGCCAAGGTCACCGACAGCTCGCGGAACAAGCGACCGGTGTTGCCTTCCATGAAGCCGACCGGCAGAAACACGGCCGCCAGCACGGCGGTGGTGGCGATCACCGCAAACGCAACCTGCGCCGTGCCGCGGCGGGCAGCGACCAGCGGCGGCTCGCCCTGATCAGCCCGGCGCTGGACGTTCTCCAGCACCACGATCGCGTCGTCCACGACGAGTCCGATGCACAGCACCAGCGCCAGCAGCGTCAACAGATTGATCGTGAAGCCGAACGCCCACAGCGAAATGAATGCCGCCACCAGGCAGACCGGCACGGTGACGGCCGGAATCAGCGCGGCACGGAAGCTGCCGAGAAACAGATAGATCACCACCAGCACCAGCAGCATTGCTTCGATCAAGGTCATGTAGACGCGATTGACAGATGCTTCGATGAACGTCGTCGAATCGAAAGCGACGAAGATATCGGTGCCGCCTGGCAGCGACGACTGGATGTCGGGAATAGCCGCTTTCACCGAACGCGCCACATCCAGACTGTTGGCGGTCGAGGTCTTGATGACGCCCATGCCAATGTTTGGCTGGCCGTTACCGCGAAAATAGGCCCGCCGCTCCGACGACGCACGCTCGACCTTGGCAACATCACCGAGCCGCACCAGATAGCCGTCTTCGCCCTTGGCCAGGGTCAGCTGGGCGAAGTCCTCAGCCGCCTGGTAGCCGCGCATCACGCGCAGCACGAAATCGCGATCCTGCGACTCCAGATTGCCGGCTGGCAGCTCGACATTTTCCCGCCGCAGGGCATTCTCAACGTCGTTGACGGTCAGCCCGCGGGCCGCCAGTGCTGCCCGGTCAAGCCAGATGCGCATCGAATAGCGCTGCTGGCCACCCACCCGCACCTGCGCCACGCCGTCGATGCTGGCCAGCCGGTCCACCACATAGCGCTCGGCGTAGTCGCTGAGCTCCAGGGTCTCCAGCTGACTGGAGTTCATGTTCAGCCAGAGAATGACCTCAGCGTCACTTTCGACCTTCTCGACCTGCGGCGGATCGGCCTCCGGCGGCAGCCGCCCGCTCACGCGGCTGATTGCGTCGCGCACGTCGTTGGCCGAGGCTTCGATCTCGCGATTGAGGCTGAACTCGATGGTCACGCTGGCTTCGCCGTTGCGGCTCCGCGACTCGACCGTTTCAATGCCCTCGATGCCACTAACGGCATCCTCCAGCAGCTGGGTGATGCGGGTCTCCACCACAGCCGCCGAGGCGCCCGGATAGTTCACCTGCACCGACACCACCGGCGGATCGATGTTGGGCAGCTCGCGCAGGGTCAGGCGGGTAAAGGCCAGCGCTCCCAGCACCACCAGGAGCAGGCTCATGACGGTCGCAAAGACCGGGCGCTTGATCGAAACGTCGGACAGCAGCATGGCCAGACTCCGTCTAGAGTGCCCCGCCGGCGACCGGCGTCGACGGCACCGCAGCGGCGATCGGCGCTTCGCTTACACGTGCTCCTGGACGCAACTTGACCACGCCCTCAACCACGATCCGATCACCCGCCGCCAGTCCTTCGACGATCTCGACCTCGCCGCGACGGCGTGCACCGCTGCGCACCACCGCCACGGTCGCCACGCCGTCGGCATCGACGCGATACACCGACTGCTGCGTCCCGACCTGGATCAGCGCCAGCTCCGGAATCACCACCGCCAGGCGCGCTGGCAGCAGCAGGTCCACCCGTAACAGCATGCCGGGCCGCAGACGCAGGTCGGGGTTGGGCAGCTCGGCCCGAACCACCACCGAACGGGTAACCGCGTCGACCCGCGAACCGACATTACTCACCACACCGCTGAACGTCTCGCCGGGCCACGCCACGCTCACGGCGTCAACGCTCTGACCGACCGCAAGCGCGGACAGGAAGCGCTCCGGAACCGAAAAATCCAGCTTTATCAGCGAGACATCGTCAAGGGTGGCGATCGCCGTGCCTGGCGTCACCAGCGTGCCAGGACTGACTTGGCGGAATCCCAGCAATCCGGCGAACGGCGCCACGATCACACGGTCCGCGAGGCGCGCGCGAATGGCGTCCATCCGCGCCTTGGCTGCGTCGCGGGTGGCCACCAGCGAATCCAGCTGGCTGCGCGCGATGGTGCCAGCGGCGACCAGGTCGGCCTGCCGACGAAACTGCTGCAGCGCCTCGGTGTAGTTGGCCTGGGCTTCTTCCAGCCCGGCCACTTCGGCGCGGCCGGTCAAGTCGACCAGAACCTTGCCCTCGGTCACCAGATCGCCGTCGCTGAAGTTGACCCTCGCCACCGTTTCAGTGACCTTGGCCGTGATGGTCAGCGACTCGTTGGCCTGGGCCGTTCCGAGTGCCTCAATCCGGTCCACCCAGGCATCGCTGGCGGCCAGCGCCGTGACCACCGCTACCGGTGCCCCACCGGCACCTCCGCCGCCGCCACGCGCTGGCGGCGCCTCGCCGCTGCACGCGGTCAGCGTTGCGGCGGCGGCTAGGAGCAGTATCAGGGCCAGCACGGTCAACGATCCTGCAGGTCGCCGGCGGATAAGGTCGTCACTCATTGCCAAACCTCACATCTGTGAAGGCGCAGAGTAGTCAGCGACGGCGCTACCCTCCGTGAAGAAAGGCCCCTGTCCAAGGTCAAAGCCGCTTCTGTTCAGGTTCAGCGAAGCCGCGCGGCCGCCCTTGAATCAGCCCGCTGAATTCCATCTTCCGAGTGCCGCCAAGCCGTTGGCGCGGGCGCGCTGGGACACCGTGCGCTGGGCTGCCGCAAAGTTGCCAGCGATGTCCTGCGACCACAGCGACAGCGCCGCCTGCTGCATCGCCCGACCGTAGCTGAACGTCAGCGGCCACGGATTGGGACCCATCTGGTTCATCGCGTTGAGGTGAGCTGTGGCCGCCTCGTCACTTTGTCCGCCGGATAGAAACACGATGCCCGGAAGCGAGGCCGGCACCGCCGAACGCAGGCAGTGGAGGGTTTCCTCGGCAACCTGCTCGACACTGGCCTGCTCGGCGCACTGCTTGCCTGGTATCACCATGCTGGCCTTCAGGATGCAGCCTTCCAGCAGCACGTTGTGCTCGTAGAGCGCGCCGAACAGCGAACGCAGGGTTGCCTCGGTGACGTCGTAGCAGACCTCGATGTCGTGCCCGCCGTCCATCAGTACCTCCGGCTCGACCATCGGCACGATTCCAGCTTCCTGGCAAAGCGCCGCATAGCGGGCCAATGCGTGGCAGTTGGCCTCGATGCAGGCGCCGCTCGGGGTGTCCTCGGAGATGGTGATGACGGCGCGCCACTTGGCGAACCTCGCGCCCAGCTGCGAGTACTCGGCCAGACGCTGCCGCAGACCGTCCAGGCCTTCGGTGATCAACTCGCCCGGGTAGCCGGCGAGTGGCACGGTGCCGCGGTCGACCTTGATGCCGGGCAGGATGCCGGCCTGCGCCATGAGTGTTGCAAACGGGAGGCCGGCGGCCGACGACTGCCGCAAGGTCTCGTCGTACAGGATTGCGCCAGAGATGTGGGCCGACAGGTCAGGTGCGGTCAACAACAGTTCGCGGTAGGCGCGGCGATTGGCTTCGCTGCACTCGATCCCGACCGCGTCAAAGCGCTTGCTGATGGTCGTGGTCGACTCGTCGATAGCGATGATTCCCTTGCCCGGGGCGACCATGGCAAGTGCGGTTTCGTTGAGTTGATCGATACTCATGTTGGCTCCAGGCTGGGGTCGTCAAAGCGCGCGTTTGAAGCGCGCAAATCGGGCGGGTGGGGGTTGGAACATCAGCGGCGCAACCAGAAGGCGGACGCCGCTGACGCGGAATCTAGCCGTGAAGTATAGCCGCAGGCACTGGACTTGCCCTGGGCCAGAAGCCATCCACGCGTCCACATCCGCTAACCTTGGCGCTTCCCGGTTCTGGTCTGCTCGACGATGCTGAAGACCCTGTGCGCCCTCTCGGCATCTCTTCTGCTGCTGACTGGAATGTTCGCGAGCGCTGGCGCGCGCGCAGCCGAGGCGCTGCCGGCTTCAGCGACCGACGATGTCGCCCGCGCGCGCAGCAGCATTGAGCGCGGCGGCCTGAGCGAGGCGCAGGCGGCAGAAGCAACCGCCGCCCTCGACGCTGCTGCCGGTTTCGAGGGTCAAGCCGACATCGCGATTCAGTCCAGTGGAGCACTGCGCGAGGCGCTTGCCAGCGCCCAGCGCGAGCGCGGCGGATTGCTGCGGGGCATCGCTGGCACCACGGCGCAATCGTTCCGCGCCTGGCGCCAGAGCTTGCCGGACGATATCGATACCGCTGCACTCGAATCGCAGCTCGCCAACGAACGCGCGGAAGTGCTGCTGCTGCGCGCGGCGGTGACCGACCTGCGGCAGACACTGGGCAACCAGGCGGTTGATGTGCTGTCGGACATCGAGCGCGACGCCGAGCTGAAGCTGCAGATCGATGCGCTGAAACGGCGTATCGAGACGCCTGCACCGGCCACCAGCGACGAACCCTTGGCCTTGCTGCAGGCTCGGCAAGCGCTGCAGAAGGCCGAGCTGCGAGCGCAGTCGGCCGAGCTCGCACGCCGCAAGCTGGAGCGCGAAACAGCGCCGGCTCGGCGCGAGCATATCGAGCTGCAGCTGCGCGATGCACAGCGCGACCTGGGCGAGCGTGAGCAGCGGGTGGAAGTGCTGCAGGCCCTGAGCAGCACGCGGCAGAGCGACGCGATGCGCCAGCTGCTGGCCGATCTCGAGGCACAGGCCCAGAGCTTCAACGACGCCGAGGCGCTGCTCCGGGAGCAAGCCAAGGCCAATCTTGAGATGGGCAAAGCGCTCGCTGCCACGACCGGATCACTGGCCAGTTTGCGCCAAGGGGAGTCCGCGCGCGCCGCTGCGCGTGACGTGGTGGCGGCTGCGCTGCGTGACACCCGGGCGCGGCTGGCGATCGATGGCCAAGACGACTCGCTCGGCCCGATGCTGGTCCTTGAGCGTCGTCGTCTGGGATCGCCCGCGGTTATCCAGCGCCGCCTCGATGAGGTCCGGCAGGCACTTACCAAGGCCCGACTGCAGCAGATTTCCCTGACCGACCAGCGCACCCTGCTGGCTGACCTGCCAAGCGCGGTAGCCAGTGCGGTCGAGACCGCCGAAGGTAGCAGTGAGACCGCCACCGCCGAGCTCCGAGGCGTGCTTTACAACGTGCTGGGCGAACGGGCTGAGCTGCTGCCGCGCCTGGAGTCAGCCCTGCAGCGCCACATTGCCGCTCTCGGGCAGGCTGAATCGGCGCTGCAGGCGGAGCTGGTCGATACCCGCACGCTGGGCGATCTCCTCGACCAACGGGTGTACTGGATTCCGAGCAACGCGGCGATCGACGGCAGCTGGTTTGGGCGGCTGGGAGCGGGCTGGGCAGACCTGTTGAAGCCTGATCGCTTCGTCACCAGCGCCAGCCTGGCATGGACCCGCATCGTCTCCCACCCCGCCGTGCCGCTGTTGCTGTTCGGGATGCTGCTGTTCGCGCTGGTGGTGCGCTACCGGGCGAAAACGCTCATCGATGCCAGCGCGCCGGTGCTGCGCCGCCCGGCCGAGGACAGTTTTGCGCGCACCTGGCGGGTGCTGGGCGTGACCGCGGCCGCCGCCCTGCCATGGGCACTGCTGGTATGGGGACTGGGCTATGTACTGCGCTCGGCGGGTGAGCCGGGGCGCTTCAGCGACTCACTGGGTCGAGCCCTGGTGGCGGTATCGAGCAGCCTGTTCCTGCTCGACTTCCTCCGCTTTCTGGTGCTCGAGCATGGCCTCGCCCATCTGCACTTCCGCTGGATGCGCGAACGACGGGTCGCGATTGCCCGCAGCCTGCCGATGGCGCTGGCGTTGCTGGTGCCGCTGCAGTTCATCATCGTGCTGGCACTGGCGCGCAACCAGGAGCTGGCCATCGACACCGCCGCGCGCTGCGGCCTGATCGCATTCTGTGCGGTGGTCGCATTTGGGCTCTACCGGCTGCTCGCGCCAGGCGCCATCTGGACCAGTCGCGGCGGCCCGCCGGAGCCGCTGCGGGTGCGACAGATCCTGCGCGTCGCGCTGACCGGGCTGATTCTGCTGATCGCGCTGCTGGTAATGGATGGTTACGTGTTCAGTGGGGCAGTCATTCTTGCGTGTCTGTGGGCGACATTGGGCACGGTGGTTGGTGTCAGCGTCGTGCATGGCCTGCTGTCGCGCTGGTTTCTGCTTGGCGAGCGCCGTCTGGCGCAGCAGCGACTTGAGTCACGTCGCCAGGCCGCCGCGCAGGAAGCCAGCAACCGCGGCAGCGACGAGGCGGCGGCAGGCGTAGGTGAGGAAACCCTCGACAGGGAGACGGTCAATGCCCAGACCGGACGCCTGTTGCGCGCGTTCACCCTCGCCCTGTGGGTCGGAGGGCTGTTCTGGGTCTGGTCGGATGTGCTTCCGGCGCTTGGCAGACTCGACGACGTGGTGTTGTGGCATGCCGCCGACAAGGCCGCTGACGGCACCGCGATCAGCGAGGCCGTATCGCTGAAGGCGGTACTGCTGGGGATGCTGTTGCTGGTCCTGACCACAGTCGCCGCACGCAACCTGCCGGGGCTGCTGGAGCTTGCGCTGCTCAGTCGGACCGGCATCGACCCGGCCAGCCGCTATGCCATCACCGCGATGAGCCGTTATGCCATCGTGATCGTCGGTTCGGTGCTCGGCCTGTCACTGCTTGGCTTGCGCTGGTCGCAGCTGCAGTGGATGGCTGCCGCGCTCACGGTCGGACTCGGATTCGGCCTGCAGGAGATCTTCGCCAACTTCGTGTCGGGTCTGATCCTGCTGTCGGAACGCCCGTTCAGGGTCGGCGACATCATCACCATCGGCGACCAGACCGGCACCGTCACCCGCATCAGCACCCGCGCCACGACGCTGATGGATTTCGACGGCAAAGAGCTGGTGGTCCCGAACAAGACGTTCATCACTGATCGGCTTACCAACTGGACCCTTAGCGACACCAATACGCGGGTGGTGCTGAAGGTGGGCGTGGCCTACGGCACCGACCCGGACCAGGTTCACGCGATACTGCAGCAGATCGCCAGCGAGCATCCGATGGTGCTGAAGGATCCGTCCCCGCGCTCGTGGTTCATGGGCTTTGGCGCCAGTTCACTGGACTTCGAGCTGCGCGTGTTCGTCGGCACCATCTCTGATCGGCTGCCGGCCATGAACGACCTGAACGGAAGGATTGCAACCGTGTTCGGTGAAAACCGTATCGATATCGCCTTTCCGCAGATGGATCTGCACGTCAAGACGATGCCGATGATCGAAGCCGCCGCAGCGTCAGCCGCGCCGTCCGCCCAGCGCAAAAACACAGGGCGCCCGAAGGCGCCCTGAGTGCAGCATGAAACGCGGTCGGTCAGGGCAGCAGGACCGTATCGATGACGTGGATGACGCCGTTGCTGGCCGCGATATCAGTGGCAGTGACGGTCGCGGTGTTGACCTTGACGCCATTGCTGGCGTCAATGCTGACGGCCTTGCCGTTCACCGTGGTAGCGGTGGTCAGGGTCACCACGTCGGCAGCCATCACCTTACCGGCGACAACGTGATACGTGAGCACGGCGACCAGCTGATCCTTGTTCTCCGGCTTCAAAAGGTTCTCGACCGTGCCGGCAGGCAGCTTGGCAAACGCGGCGTTGGTCGGAGCGAAGACGGTGAACGGACCGGTGCCCGACAGCGTCTCGGCCAGCCCGGCTGCCTTGACTGCGGTAACCAGCGTGGAGAAGTCAGGATTGCCGGCAGCAACCTCGACGACGGTCTGCGCCTTGGCGGCTACCGGCAGGGCGAGCAGGGCGGATGCGGCGAGCGAGAGCAGGAACTTGGACATGGGTAACTCCGTGGGATTGAGGCGTCGCAAGGTAGAGCCGACGGAGGTAGTCTGCGCGGCGCCCGGTCAACGGCACGTACAGCGCAAGTGAACCTCGTCGTCACAGATGTGCTGCTGCCGTGATGTCCATCGCCCGTGGGCTCACCTCGCCGCTGCGCCGTGCAGGTTCGTTCGATTCTTGGCGGCGCAAGGATTGCCGGGATCAACTAACCCGCATATTTCATGAATCTCACACGCCCTCGCTTGTCTCTTGTCCGCGCAAGGGATTTTCCTCAGTCGGTCGTATGGCCCGATACGACGCTCCACCCCTAGCCTCTTGGGCGGAACAAGGGATATGTCAATACAAGACCTGATCCCTTGCCTCCTTCGGCGATCTTCGCCTTGAACCCTGTGCGGAACAAGGGACATGTCAAAACAAGACCTGACCCTTTCCTGCGTGCAAGCGAAGTCGGTCCCGCTGAAACCATCGTCGTCAGTTACACCCACTCACACAGAGCCAACCGTACATAGATTTCCGAAAAAAACGGTATCAAAGTCCTTGACACGTTCCGGTGGGTGTCCCCGCTCACTTCATTCACGCTCACTGATAGGAAGTTACCATGCAGTAAGCCAACCGGATATGCGGGATAGCACCATGGCACCTCGACGGCCGAGCACCTGGGTCATGGGATTGGCCGAACGCCTCGACGCACTGCGCAAAGAACGCGGCCTGACCCAACTGCAGCTCGCCGAAAAGGCCAGGCTGCACGCCGTGCAGGTCCGCCGGTACGAAACCAACGTCTCTGAGCCCAGCCTGGAGGCTTTGCGCAAGCTCGCCATCGCCCTCAACGCCAGCGCCGATGCGCTGGTCTTCGATTCCCAGGAGCGCGCACCCGGCAAGAATCTGGAACTGCACTTCGAGGCGGTCAGCCAGCTCGAACCGGGCGAACAGCAGGTCGTGCTCGACGTCATCGAGGGCCTGTTGCTCAAGCACCAAGCCAAACGCTGGGGAACCACCCGGCGGCTCGGTATTGACGAACCCAACAACACGCGCGGCCGGGCCGCCGCCACCGGCCACTAAGGAGAAAACCATCATGACCCGCATCACTGTCTCGCTGCCCGACGATGTGGCCGAACGCGCCAAGAACGCCGGCCTGCTGTCCGACCGCGCCATTCGTCAACTGCTCGAAGACGCCCTGCGCCGCGAAGCCGGGGGCAAGCTGTTGGAGATCGCTGACCGCCTGCGCGCTGCCGACATCCTACCGATGAGCGACGACGAAATTGTTGCCGAGGTAAAGGCGGTGCGCGCCGAACGCCGCGCGCGCTCGAAACAGCCCTGACCCATGCGGGTCGTGCTCGATACCAACGTCGTCGTCTCGGCGTTGATCTGGGGCGGCGTGCCGTATCGGCTGCTGCAGGCGGCCAACGCGGGTGACATCGCGTTGTTCGCCTCCGCCGTGCTGCTGGACGAGCTGCGCGACACGCTGGCCCGCCCACACTTGGCCTCGCGCCTAGCGCAACAGCAGTCCTCGGTCGAACACGCGCTAGGCGTCTACGGCCAGCTGGTCGGGCATGTTGTTCCGCGCGCCATCAAACCCACCAGCCGCGACTCCGACGACGACCACGTGCTCGCCTGCGCGGGCGCCGCCAAGGCCCAGCTCATCGTCTCCGGCGACCGTGACCTGCTCGCGCTCGACACCTATCGCGACATCGCCATCGTCACGCCGGCGCAGGCCGTCGCACGCATTGTGGCGGGGGCGAAATGACGAAGCCCCGCCCTCATCGGCGTGGCTTCGTTGACGCATCTACAGGATGGGCAGCGGATCGAGACCCGCCTTATCGCTTTACTGAGGATGCTGGGTGACCCGAGTTCCTGCTTCGATTGCGCTTCTTCGCAAACTTTGGGTGTCCCGGAATTCGCGCATGTTGCCTTCCCCCTCACCCAACAAGGTCGGCGTCCTCAACGCTTGATTTCGGAGCTCGATACCGTGCCTACACGTCCACCTATCAACGCTTAACCTAACCGTTACCGGCTTCGGCCCATGACTTGGTGCCTCGCTGGGTTGCTAGCCCTTGGTGAGTAGAGGAACTGCCCCTCCAATGTTCTGCCGGATTCGTCCCGGCGCTTGTGGGTGTCCTGGTTGATTGTCCTGGTTGATTCGGTGAGCGCCCTGCCAATTGGGTCGTACTACCAGCTGTCCGGCCCCGGCCGCACGCGCACTCGCATCGACGCGCTGACGCCAAATGGCCGCCTGCGCTAGACGGCGATCGTCGCCTTGTACCCTGGGCGGAACAAGGGATATGTCAATACAAGACCTGACCCCTCGCCTGCTCACTCCGGTAGCAACGTCGAGGACGAGAAGAGTCTCGAGCCGCAGCACGCGCAGCGCCTGCGCCAAGCCGCCCCGGACCTCGATGACTGGCCTCGATCCTGGCACGTCGATCCCGCAGACATCCCCGTGGACCAGCAGATCGTTCACCTGCTCACGCCGTTCCTGCTGCACCTGCTGGACCAGGGCCTGGCCAAGGCAACCTTGCGCCGGCATCGCGACAACCTCTGGACGCTCGGCGGTGAACTCATCCGGTGCCGCTACGACGACGACGAACTGGCCAGCAAGCACG
>JBBRBN010000069.1:0-21259 GCA_038205755.1 Lysobacterales bacterium | reverse complement strand
CGGGAAGGCCCATTCCATACAAATGACTGACTCGATGCGCCCGCCTGCGCCGTCGAGTTTCGATAGCTTCGATTGCGGCTGGACGTTTGGGTTGCCAAAGCTGGTGCGTGGTTGGTGGTGCGGTGGGTGGGTGTCCACGTTCGCGACGTTCGCGTGTCCAAACGGGAAGTGGGTGTCCAGGATTCGCGTCGTCCAGGATTCGCGCAGGTGTCCAGGATTCGCAGATCCGCGAGAACGGCGCCGCGCTGCCGATCCTGCCTTCCGTTGGCGTCGTCTTGACGTTTTGACGAGATATCGTTGGCGCGCCCCGGCGCACGGTCACACGGGATACCGATGGAGAAGGCGCGCGCGATCTTCGGCAGCGTTCAGAGGGGCGGGGCTCGACCCGCCGACCCTGCATTGCGAGGCTCAGCCAGACGGGCCACAGCCCGAGGCGGTGCATCGCGGCGCTCGGCAGGGCGGGCTAAGACCCGCCCTGCCGAGGTGACGCCTGCTTCAGCTGGCCGGTGCAGCGACCGGTGCTGCGTCCATCGCTTCCGCCGGCTTCGTGAAGCGCAGCGTCATCCGGTCCGACTCGCCAATTGCCTTGTACTTGGCGCCGTCGTCGCCGTCCGGCAGCCGCGAGGAAGGCGGCAGGGTCCAGACGCCGTTCGGGTGATCCTTGCTGTCAGCCGGATTGGCGTTGATCTCGCTCTTGGCGTCCAGCGTGAAGCCTGCGGCAGCAGCGAGTGCAATCACCTGCGCTTCGCTGACGTAGCCGCTGCGATCACCGGCCGGCACATCGGCATTGGCGCGATGCTCGACGACGCCCAGCACGCCGCCGGGCTTGAGCGCGGCGAAGAAGCCGTTGAACATCCCCTGCGCCTGTCCCTCGGTGCCCATCCAGTTGTGCACGTTGCGGAAGGTCAGCACCAGATCGGCGCTGCCGGGCTCGGCAAACTGCGGCGCGGCCGGATCAAAGCGGCTGACGACAGCCGCCCCGTAAAGCTCGGACGCATTGGCAAACTTGTCGCGCAGGCCGGTGTTGCTGCGGGCGTAATACTCGCGGGCGCTGTCGGTCTTGGCGCTGTTCTCGTCGACAAGCGCCGCCACGTAGCGGCCGCCGTCCTTCAGGTAGGCCGCCAGAATCTCCGCGTACCAGCCGCCGCCGGGGGTGATCTCAACCACGGTAGCGGTGGGCGTGATGCCGAAGAAGGTGAGGGTCTCTGCCGGATGGCGAAAACCATCGCGCGCGCGGAACTCCGGCGTGCGCCACTCGGCGCTGATGGCAGCGGCCAACGCGGCATCGGCAGTGGCGGGCGCGGCTGCCGGCGCTTCCATCGGGGGCGGCGCAGCGGGCTCCTGCATTGGAGCCGCCGCCTGTGGCTCGGCGGTGGGGGTCGCTGCCTGCTGTCCACAGGCCGTCAGGGCCAGCGCCAGGGCGATGGCAAGAGAGGTACGAATCATCCGTCGGACTCCGAAATAGGCAAGGTCGCGAAATCTAGCACAGGGCCCGTTAGCGTCGCGCTGGCGGTCGCGCTGACGGCGGACAGACGCTCACTGTCGGGATAGGGCGGCACGTCGGCATAGCCGCCGCCGCGCAGGCGCTCCTGCACCTCCAGCCACCAGCGCACGTCGAAGATTTCGCCGTGCGCGTTCAACAGCGCCTCGCGCTGGTCCGTGGTCAGGCCCAGAAAGCGCGGGAACTGCTCGGGAAACACGTCGTTGTCATCGACGTGGAACCAGGCGCCATGGTGCATTTCCTCATCATCGTGGCGGGCGCTGGGCATCGCGCGGAAGCGGCACTCGGTGACCAGACACAGCTCGTCGTAATCGTAGAAGATCGCCCGCCCGGTGCGCGAAATGCCGAAGTTCTTCAGCAGCAGATCGCCAGGGAAGATGTTGCTGCGGGCCAGGTCCTTGATTGACTGCCCGTAATCGAGCACCGCCCGCAACGCTCCCGCCGCGGGCACTTCCTTCACGTACAGATTGAGCGGCCGCAGACGTCGTTCGATGTAGCAGTGGGTCACCACGAGATCATCGCCGTCTTCGGTGACCGATTGCCGGCAGCCCTCCACCAGCTCACGCAGCAGCGCTGGCTGGAACTGCCGTTTCGCGAAGCGCAGATGGCGGAACTCCTGGGCGTCGACCAGCCGCCCAACCCGGTCGTGGTGGAACACCAGCCGGTACTTGGCCTGCACCTCGCTGCGCGCCATGTTCTTTGGATAGGCAAAGGTGTCGCGGATCAGCTTGAAGACCAGCGGATACGAGGGCAGCGTGAACACCAGCATGACCATTCCGCGCTCGCCCTCGGCGTGCACGAACTGTTCGTCGGAACGCGTTCCGAGGTGGCGAAAAAAGTGCCGGTAGCGCTCGGTCTTGCCCTGCTTGGCGCGTCCCAGGATGGTGTAGATCTCGTCGATCGGCTTGCTCGGCAGCAAGGTGCGCAGAAACACCACGGTGTCGCCTACCGTGCCGAGATCGGCGTGGAAGTAGCTGCGCGTGTAGCCGAACAGCACCGCGATGTGTTCGCGCCGGGTCAGCACGGCATCGGCACGGATGCCCTCTTCGTCATTGATCAGCGCGATCACGCAGGGCGCGTAGTGCTCTTCGCCAAACACCCGGCCAACCAGGTAGGCGCGGCGCTCGCGGTAGAACACCGTCTCCAGCAGCTCCAGCGCGCGTATCGGCCATGCCCCCCAGTGCGCCACCTGCGCCGCCAGCGACTTCGCGATGGCCGTCGCGCAGCGCGCGGCGTCGGCATACGGCGCATCGAAGGGATAGTCATCCAGCACGCGTCGACACAGCGACGGCAGTTCGCCCGAGGCGGCGTAGACATGACGCCGGACCGGATCGGTGATGCGATCGGTCGGCTCGATATCGAGCGCCACGAACTCGATATCCGGATCGACGCCACGGGTCTTGAAGAAGCGGCGGGTGAGCGTGTTGAAGTAGGTTTTGTACAGCTCCTGGTCAATCAGCGGGCCGATCAGCGCGGCGTAGCCATCGCGGATGCGGTTCCACAGCACGCGGTCCATGGCGGCCACGCCAAGCAGCGCCGCCAGCCGCGCCGAGGTCTCGGCGACGCAGCGGTCATACAGCTCGATCCGCTCGACCGCATCCGCCCGCGCGCCAGCCCAGTCGCGACCCTCAAAGCGGCGCCGGGCGCGCTGGGTAACCGCTGCAAAGCGCGCGTGGTAATCGACAAAGCCGTCGCGCAACAGCGTCGCGCCGCTGTCGGCAAGGCGTTCGGGCAGCGCCTGGGTCATCTCGCGACTCGTGTTCGCGCAGCGTCGCGCACGCGCATGATCACCGATTGCGCGACTGACCGGCGCACGAGGCGCCGAGTACATCCCGGCGGCCGCTGCACGGCAATGCCTGAGGCTAGAGCCACCGGCGCTGTATCGAGCCACTCAGCGACCCGCGGCTGCAGCAGCGCCGCCCGGCGCGATGCACTCCAGATCAGCAAACCCAGCGTCGCCTGCGCTCCCGCCGAGGCTGCAGAACTGCAGGGTGCCGTGCTCCCTACTCCGCCCGCAGCGCGACCGCCGGATCGACGCGCGCGGCGCGAGTCGCCGGGAGCCAGCTGGCCAGTGTCGCCGTGGCGGCGAGCAGCAGCGTCGCGCCGACCAGGGTGACCGGGTCAGTCGTCGTCACGCCATACAGAAACGCGTGCAGGAACGGCGCCGCCAGCGCGTACAGGACGAAGCCGGCAATGATGCCGCAGGCGCTGAGCAGCAGCCCACGGCTGACGACCCACCTGGCGATGCGCGCCGGGTCGGCACCCAGCGCGATGCGCACGCCGAACTCGCGGGTGCGCAGCGCCACCATGTACGCCATCACGCCGTACAGGCCAATCGCGCCGAGCAGCAGGGTGATCACCGCGGCGGCCGTCAGCACGGTGAGGGTGAGCGAGAGCCGTGCCGTCGAGGCACGCATCACGTCACGCATGGTCTCGACGCTGATGAGGGGGACAGTCGGGTCGAGGTCGCGCACGAGCTGCCTGATTGCCGGCACCAGCACACCCGCGGATTCGCTCGACCGTACTACAAGCACCATCGAAGCTCGCGGCCCCGGCTCCACAAGCGGGTCGATCGGCACCACCTGCGGCCGGTAAATCGTCGCCAAAGGTGCCGTCGCCAGATCGTGATCGCGCACATCACCGACCACACCGACGATGGTGTACGTCGGTCCGTTGGGGGCGAGCGTTAATCGCTTCCCCTCCGCTGCCAGACCGCTCGGATCGCCAAACAGCGTCGCCGCCGCGCGCTGGCTGATGACGATGTCCGCGCCTTGCTCCTGATCGAGCGAGCGGAAGTCGCGGCCCGCGAGCAACGGAATCCTCATCGTCGCGAAATACCCATTGCTGACGACGGATACCGGCAGCGACAGCGTTCGTCCCGCCCCTTCGAGCAGAAATGCCTGATCCAGTTTGGCGCCACCACCCAGCGGCACTCGCGCGGTCAGGCCGGCGCTGCGGACGGACGGCAACTGGCCAGCCAGTTCGGTCAACCGGGCGTAGAACGCGACGGTGGTCGAATCGCGATAGCTCGCGTGAGGCAGCAGGATGCGGACGGTCGTCACATCAGTCGCTTCGAAGCCCGGATGCACTTCGTACAGCCGCTGAGCGGTTCGCAGCAGCAATGCGGATGCAACCGTGACCACCAGCGCCACCGCGATCTGCAGGACGGTGATGCTCGCCCGCAGCCGCTGCCGCTCCTTGCCGGTTGACTGGCCGCGTGCACCGTCATGCAGGTGGCTCGACAGGCTCCCTCGCCGAACCCGAAGCGCCGGCGCGGCAGCACAGAGGATCACCCCAACCAGCGTAACCAGCGTGATGAAGCCAACGGTCGTCAGACCGATGCCCAGCTCCGCGAGCCGCGGGACGTCGACTGGCCCAAACGCCACCAGCGAGCGGATGGCGCCGTGCGTCGCCAGCAGCGCGAGTGCCCCGCCGGCCGCGCCGAGCAACAGCGACTCGCCGAGGAAATGGGTGGCGACGCGCAGACGGCTCCCTCCGAGGGCTTCGCGGACCGCGAGCTGCAGCTGGCGGCCATCCGCGCGGATCAGCATGAGATTCGTCACGTTTGCCCACGCGACGATCAGCACCAGCCCGGCCGCTGCGGCCAGCATCCACAGCGTGCGCGCGATTCCGCCTATGACTACGTCGTGCAACGGCAGGACCACCGGCGTCGCGCGCAGCTCATCGAGCCAGGCTGCCGTGGAGCCGCCCGACTGCAGACGCGGAAACAACTCCGCCACTCTCGGCAACACGCTGGCGAGTTCGCGCTGCGCCTGCGCTGCGGTGGCTCCGGGAGCAAGGCGGGCCACCGCGGAGTAGATGAAGTCGCCCGCCGCCGCCGTCTCGGTGTACTTGACCGGAAGCCACAGGCGCGAGTCCGCCGTAGGAAATGAGAAGCGTGCCGGCATCACGCCGACGATCTCGCGAGGGGCGTCGTTGACTATCAGCGTTTTCCCGATGACGTCGGGCGCCGCGTCGAAGCGGGTACGCCACTCCGACTCACTCAGGATGACTGCGTTCGGACCGCCGCGGATTTCCTCCTCGGCCGTGAATGAGCGACCGAGCAAGGGAGGGATCTGCAGCAGCGGCATCATCGATGCGCTCACCCACGTCGCGATGACGCTATCGGCCGCGCCGTCGTCGGCAGTTGATCGGATATTGGTGCTGCCGGTCCGATAGATGCCGATGTCATCGAGCTGCTGCGCGAACTGCCTGTAAGTCAAAAAGATCGCTGGCGATTGCTGCACGCGCGGCTTTTCTGCCGTCTGCAGTCCGACGCTGACCAGGCGATCCGGATCGCCGTACCGCAGTGGCGCCAGCAGCACGCCGTGCACGATGGCGAACATCGAACCGGCCGCGGCGATGCCCAGCGCCAGGCTGACAATCACCGTGATGGTGAACACCGGCGTTTGCAACAACGATCTCAGCGCGTGGCGATAGCTCATCGGTCATACGGGCTCGATTGCTGCAAGAGAAAGGCCGGAGCTGACCCGCGCAACCGGTCAGGCTGTCGCCTGGGCTCACGCTCATGTTCAAACCGCATCGCCCGGAATTCTCACGTTGGTTGTGTCGGATCAGCTGCTGCTGCCATACCTGCGGCCGACCTCCGCAATCGAATTCGCGACCAGCTGCTCAAGCACCGTCAGGTCCAGATCGGCGAGCCGCTTGAAGTACAGACAGGACTTGCCCAGCTTATGCTTGCCCAGCCGCGACCGGAGCGCCGCGTCCGCAGCGCCCTCACAGGTGAGGTAAACAACCAGCTCGCGGCTGCGGATCGCGAACGCCGCGAGGCACATCTCGCCGGATCTTCCGCTGTCGTAGGTGTAGCGGTAGCTGCCGTAGCCAACGATGCTCGGCCCCCACATCCGGGCCGGCTGCCCGCTGACCCGTTCGAGCATCGACATCAGCGTCCCGCAGTCAAGCGCCTGCTCAGCGGTTGCGCGCGACGCGATGTAATCCGCCACGCTGGCAGCGGTTGCCTGGGTCTTGTTGTCAGCCATTGCGTTCGCCTTCACTGTGCGGGTTGCGGCGCCGGTTTGCTCGAGGCGGCGACATGGATGGGCGAGGGGACAGGGAGAGCTGCATCGCTGCGCTCGTGGCGTGGTGGCGTGTTGTCGGAAAATTCCTACCGTCAAAGCCAGCCCTTTCCGATCAAAACCAGGACGTGCGGCGCCTATTATGTACGGCATGACCACATCATCCGAACGACCCATAGGTATTGACCTGTTCGCTGGCGCCGGTGGCTTGAGCCTGGGCTTCGAGCAGGCCGGCTTCAATGTGGCTGCAGCAGTGGAGATTGATCCCATCCACGCGGCGGTGCACGCGTTCAATTTCCCGCAGTGCAAGACGATCTGCCGCAGCGTTATCGACCTGTCGGGCGCCGACGTCCGACGAGAGGCCGGAATCGGCGAGCGTCAGGTCGACGTGGTCTTCGGCGGTGCGCCCTGCCAAGGCTTCTCCATGATCGGCAAGCGCGCGCTGGACGATCCGCGCAACGCGTTGGTGCAGCACTTCATGCGCCTGGTGTTGGAACTCGACGCGCGCTACTTCGTGTTCGAGAACGTGAAGGGCTTGACCCTTGGTCAGCACAAGCGTTTCCTGGCGGAACTGATCGAGGGCTTCCGCGAGAGCGGCTACGATGTGCTCGATCCCTATCGCGTACTGAACGCCGCCGACTACGGAGTGCCGCAGGATCGGCGCCGTCTGTTCCTGATCGGCTGCCGGCGTGGCGACGGTAAGTTGCCGGTGTACCCCGAGCCGTGCGAACGAGTGACCGTTGCGGAAGCGATTGGCGACTTGCCCAACGCCGACAGCATCCCGGAGTTGACCGCGCACGACATCACCAAGGTGAAACTGCGCAAGCCCTCGGTGTACGCGGCGAAGCTGCGCGGAGAGGCCGATGATCCAGGCGATTTTTCCCATCCGCGCAGGCACGATCCAGCGTACCTCACCTCGAGCATGCGCACCGAGCACACGGCGCTTTCGCAGGAGCGCTTCGCCGAGACGCAGCCCGGCAAGACTGAGCCGATCAGTCGCTTCCACAAGTTGAATCCGGACGGCGTGTGCAACACCTTGCGCGCCGGCACCGCGAGCGATCGCGGTGCGTTCACGTCGCCGCGGCCGATTCATTACAAGTATCCGCGCGTGATAACGGTGCGCGAGGCCGCGCGCCTGCATTCTTATCCGGATTGGTTCCGTCTGCACTCGACCAAGTGGCATGGCTTCCGCCAGATCGGCAACTCGGTACCACCATTGCTGGCGCGCGCAGTGGCGAGCGAGTTGGCGCGCGCGATGGGTGTCGTTCCGGTGAAGCCGAGTGGCGAAATCGAATTGGGCGACCCGCGGTTGCTTTACATCGCGATGGCTGAAGCGTCGTCGCGCTTCGGCGTGTCGGCGGATACCATTGCCAAACGACAAAGGGCGGAAGCACGCAATGGCGAAGCCGATGCAGGGAGGAGGCGACGGCGGCAAGAGTCGAGGCAACTCGGACTTGGCCTATGACCAGATGATCGAACGAGCATTCTTCGATCATCGGAAAAGCCCGCAAGAGGAGTTTTACTTCGCACGCAAGGCGCTGGACGGCTACGCCCGCTTGCCGGAGGTGATCAAGGCGAACGGCGGCAAGCCGGTCTCAAATCTGGGTGACGTCATCTACGCGTATCGTTCGCGCCGCGAGTTGCCCGCGCGCATCCGCGCTACGCAGCCTGCGGGGTTGGAGTGGACGATCGAACTGGCGGGGCGAGCGGGCGGCACTCGCTATCGCTTCAAGCTTGCGTCGGCCCACCGCATCGTTCCGCGCACCGATCTGATCACGATCCCGATTCCGGACTCGACGCCAGAGATAATCGCCAAGTACGCACTGAACGACGAACAGGCGCTGCTGGCGAAGGTGCGCTACAACCGGCTGGTCGACATCTTTCTCGGGATCGCCGCGTACTCGTTGCAGAACCACCTGCGCACGTCGGTCAAGGGCATGGGTCAGATTGAGATCGACGAACTGTATGTCGGGATCGACAAGCTTGGCCGCCACTTCATCGTTCCGGTGCAAGCCAAAGGCGGCAAGGACAAGCTGACGCCACTGCAGTCGAAGCAGGACATCGCCTATTGCGGCGAACGGTTTCCGGGTCTCGTGTGCCGTGCCGTGTCGGCGCAGTTCATGCCGGGTGATCGCATCGCGCTGTTTGAGCTGCTGCAGGAGGGCGACGCCATCAAGGTCGTCGAAGAGCGGCATTACCGCTTGGTATCCGCCGACCAGGCCACGCCGCAGTAGGCGAGGAGGCGCGGTGACGCGGTGACGCGGTGACCCGATCAGGAGCATTCCTTGAGCGCTCCCGTGGAGAGCCCGCGACAGGGCGCTCTCAGGCGCTGGCAGGTAGACGTGAATTGCGTGCAGTGGCTTGGGAAGCTCACCATTTGCGGCGGCGCGGCTTGCTGTGGGACTGGGGCACTTTTTGGGAAAGCATCGCGCCGGGCGGCGCTCCTACAGGGTGACGGTGGCGGCTGGGGAGTGCTGATGCTCCCTGACGGCACGGCGCCGGGCTGGGAGCCGCCGCGCGGGAGCGCGGCCCTCCATCAGGGTGGCGCGTTCTGGCCGTGCTCGCGCAGGTGCGCGCGCGCTTCTTCGGCGGATTCGTAGAGGTGTGGGGCGACGCCGCGGGCGGCCAGGGCGTCGCCAAGTTTGGCGCGCAGGAAGCCCGACGTGCCGTAGCGGGTGACGTTGAGGTAATAGCGGGCGAGCAGGTCGCGGATCATCGCGGCCCAGGCGTCTTCGGCGTCGGGGTCGAGGTGGAAGTGGTCGTAGTTGACGACGCCGTAAACGCGCTGCCCGAGCGGCGCCAGCCGCGCTTCCACCGTGCGGCGCACGGCCTCGACGTCGGCCGGGCTGCGGATGCGCAGGCGCTCGAAGTTGACGAACAGGGTGTTGGCCTCGGCGTCGTAAGCGAGGCGGTCGGCCAGCGGCACGCTGAGCAGGCGGTCGCGCAGTCCCATCGGCGGCTCGGCGAACAGCGCCGCGTCCATGCACAAGGGGTCGCGTTCGATCACCGGTCGAAAGTCCATCTGGCCGAGCACGTCGCGCTCGATATCCAGCCCCGGTGCGACCTCGATCAGTTCGATGCCCTCGGCGTGCAGCCGGAACACGGCGCGTTCGGTGACATACAGCACCGGCTGGCCGCGGCGCACCGCCTCGCGGCCGGAGAAGGTGCGCTGCTCCACCGCGCGGACGAACTTGCGAACGGTGGCGACACCGTCGTTGGCCAGAAAGGTGCCGACAAAAACCAGCCGCTTGGCATTCTGGCTGATGTTGATGAAGCCACCGGCACCGGCCAGCCGGCGGCCGAAGCGGCTGACGTTGAGGTTGCCCTCGGCGTCGGCCTGGGCCAAGCCGAGGAAGGCGATGTCCAGCCCGCCGCCGTCGTAGAAGTCGAACTGGTAGGGCTGGTCGATCACCGCCTGGGCATTCACTGCGGCGCCGAAGTTCAGTCCGCCGGCGGGAATGCCGCCGATCGTGCCGGGCTCGGTCGACAGCGTGATCAGGTCGATCACGCGCTCTTCGGCGGCGACGGCGGCGACGCCCTCGGGCATGCCGATGCCGAGGTTGACCACCGCGTTGGGGCGCAGCTCCAGCGCGGCGCGGCGGGCGATGATCTTGCGCGGTCCGGCCGCCATCGGCGCGACGCTGGCGACCGGCACCCGCAGCTCGCCGGCAAACGCCGGGCTGTAGGGTTCGGCGAAGGTCTGCGGGTGGTATTCGGGCTTCTCGGCCAGCACCACGCAGTCAACCAGCACGCCGGGCACCTTTACCTGCCGTGACGACAGCGCGTGGCTGTCGGCCAGCCGCTCGACCTGCGCGATGACGATGCCGCCGGAGTTGCGCGCCGCCATCGCAATCGCCAGCGCCTCCAGGGTCAGCGCCTCGCGCTCCATGCTGAGGTTGCCTTCGGGGTCGGCGGTGGTCGCGCGGATCAGCGCGACGTGGATCGGGAAGGCCCGGTAGAACAGGTACTCCTCGCCGTCGATCGGCATCAATCGGACCCGCTCGGAGGTGGTGCGCGCGTTGAGCCGCCCACCGCCATAGCGCGGATCGACGAAGGTGCCCAGACCGACCCGCGAGAGGTGCCCGGGCTTGCCGGCGGCGATGTCGCGAAACAGATGGCTGATCACGCCCTGCGGGAGGTTCCATGCCTCAATACGGTTATCCACCGCGAGCTTCTGCAGCGCCGGCACCAGTCCCCAATGGCCACCGATCACCTTGGCGACCAGCCCTTCGTGGCCAAGATGATTCAGACCACGCTGCTGGCCGTCGCCTTGGCCGGCGGCGTAGACCAGGGTCAGATCGCGCGGCTGGGCGTCGGCGAGAAAGCGCTGCTCCAGCGCCACGGCGAGATTCTCGGCGAAGCCGATGCCGACGAAGCCGCCGGTGGCAACCGTGTCGCCGTCGCGGATCAGGCGCACCGCGTCGGCCGCGCTGACCACCTTGCCGCTGCGGCGCAGGCTGGCCATCCGCTGGCTGACGCTGGCCTGGGTGGTCATCATGGCCCGCCCCTGCTGGTTGCTCGGACCGTCATCCTGCCACGCCCGACGCCGCCCGCGCGGCGCTCGCGGTCCGACGGATGGGTGTCCTTTGGTACAGGTTTGCGCCGCAGCGTGCCGACGTACAGTGGCTTCTACATTGGCCGCGTGGAGGGACGCGATGAACATCATGCAAGTACTTGGGGCGCTGGCGCTGCTGGCAACTGCCACCGCGCTGCAGGCGCAGTGCCGCGACGCGGTGGTGCTGGTACACGGCAACACCGGCAAGCCGGCCGACTTTGACAACACCTATGTCGAGCTGCGGGCGCGCGGCTACGCCGCCAGCCAGATCTTCCGGCCCAGCTGGGGCAGCAAGACCTGCGCCGCCTGCAACGATCACAACGGCAGCGAAGAGGCGCCGGTGCTGAATGCCATGGTCAGCGCCATTGCAGCATCGTGCAGTGGCAAGATCGACGTCATCGGCCACTCGATGGGCGCGACGCTGGCGGCGCAGCAGATCCACAAGAACGGCCTGCGGCCCAAGGTCGACGCTTTCGTCGGCATTGCCGGCGCATTCCGCGGGCTCTGGACCTGCGGCAGCTACCCGTACAACGTCTGGTCGACCACCTGTGGCTACTACGGCCTGTCGGTCAACAGCCCGTTTCTCAACGGACTCGCCGGCAAGCGCTTCGGTGATCGCGTCTACTCGCTGAAGTCGTTCAGTGACCAGGTCGTCTGCGCCACCGGCGTTTGCACCGTCGGCGGCGTGCACTCCTCGTCGATTGCCGGCGAGAACGCCAGCTACACCTACATCACCGGCCACTTCGGGCTGCTGACCGCGACCTCGATCCAGCAGGCGAATCTGATCCAGTAGCGAACGGCTGAGGAGCCAGCGCGCTGATTCAAGATGTCGCCGCGGCGGCGCGGCGGCGCGACCGGGTTTCGCGCAGCCGCCGCAGCGCCTGCGCAGCGGGCGCGTCCTAGCCCGCATGTTTCATGAATCTCGCGCGCCCTCGCTTGTCTCTTGTCCGCACAGGAGACTACCTCAGTCGGTCGTATGGGGCGCTACGCCGCTCCTTCGGTAGTCTCCGGTGCGAACAACATCCTGCGCGATCATCGCGCGACTTCATGAAACATGCGGGCGAAGTCCGACAGGCTGCTAGAGCGGATCGATGACCGATGTTCTGGGACCCATCGCTGCAGCGCCGGTCACGTCGCGCTGCGCCGCCGCCGCGACTTGCCGCGACCCGGCGGCGGCGCGGATGGCAGCGTGCTGAACAGCACGCTCAGCATCTCCATCTCGATGGCATCGAAGTCCTCCGGCTGCGGGTCCGGCAGACTGTCGAGCAGCCCGCCGCGGCGGCGCGGATCCTTGAGCAGGACCAGGTCCTGTTCAATCTGCTGCAGCAGCGCCTTGGCCTCCTTCACCTGTCGCCTGATGGCGCGCTCGGCCCACGCGGGCGCGACATTCGGGCCGGGCAGGTCGAACTCGATTTGGAACTCCCGGTAGACCTGCGCTAGCCGCTGCTGCAGCGCCACCAGCTGTTCGCGCAACATGGCGACGTAGTGCTTCATGCGCGCTTCCGGCACGCCGGCCAGATGGTCGGCGTCGATCTGCTCGATCTCCAGCTGCAGGCCGAACAGGGCAAGCAGGTCGCCGCGCTCGTAGGCCTGATTGGCGCGCTGCAGCAGGCTGGTCTTGCGCTCGCGTTCGGCGGCGTCGGGCTCGCGATCCGGATGCAGTGAGCTGACCAGCTTGCGATAGATGTCTCGCACGGAACCGCTGGCTTCGATCGCCGCCGCTGCTTTGCGTTCGCGCGCCAGCTGGGCCTTGCTCGGCCCGCCACGTTTGGCCCGCCGCGCCGCCGCGGCCTGCGCACGCGTCTGCTCGGCGACCTCCTCGCGTTCGGACATCCTGGCCTGCACATGCTCGAACAGCGACTCCAGATCCTCCGCGGCGTGCCCCGCGACGGCATCGGCGCCGAACACAGAGCCCATCAGTATTTCGGCCGCCTGCAGCTGGGCGTGAGCGGTCGATCCGCCCTGAGTCCCGGCATAGCGGGCATGCATCGCGACCAGGTCAGGCTCTTGGCCGATCGCTGGATCGGAGAGCAGATCCTCGATCACCGAGACCAGCATGCTCTCCAGGCGCAGCCGATGGCGGCGACCCAGCCGCTCGCCGCGCGCCTCCGCGCCGAGCAGCTGATCGGCGCAGTCCAGCAGCTGGCGCTGTGCCGTCCGCACCCGCTGCAAGACAGGATGCAACGCCTTTACGTGGCGCTCGCGATAGAGCACCAGGCTGTCCTCCCAGCGCAGCAGCTCCTCGCGGGTCCGGCGAATCTGCCCGGTAAGCTGATTGAAGGTGCGCTGCGAGCGGCTCAGGCTTGCACTGGTGCTGTTCACCCGCACCAGTGGGCCTGGCTCAGTCGCGGCAAACAGCGATGTCTGGACGGGGCGGGCTGTGGGCATGCGAGAGGGGATTCAATTTGACGTTGAGGGTGGAATCGCGCGAATCGGCCGGCGCGTGTAACCGGATCAAAGGATGGTCGAAGTCAGCCGATTGCTCAATTTGCCAAACCGCTGGTGTGCTGTAAAGCGCTGAGTGGGACCGTTCCGGGCGGCCCCTGCTGGCGTGCGCGCAGACGGGCATTCATCATTGACGCGATTTCCTCCGGAGCCCGCCTCGGGCCGCAGTATGCCGAGTACGCCAGTCGAAGCCGCGCTGAGCGGGTCCGCCAGCACCGCGACCACCCGGGTCTGGTTCGTCTACCTGATGGAGTGCCGCGGCGCCCGGCTGTATTGCGGCATTACGCCCGACCTTGCGGCCCGCTTCGATCGTCATCGCGACGGCACGGGCGCGGCATTCACTCGAATGCATCCACCGTTGCGCATGCTGGCTGCGCTGCCCTGCGAGTCGCGCGCTGCGGCCAGCCGGGTGGAGGCGGCGACCAAGAAGCTGGGCGCCGCCGCCAAGCGGGCGCTGGCCGCCGGCTGGCCGCTGCGCGACGGGCTGCCCGCCGGTCCGGCGCAAGCGGGCGTTGTCGAACCCATCGACACGGGCACTCCGCAGCCGGCGGGATGAACGGCGTCGGTCCGGCGTGGGCGCAAATCTGGCAGCCAGCGGCAGGGGCGACGCAGGACCGTCGCGATCGCGCACCAGATCGGTCGGGTGCATCAACGCGGCGGACGCCGCCCCAAGGAATCGGCGGCCCAGACCGATCGCCGCCGCGTCAGCGCGCGCGGCGTCGACGAGGGTGATCGTGCGCAGCGGGCGCTGAACCCGCGAAACGCTGCGACTGGGCGCAGCCGCAGGGCCGAATCCGCGCTTACTCCTGCAGTAGCGCCAGCAGCTCATCCACGCCGATCGCCGCGACGGTCGACTGCTCGCCGATCACCTGGTCGATCAGCTCGCGCTTGGCACCGTGCAGGGCGAGGATCTGCTCCTCGATACTGCCGGCCAGCACCAGCTTGTAGACCGTAACCGGGCGCGTCTGGCCGATGCGGTGGGCGCGATCGGAGGCCTGCTGCTCGACAGCGGGGTTCCACCACGGATCAAGGTGGATGACGTAGTCGGCGGCGGTGAGATTCAGCCCGACGCCACCGGCCTTCAGGCTGAGCAGGAACACGCTGCCCGCGCCGGCCTGGAATGCCGCGACTTCCGCTTCGCGCGCCTTTGCCGGCGTGCTGCCATCGAGATACCGATAGCTGATCCCTTCGGCGTCCAGCCGCTGGCGAACCAGCGTCAGATAGTCGACAAACTGGCTGAACACCAGCGCCCGGTGACGGTTGTCGGTGAGCTCCTTGACCAGTTCGACCAGCTGCTCGAGTTTGGAGCTGGGCAAGCCGAGCTCGGGCGCCACCAGCATTGGGTGACAGGCGGCGCGGCGCAACCGGGTCAGCTCGGCCAGGATATGGAAGCGGCGTTGTTCGGTTGGCATGGCGCCCTGCGCCATTGCCTGCATCGCCTGCCGGCGCAGGGCGGCAAGCAGGCGCGCCTCGCCGTCGCTGGGCTCCACCCTGATCACGATCTCGGTGCGTGGCGGCAGCTCGGAGAGCACTTCGGCCTTGGTCCGGCGCAGCAGAAACGGGCCGATCAGCCGCCGCAGGGTCTCGCGCTGCGGCCCGCGCGGGTCGCGCTCCAGCGGCAGCAGGAAGCGCCGCCGGAACTGCTCCTCACTGCCGAGCAGCCCCGGATTGAGCACCCGGAACAGGCTCCAAAGCTCGCCCAGATGGTTCTCCAGCGGCGTGCCGGTGGCGGCCATGCGGAAGTCGGCGTTGAGCTGGCGCACCGCCTGCGCGCGCTGGGTGGCGGAATTCTTGATCGCCTGCGCCTCGTCGAGCACCAGGCTGGCAAACCGCACGGCGGCAAACACGTCGATATTGGCCGCCAGCATGCCGTAGCTGACCAGCACGACATCGCCGGCGCCAAGCTCGGCCAGCGCCAGTTCGCGATTGCCGTCGCCAAACGAACGCAGGGCCAGATTGGGCGCAAAGCGACGCGCTTCCGAGCGCCAGTTGCCGACCACGCTGGTCGGCGCGATCACCAGTGCCGGCCCCAGCGGCGCGCGCGCCGACAGCACGGCCAGCGCCTGCACCGTCTTGCCAAGGCCCATGTCGTCGGCCAGACAGGCGCCGCCACCCCACGCCGCCAGCCGCATCAGAAAGCGGAAGCCTTCGATCTGATAGTCACGCAGCTCGGCCTGGAAATCGGCCGGCAGCGCCGGGTGCAGGGTTTGCGCCTGCGCCATCCGCTCGAGCTGGCTGCGGAACGCGCGGTCGCGCTCGCTGTCTTCATCGAGCATCGCGTCGAGCACCAGCGCAGCCGACTTGGGCACCTGCACGTTGCCGCGCTCATCGGCAAACGAGCGCAGAATCTGCAGCCGCCGACGCAGCTCGCCGTCCAGCGCCAGAACCCGATCGCCATCGAGGCGCAGGTAGCGGCCCTGGGCCGAGGGCAGGGCACGCAGCACCTCGGACAGCGCGACCACGCTGCCATCGTCCAGCGCCAGCCCGCCTTTGGCGGCAAACCAGTCGCGCTGGGCGCTCACCTGCACCTGCAGACTGCCTTCGGTTTTCGGACGCGACACCCGCAGCGGCTTGCCGGCGCGCCAGGCCAAGGTCAGATTCGGCTGCGTCTGCAGCGCGCCAAGCAGGTCCAGCGCCGCGTCAGGCGACTCGATCTCGACCCGCTCACCGGCGCGTATACCCTCCGGCAGCAGGCCGGAATCCTGCAGCGCTGCGAACGCTGCTCGCTCAGTTGCCAACTCACGACGTGCCCGACACGGCCGCCCCTCCAGCGTGCCGAGCACGCTCTCGGCACCCTCCCCGGGCGTCAGCGCCGGCCCGCTTTCTCCGAGTGGACAGACCATGATGCGCAGCGCCAGGCCATCGCGATAGGTTTCAAGCTGGGCCACCAGACCGCTCTCGGCGCTGCGCTCCTCGACCCCGAAATCGGCGAGGTCGGCGTCCAGCCGCAGCTTGCGGGCAAGCTCCGGCAGAATCTGCAGCAGCGGGCCGATGGCCTCCTCCGGCAGGGTCAGCCCGGCGCCCAGAATGTCGCCGATCCGGCTCAGGGTCGCATCCGGCCGGAAGATCTGGATGACGTCGCCGCGCCGCACCAGGAAGGCCTCGCCGCGCGCCGCTTCCGGCGGCGAGATCGCGATCTGCAGGCGCTGGTCCGGCAACCGCTTGGCGCGCAGCGCGGCCTCCCCGGCCTGCACCTGCAGCGGCGTATGCGGTGGCTGGGCAGCGATCACCCGCGGGTGATCGATCAGGGCCTGCAGCACTCGCGAGCCTGCCGCATAGCCGTAGTAGCCGTCCGGCGGCGCCGCGATCATGGCGGCAAGCAGGCGATGATCCGGATCGTCAGGTGCCACCCGCTCCAGCGCACCGCGCCAGCCGGCCGGCGTCGCCAGGCTGCGACCGCTGGTCCAGCCGTCGCCGCGCGCGCGCTGCTCGGAAACCTCGAACCCGAGGCCACTGCGCACGTCATCCTCCTTCAAGGTGAGCAGGATGCGCAGCCGCGAGTGCCCCTCGGCGCCGGCCTTGGGCGCCTTGGCGCTGCCGGTCGCCAGCGCGCTGGCCAGCGCGTTGATCGCTTTGCGCCATTCCGGCTGCGGTCTGACCCAGTCGCGCAGCGCCGGCAGCGCTGCCGGCTGGTCGTCCTGCAGGCTATCGATCTGCGCCAGCAGCCACGACCAGCCGGCCAGCTCGGCGCCGCGGCGCGCCGCCGCCAGCTTCAGTGCAAGGGCGGCCGATGGGCGCTGCCCGGACCAGGCCAGCAGCAGCGCCAGCCACCACCATTCGTCGGCCCGCGCACTGGCCGGCAGCGGCGGTTCGGCAAACGCCCGACCGCTGCTGCTGGCCTGACTGTAGAGCTGCCAGACCTGGATGCCGAACGCACCATCCAGTTCGGCGATGGCGTCGCGGGTGGTGGCCAGCTTGTTGCGGCGCTCAACCATGCGCGGCAGGTCGGTCACGCTCAGGCAGGCCAGATGCAGACGGCCAGTCAGCAGCAAGGGCAGCGCGCGCGGGCCGCGCACCTTGCGCAGCAGCTTGAAGCCGGACTCGAACAGCGGCAGCGCGTCGGCCGCACTGCCGCCGTCAAACAGCATCGCGCTGGCCAGCGCCATCGCGCTCGCCGCGCCGTAGCGGCCGTGCAGGCGGGTGGCGATGTGGGCGTCGCCGCGCAGCAGCGCGTGCTCGAACAGCGGCAGCCACAGCACCGCCTGCAGATCCTCATCGCCGACAATCGCGCTGCCGCGTTCGTACAGCGCCGTGGCGCGGGCATCCGGTGCGATCAGCTGCTGCCACAGCAGATGCGAGACCAGGCGACCGGCCAGGGTCGGCGGCAGCAGTGCCGTCGCGCTGCCATCGTCGTCATCGAGCAGGTCGATGATCCGGCGGATGGCGCCTTCGGTGGGTTCGCGGTCGTAGTAGCCGCCCAACGCCAGGCGGTCGGCGCGCATGCCGCCGAGCAGTGCGGCGATGCGGATCCGGCTGCGTAGAGCGTCGGCATAGCTCGACTCCAGCTGTGACACCTTGCGGATGACATCGGCGTCGACCAGCGCCTCGGCGAAGCGCCGCGCACGGCCGCTGACCAGCAGGCCACGCAGCGCCGCGCGGCACAGCGCCGCGCCCTGCTGCGGCCGCAGCTCGTTGACGCGCGACGGCGCCAGAAAATCGCGCAGCTTGGGCAGCCGCAGCGCTACCTCGGTCGACTTGGCGTTGGCCCACTCGGGCTCCGGCGGGCACAGTCGCAGCACTTCGGCCAGCATGCCGGGCGCAATCGGCTGCGGGTCGAGCAGCAGCAGTTCAACCAGCGCCTGGTCGCCGGCCGAGAGCGCCCGATAGCGCCGCAGCAGCGGATCGACGGCGGCGGCCGAGGTCATGCCGGGTAGCGGGGGTTGCTGAAAAGCCATCAGGTAAAAAAGTCCGTGCGCGGTGGCCCGCCCCAACAGCCTGCCTGGGACGGACTGGAGGGTAGCGGTCCGAGGCGCAGGGCCCGGCCCGCCGTGGGGTCGAAGCTAGCCCGCATGTTTCATGAACTCGCGCGACGATCGCGCAGGATAGTGTTCGCACACGGGATTATCCGAAGGAGCGGCGTATCGGGCCATCCGGCCGACTGAGGTAGTTCCTTGTGCGGACAAGCGACAAGCGAGGCCGTGTGAGATGCATGAAACATGCGCGCTACATCGCGGCGATCAGCAGATCGCCAAACTCCGAGCACTTCACTTCGGTGGCGCCGTCCATCTGGCGGGCAAAGTCATAGGTCACCTGCTTGTTGCCGATCGCCACATCCATCGCGCTGATGATGGCATCGGCCGCTTCGGTCCAGCCCATGTAGCGCAGCATCATCTCGCCCGAGAGGATCACCGAGCCCGGATTGACCTTGTCCAGATCGGCGTACTTCGGCGCGGTGCCGTGGGTGGCTTCGAACACCGCGTGGCCAGTGAGATAGTTGATGTTGCCGCCCGGGGCGATGCCGATGCCACCAACCTGCGCGGCCAGCGCATCGGACAGGTAGTCGCCGTTGAGGTTGAGCGTGGCGATCACGTCAAACTCGGACGGCCGGGTCAGCACCTGCTGCAGTGTGATGTCGGCAATTGCGTCCTTGATGATGATCCGGCCCGCGGCGACCGCCGCCGCCTGCTCGTCATTGGCGGCCTTCTCGCCCTGCGACGCCTTGGTCCGCTCCCACTGGTCCCAGGTGTAGACCTGCGCGGCGAACTCGCGCTCGGCCAGCGCGTAGCCCCAGTTGCGGAACGCGCCCTCGGTGTACTTCATGATGTTGCCCTTGTGCACGATCGTCACCGACCTGCGCTGGTTGGCAATGGCGTACTCGATGGCGCTGCGGATGAGCCGCTCGGTGCCGTCCTTGGAGACCGGCTTGATGCCGATACCCGAGGTTTCGGGGAAGCGGATTTTGCCGAACTCCTTGGGGAAGTTTTCCTGCAGGAAGGTCATGAACTTGCGGTTGTTGTCGCTGCCGGCCTCGAACTCAATGCCGGCGTAGATGTCCTCGCAGTTCTCGCGAAAGATCACCATCTCCACCGCACCAGGATTTTTCACCGGGCTTGGCACACCCTTGAACCAGCGCACCGGACGCAGGCAGACGTAGAGGTCGAGCATCTGCCGCAGGGCGACGTTGAGCGAACGGATGGCGCCGCCGATTGGCGTGGTCAGCGGGCCCTTGATCGAGACCAGATAGTCGCGACAGGCCTGCACGGTGGCTTCCGGCAGCCAGGTGCCGAACTGGTTGTTGGCCTTCTCGCCGGCGTAGATCTCCAGCCAATGAATCTGGCGCGCGCCACCGTAGGCCTTGGCCACCGCCGCGTCGAGCACGCGCACCGCGGCGCGCCAGATGTCGCGGCCGGTGCCGTCACCTTCGATGAACGGAATGATCGGGTTGTGCGGCACCGTCAGTTTGCCGTCACGGATGGTGATCCGGGCGCCGCCTGGCGGCGGAGTCAGCGTCGGACCGGCGCCTGCGCCGCCGTGCGAACCATTTTCGACTGCCATGGAATACTCCGGTTAAGTGCCGCGCCGGCGTAGCGGCCGCGGTCGATGACGGTGGAACAACTGGGCATTGTCGCTGGTTGCGGCTGCAGCGGGAAGCGCAGGTATTGCCATCGATCAGCGCGGTTCAGTCTCGTCGCTTGCCCATCGCGGCGACCGGCGCCGCGGGCGACGCTGCTAGCCCGCCTATTTCATGAATTCGCGCGATGATCGCGCAGGATAGTGTTCGCACAAGGGACTACCGAAGGAGCGGCGCATCAAGCCATACGACCGACTGAGGAAAATCCCTTGCGCGGACAAGAGACAAGCGAGGGCGCGTGAGATTCATGAAATAGGCGGGTTAGCATCGGCAAAACCAACCGCACCTGCGAGAACCTGATGAAGCAGCAACCGCGAAACCGCCCAGACCCGGACGAGGACCAGCAGCGCCTCGCCGTGCTGATCGACGCCGACAACGCGCAGTCCTCGGTGATCAACGGGCTGCTGGAGGAGGTCGCCCGCTACGGCGTGGCCAGCGTACGGCGCATCTATGGCGACTTCACCTCCCAGCAGCAGGGCGGCTGGAAGAAGGTGCTGCTGAAGCATTCGATCCAGCCGGTGCAGCAGTTCGCCTACACCTCGGGCAAGAACGCGACCGACAGCGCGCTGATCATCGACGCCATGGACCTGATGTACACCGGGCCTGGACTCGATGCGGCGCTTGAGGCTTGCGGCACGCATGACAGCTTGGTGGTGTGGCGGCTTGATCGGCTCGGTCGTTCGCTCGTCCATCTGATTCAGATTGCCGATGATTTGCGGGCGCGCGGCGCACGGTTTGTATCGATCACCGAAGGCATCGATACCAGCTCGATCGTCGGTGATTTCTTTCTGAAGGTTCTAGGCGCGCTGGCTGAATTCGAGCGGCGTATCATTGTCGAACGCACCGTTGCAGGACTGAACGCCGCGCGGGCACGCGGTGTCATTCTGGGCCGGCCTCGCACGCGCGGGCCAAAAAAATTCGCATCCCCCCGTCGTGAATGGCGGCTGTTGCAGGCCTTTCGGGGTGCTGCATGAATACGCTAAAGCGAGACAAGACCGTATAAAAAGTATCGACTCACATTTCTTGTCCATTTAATGTACCACGTCGGTTCTATCCGACTCCGCTTAGGCAAAACAGGCGTCCTTACGCCGACTGCAAGATGTGTGCGTAACTACAAGCTGCGCTTGCATTCCACACTCCTTGGCAAGGGA
>JBBRBN010000068.1:0-21543 GCA_038205755.1 Lysobacterales bacterium | reverse complement strand
CCGCAGGCTGCGTTAGGTCGCCGGTGAAAAAGTAGGTGTCGTCAGCGGGCGGTTACAGTGGGTGTCCACGATTGCGCGTTATAGCGGCAAGAAGTGGTTGTCCACGAATGCGCCCGTCCACGATTGCGCCCGCACGATTGCGCCCGGGTGTCCACGATTGCGGCACGGGTGTCCACGATTGCGGCAGGTGTCCACGATAGCGGCAAGAAGTGGGTGTCCACGATTGCGCATAGCGGCAAGAAGTGGGTGTCCACGATTGCGTCCACGATTGCGCCCGGCTACTCCATTCGAAAGGAGCCGCAGGCTGCGTTAGGTCGCCGGTGAAAAAGTAGGTGTCGTCAGCGGGCGGTTACAGTGGGTGTCCACGATTGCGCGGTGTCCACGATTGCGCGATTGCGCGCGCACGATTGCGGGTGCCTCCACGATTGCGGGTGTCATTGCGCCATCTAGGTGTCCACGATTGCGCCCGATTGCGGGTGAGATTGCGGTCCCGATCGCGGGTGATTAGGGGTGTCCGGGTGATTGCGCGAGAAGTGGGTGTCCACGATTGCGTCCACGATTGCTGCAATCCACGATTGCGGCATCCACGATTGCGGCAAGAAGTGGGTGTCCACGATTGCGACGATTGCGATTGCACGATTGCGCCCGCACGATTGCGCACGATTGCGCCCGATTGCGGGTGAGAAGTGGGTGTCCACGATTGCGACGCAATTGCGGGTGAGAAGTGGGTGTCCACGATTGCGACGATTGCGTCCGTCCACGATTGCGTCCGCACGATTGCGCGTCCACGATTGCGCCACGATTGCGCGCTTCCACGATTGCGCGCTGCCGGAAATCGGCGCGAAATGGCCACCGACGGCGAGGCGGCGCGCCTCGGCGATGGCGAAATTCCACTCACGAACATCCGATCCGGACATTATTCGCGAGCGGCAAGGTTTGCGGATCTGGCCATGGGCCATCCGCGGGACGTTCTCGACGCGGTCAGTTCATTGGTCCAGTCCAACCCTCGACGGCTCTACACTGGTGGCATGAGTCCCGGCAAACACGTTGAACTGGCGGCAGCGTCTGATGGCGCCAGCGAGCTGCGCCTGATCGGCAGCTGGACGTTGCCGCATCTGGAGCGCTGTCGCGCCGAGCTGGCCGCGCTAGGCACGTTGCCGGCGCGCTGGCAGGCCAGCGGGGTGGCGTCGCTGGATACCGGCGGCGCCCTGCTGCTGGCCACCACGCTGCGCGCCAAGGGACTGCAGGCAAATGCCGACAGCCTGCTGGGGCTTTCGACCGAAGCCCGAGAACTGTTTGCGATGGTGCTTGCGCACAGCGCCGCAGCGGCGCCGCCGACTCCGACGCTGCACGGCTTTCGCGAGCTGCTTGCGCGCATGGGGCAGGCGCTCGAGAGCCAGTGGCTGCAGACCCGCCAGCTTCTCGGCTTCGTCGGGCTGACCTTGGTCACTTGCAGCTTGATTCTGACCGGGAAGCGTCGGCTGCGCTGGACCTCGACCGTCTTCCACATGGAGCAGTGCGGGCTCGATGCGGTTCCGATCGTCGCCCTGCTGTCCTTTCTGGTCGGCTCGGTGGTGGCGTTTCTCGGCGCCACCGTGCTGCGCGACTTCGGTGCCTCGATCTTCACCGTTGAGCTGGTTTCCTATTCCTTTCTGCGCGAGTTTGGCGTGTTGCTCACCGCCATCCTGCTGGCCGGTCGCTCCGGCAGCGCCTTCACCGCCCAGATCGGTTCAATGAAGAGCCGCGAGGAGCTCGATGCCATCCGCGCTCTTGGTCTGGACCCGATGGAGCTGCTGGTGGTACCGCGCCTGCTGGCCCTGCTGGTGATGCTGCCGCTGCTGGCCTTTCTCGCCATGCTGGCCGGTCTGGTCGGTGGTGCCATCGTTGGCAGCCTGGCACTGGACATCACGCCCGGCATGTTCGTTTCCCGGCTCTATGAGATGACCGACGTCCGGCATCTGTGGGTGGGGTTGGTAAAGGCGCCGCTGTTCGCGTTCCTGATCGCGGTGGTCGGCTGTCTGGAAGGTTTCAAGGTCGAAGGCAGCGCGGAATCGGTCGGGCGCCACACTACGTCGGCGGTGGTCCAGTCGATCTTTCTGGTGATCCTGTTCGACGCCGTGTTCGCGATCTTCTTCATGCAGCTCGACGTATGAGTGACGTCGAGCTGGTGATCCGGGTCCGCAATCTGCGCAGCCAGTTTGGCAGCCAGGTGGTTCACGATGGGCTCGATCTCGACGTGCGCCGCGGCGAGGTGATCGGGGTGATTGGCGGGTCCGGGGCGGGCAAGTCGGTGCTGTTGCGCAGCGTGGTCGGCCTGCGGCAGCCCGACGCCGGCTCAGCCGAGGTGCTGGGCGTTGATCTGTCGCGCGCGCCGGAGGCGCAGCGGCAGGCGATCGAACGTCGCTTTGGTCTGCTGTTCCAGGATGGCGCGCTGTTTTCCTCGCTGACCGTCGCGGAAAACGTGGCGCTGCCGTTGAAAGAGCAGTACGCCCTGCCGCGCGAGCTGCTCGATCAGCTGGTGCTGCTGAAGATTCGGCTCGCCGGTCTGCCTGACAGCGCGGCCCACAAGTCGCCGGCCCAGCTTTCTGGCGGCATGCGCAAGCGCGCCGGGCTGGCCCGGGCGATTGCGCTGGACCCGGAGATCCTGTTTCTTGACGAGCCGACCTCGGGGCTGGACCCGATTGGCGCCGCCCATTTCGACTCGCTGCTGATGACACTCAAGCGCGCGCTCAACCTGACCGTGTTCCTGGTAACCCACGATCTCGACAGCCTGTACGCGATCTGCGACCGCGTGGCGGTGCTCGCCGACGGCAAAGTGATCGTGGTCGACTCGGTCGAAGTGGTAGAACGGTTCCCGCATCCTTGGGTGCAGGAGTGCTTTCGCGGACCGCGCGCGCGTGGCGCGCGGCGCACCGAAGCAACAGTCTGAAGGAGAGCGGCTTGGAAACCCGGGCACATCATGTGGTGATCGGAGCCTTTGCGCTGGCGGTGCTGGTTCTTGGAATGCTGTTTGCGCTCTGGATTGGCAAGAGCACGCTTGATCGCCAGTGGCACGACTACGTCATCGTCTTCAACGAATCGGTGACTGGACTCACGGTCGGCGGGTCGGTGCAGTACAACGGAATTCAGGTCGGCGAGGTGAGGCGGCTGTCGCTCGACCCGCAGAATCCCTCACGGGTCATGGCCAGGGTGCGCCTTGATGCGACTGTGCCGGTCAAGACCGATACGCGAGCCAAACTGACCTTCACCGGACTCACCGGCGTTGCCCTGATCCAGCTCAGTGGTGGATCGCTTGACGCTCCGCTGCTGACGACCTCGGGCGACGATCCGACGGTGATCGTCGCCGACCCGTCCGCTTTGCAGAAGCTGTTGCTGAGCAGCGAGGACATCGCCACGACCGCCAGCGAGGTGCTGCTGCGGGTCAATCGCCTGCTCGATGAGGATAACGTCGCCAGGGTCAGCCAGACGCTTGAGAACCTCGATACGATCAGCACGGCGGCAGCCGCCGGGCAAGACGATATCCGCACTGTGCTGAGCGAAGCAGCGTCAGCCAGCCGGCGGCTGGCCGAGCTGCTGGTCGGGGCAGAATCGGTGATGCGCCGGCTTGACGACGGTCTGACTCGCGCCGATCACTCGCTCAGTCGCGAAATGCCGAAGCTGTTGGCGCGCCTGGATGAAAGCCTGGGTTCGCTGCAGCGCCTGAGTGAGAACGCCGAAGGCATGCTCGCCGAAAACCGCGAAGCGGTGGCCGACTTCGGGCAGCAGGGGCTGTCGCAAGTTGGCCCCAGTCTGGTCGAACTGCGCGGTCTGATTGCCGACCTGCGCCGGATTTCAGCTCGAATCGAAGCCAGCCCGCCCGATTTTGTGCTGGGCCGGCAGGCGCTGCCGGAGTACACGCCCAAATGAAAGTGATGGTGTCCCTGCTGTGCCTGCTTCTTACGGGTTGCGTTGGGCTTGCGTCGAAACCGCCACTGCAGATCGTGGCGGGCGCCGAGCTGCTGCGCAGCGAGCCTGCAGCAACGCCGAAGCCGCGGATTGATCGCCAGCTCACGGTGGCGTTGCCCAGCGCCATGGCGCTGCTCGACGGCGAGCGAGTCGTCGCCCGTCATGGTGCCGGAGAACTCGCCTACCTGGCCGGCGTTGCGTTCCCAGACAACGCCCCGCGCCTGCTCCAGGATGGATTGATCGAGGCGCTGCAGCGGACTGGCTTTGGCGCCGTCGAGCGACAGGGCAGCGGTCTGCGGGGCGATCTGTCGATCACCCTGCAGCTGCAGCGTTTCGAGGTTGACTACAGCGACAGCGAGCGTCCACGCGGTCGCATCGAACTGCAGGCGCTGCTGATCGACAGCCGCAGTGGCAGGGCGCTGGACAGCCGTCGATTCGAGGCGGCGGAGGCAGTAGCGGGTGATTCCGCCGCCGACGGCGCGCGGGCACTGCTGAGCGGCTCCGTGCGCGTGCTGGCGGAGATTGCCGGTTGGACGGCGGAGAGGGTCGAGGTGGCCGCTGCGGCGGCGGCAGACTCCAGCCAGTAAGGCCGTATCGGGTGGGGGCCGCGCCGGGCGGCGGCGAGCGGGCGGTCTGGACTGCCCGAAGGCCTGCTGGCGCTGCGGCGCAATCACGCGATGCGCCTTGCTGCCGCCAGGCTGGATCGGGCCGATCTTGCCGCCCGCGGCAGGCTGGAAGCGCTGGCGCAGCTGGTCACCTCGCAGGTTCGATAGCGCGCCACGCGTCCGGGATCGCTCTGACCGCGATTCCCGGAGGCACGGATCAGTGACCCATGCGGCGCCCGACCTCTAAGCGTCGAACGCCGCCTGGGCTGGTTGCCTCAGCCTGCTGCATGCATTCTCGGCGAGTCCGGCCTCACGGGATCTGATACTCGATATCGAGCGTCGCCTGCGAGCCGCTGCCTATCCACAGGTAGCGGGTCGCTGACTGGTTGGCTTCAAAGCGCAGTCGCAGCTGGCTGCGGCCGGTGCGGTTGATCGCGGCCAGGCCGCTGGTATTGAACGCGGTGCTGTTGCGCGTGCCTGAAGTAAACGCGGGCACTTCAGCAATCGCCGAGGCGCTGGCGGTTGCGCCATGGTCGCTGGCGACCAGACTGCAGGTGGTTCCAAAGCAGCCGCTGCGGATGTCGACAAGCAGCCGGTTGCCGGTCGGACTGGTCCACGGATTGCCCGATGCGCCGCGATGGGTGACGGTGAGGGTGGCGGCCAGAATGTGCGCGTTGGCCGGCAGCGTTGACGTATCGAAAGAGAGCAGGGCACGGCTGTATCTGCTATCGCTACCGCGACCCAATGCCAGGCCGTAGGTCGCTTCCAGAGTGCCGATTGCGGTGCTGCCGCCGGTCGCGTTGGCCTTGGTGTAGCCATCTTCGGCCGCTACGCTGCTGAAGCTCGCCACCACACTGCCGCCGCCGATCGGCGCGTTGGCCACGGTGACGACGGTATCGTCGTCGCTGCCGACGTTGCCGGCGGGATCGTAGGCTTTGGCCATCAGCGCGTAGCTGCCGTCGGCGACGCTGGCGGTCACCCAGTTGAACTGGAACGGCGCGCTGGTGGTCTGCCCGAGCAGGCTGCCGTTGGCGTAGAACTCGATCTTGGCGATGCCGTTGGCGTCGCTGGCGCTGGCGCTCAGTTGCACCGTGCCAGACACCGTAGCGCCGCCGGCCGGCGTGGTCAGGTTGACCTGCGGGGGCGTGGTGTCGGACGCCGCCTGGGCATTCTGGATACGGATGTCGTCAAGGTGGGCGCGCGCATACGCCTCGATGCAGACATTGGCGCTGGCGCGAACCTCGAAGCGCAGGGTGACGGTCTGTCCGGCCCAGGCTGCAAGCGAGATCGCCTCACGGCGAACCCAGTCGTCCTCCAGGTAGTTGGCCCAGGTCACCGACTGCTGATCGACCAGCGTGCCGTTGACGCTGACCTGGAAGGCCGCACTGTAGGCGCTGTTGGTGTTGGCCTTGAGGTCAAGCCGGCGCGCGTAGGACAGCTGTGGCGCGCTGCCAAGCGTGACGCTGCGGGTCAGCAGCTGGGTCCTGAGACCGGTCTGGCAGCTGATGCCGGAGCTGGCCGCACCGTAGGTCGACTGACTGCCTCCAATACCTACGGTGGCGTTGGCGGCGTTGGCTGCAAAGCCGCCGCTCCATCCGCCGCCGTCGAAGTAATCGCTATTGCCGTCAAGGTTGGAGAAGGTCTCGTTCAGCGCCGGCAGGTTCTGGCTAACCGTCACCGTGCTGGTCGCGCTCAGGCTGCTGTTGCCGGCCGCGTCGGTGGCGCGGGCGCGGATCTGATAGCTGCCGTCCGCCACGCTGCTGCTGTTCCACGCCAGTGTCCACGGGCCACCGGTAATGCCGACGCTGGCGTTGCCGATCGGTGTGCCGTTCAGCAGAAACTCAACCCCGACTACCCCGAAGTTGTCGCTGGCATCCGCCGACAGCGTGACCGTGCCCGACAGCACCGCGCCGGCGCTGGGAAAGACCAGATCGACGGTGGGTGGCGCGGTGTCGCTTTGGCCGCCGCTCACCGTGATGGTGAGGGCGGCGGAGCTGCCGACGTTGCCGGCGAGATCGACGGCGCGGGCTTGCAGGGTGTGCGAGCCGTTGACGCTGTTGGCACTGTTCCAGCTGATTGCGTAAGGCGCACTGCTGTCGCTGCCGAGCAGGGCACCATCGAGCAGAAATTCGACCCGCTCGACGCCGACGTTGTCGGAGGCGCTCGCGCTGATGCTCAGCGTGCCGCTGACGTTGGCGCCATTGGCTGGCGCGGTCAGACTGACCTGTGGCGCCACGCCGTCGAGGTTGTCGAGGCCCCAGAAGCGCCCGATCCAGTAGCTCGAACATAGATTCACGTCGAGGATGTAGGCACCGGCGGTGCCGCACTGTTGCTCGCCGGCCCCCGGATCCACCGGCGTGCCGTGGCCCATGCCGGTGATCAGAACGGTTTCGACACGAATCACGCCGGCGCTGGTCTTGTACTGCTTGCGCGGGAAGCCGCCGAGCGTGTCTTCGAGGTCGGCGACCTGATCAATGCCATGGACGTTGGTCCACTGCTCCATCGACTCGGTCAGGTTGACCGGACGCACCGTGGTATCCGATGCACCGTGCCAGATCGACACGATGGGCCACGGGCCGCTGTGGCTGCTGGCGGCCCGGACCTTGTTGCCCCACTGGCTCGGCGTGAGATCGGAGCCTGGATTCATGCAGGAGAATGCGGCGCTCGTGCCAACGCCGCAGTTGTAGGGTATGCCAGCAATGATCGCGCCGCCGGCAAACGCCTCGGGATAGGTCGCCAGCATGGTCGCCGTCATGGCGCCCCCTGCCGACAGGCCGGTGACATAGACCCGCGCCGGGTCGCCGCCGTGATCGCCAAGGATGCGGGTAACCATCTGCCGGATCGACAGCGCCTCGCCGTTGCCGCGGCTGATGTCGGCGCTCTCGAACCAGTTGAAGCAGCTCGACGAATTGTTGCCGCTCTGCTGCTGCGGCAGCACCAGGGCGAACTTCCAGCGGTTGGCCAATAGCACCCAGCCGGTCTCGACGTCATACGCCGCCGCACCCTGCGCACAACCATGCAGCGCGAACACCACCGGTGCGTTGGCAGGCAGCCCTGCGGGAACTATCTTGAACATCTTGAGGTTGCCCGGATTGCTGCCAAACCCGGTTACCTCGGTGAGCGTCTGGGCCTGCGCTGTCGCGCACACCACCAAAGCGGCCAGTGCCGCCCGCCAGATCAGACTGCGCATGCTGCGTGCTCCCGGTTGATCGCGACGCCGCAGCGAGCGCGATCCGATGGCGTGCTCCGACGCCTTGTGCCACCCGCGATGCGGGCGACTCCCATCCCGTCTTGGAGTAGGCCACGCGGTCTGACCGCCAACCATTGGTCATTAGGGCAAGCTGCAGTGCAGCAAAGCGCCATCGGGCGGGATCGGCGTGAACCATGCGGGCAAGAAGCACGCGCCCCTGCAGAGTTCGCGGGCGCTCCACTCAGGGCTCTACACTTCCCCAACGCGCGGCGGAGGAAACGGCATGCAGCGGGCAGGTCAGGCTGACGCGGTGCGAACACCCATCGCTGTGGCAGAGCGCATCAGCGGGCTCGACGGCCTGCGAGGATTCGCGCTGCTCGGAATCCTGCTGGCCAACATCCACTACTTTTCAGGCTGGACGTTTCTCGATCCGGAGGCCCGCGCCGCAAGCGCTGGCGCGGCGGTCACGTGGGCTGAGAATTTCCTGTTTCTGCTGCTGATTGACGGCAAGTTCTACACCGTCTTTTCGTTCCTGTTCGGCATCGGCTTCGCCCTGCAGCTGCAGCGCCTGCAGCGCCGCGGCGCAAACGCCGGAGCTGTGTATCTGCGGCGTCTGTTCGCCCTGCTGTTGATCGGGCTGATTCATCTCTGCTTGATCTGGGACGGCGACATCCTGGCGCTGTACGCCCTGATCGGCATGGTTCTTCTGCTCTTGCGCAACTGCAGTGATCGCGCCCTGCTGGGCGGCGCGACGCTGTTGATCCTGCTGCCGATTCTGGGCTGGCCGCTGGTGCGGCTGGCCGGACTGCATCCCATCCTTGGTCTGGAAACCTACGCCGAGGCGCAATGGGCTTCGCTCACCGATGGATCCGAGCTGAGCCCGGTCGATTGGCTGGCGCAGCCGGACTGGGGCGCGCTGTGGATCTGGCTGCAGTCGGGGCCGATCTACAGGATCGCCTATCTGCTCGACAGCTGGCGCTTGCCCAAGGTGCTTGGCGTGATGATGATCGGCCTATGGGCAGGACGACGGCTTGCCGGCGGTCTGCTGGACGATGTACGCCTGCTCCGACGGGTGGCGACAGTTGGACTGGCGTTGGGGCTGCCGGCCAACGCCATCTACGCCGCGCTTGGTGGCCTGCAGCAGGACGCGATGCTGCCAGGCATCGCCGCGCAGGCGGCGTACGCGCTGGGTGTCGTGCCGCTGGGTCTCGCCTACGCCGCACTCTTTGCCCTTATCTGGCACCGCAAGCCGGGTTCGCTGCGGCTGCTCGCCGCACCCGGACGCATGGCGCTGACCAACTATCTGGGTCAGTCGGCGATCTGCATTGCGCTGTTCTACGGCGTCGGCCTTGGCCTGATTGGTCGGCTGCAGCCGGCCGGCTTCTACGCGCTTGCTATCGCGATCTTCGCGCTGCAGGTGCTGCTGTCAACGCAGTGGTTGCAGCGCTTCGCGCAGGGACCGATAGAGGCGCTGTGGCGCTGGCTGACCTACGGACGCCGCGCATGCAAGGGCTGACCTGCTTTTTCTTTGAGATCGAGTGACGATCGCGCGCGGTTGGGGCTCGCATTTCGCTGGTCTTGGCTGGCGCGAGCTTGATCGCAAGCAAACCAGCCAAGCAAGCTGAGGCCGCGCAACGGCGCGCGTCGCATCCGGTCCGCGGGTGGGCACCGGCATGCGGCTGGTGTGTCGACGCGCAGACCTGCCAAACCTCCCGGCCGTTCGCCGGCTCAAAACATCTCGGAGCTGTCCGGCTGCTCAGGTTTGATCGCGCTGCGCGATGGGATGTGGTCGCCAGTAATCATTGCCGTATAGGGCTGGCCCGGACCAACCATCGGGTAGACGAAGGCGTCGGTGTCGATGATGACTTCCAGAAACGCCGGGCCGGGGAAGGCGATGAACTCGGCGACCACGCGCTCGACGTCGGCCTTGCGATCCAGCCGCACTGCGTATTCGAAGCCGTCGGCCTGGGCGGCCTTGATGAAGTCCTTCTTGTGCAGTGATTTGTCGCTGGCCGACAGGCGGCCCTTGAAGAACAGCTTCTGCCACTGCTTCACCATGCCATCGCCGAAGTTGTTCAGCACCACGACCTTGACCGGCAGGTTGTAGGTGGTGACTGTCTCCAGCTCGCCGATGTTCATCCGGATCGAGGCGTCGCCGTCGATATCGATCACCAGCCGCTCGGGATGCGCGAACTGGGCGCCAATCGCCGCCGGCAGGCCAAAGCCCATCGTGCCCATGCTGCCCGAGGTCAGCCACAGCCGCGGCTCGCGGAAGTCGAAGTACTGCGCCGCCCACATCTGGTGCTGGCCAACGCCGGTGCTGATGATGGCTTCGCCGCGAGTCAGGCGGTTGATTTCCTCGATCACGTAGTAGGGCTGGATCAGCTCGCTGTCGCGGTCGTAGTTCATCGCGTAGGTTTTTTTCAGCTCCGCCAGGTGGGCGTGCCACTCGCGATAGTCCGGCTGCAGGCCCTCACTGCGGCCGCGCGCGGTGATCGCCTGCAGCGCCTCACCGAGCTGACCGACGTGGCTCCAGTCGGCGTGACGGACTTTGTGGATCTCGGCCCGGTCGATGTCGAAATGCGCAATGCGCTTGGCGTTGCGGGCAAAGTTGACCGGGTCGCCGGCGACCCGGTCGTCAAAGCGCGAGCCGACCGCGATGATGAAGTCGGCATCGTCCACTGCGTAGTTGGCGTAAGCCGCGCCATGCATGCCGAGCATGTGCATCGACAGCGGCTCGGTCGTGTCGACCACGCCAATGCCCATGAGGGTGGTTACCGCCGGAACGCCGAAGGCACCAGCGAATTCGCGCAGTGCCGCCGACGCTCCGGCGTTGATCACGCCACCGCCAGCGTAGATGAGCGGTCGCCTGGACTCGCGCAGCAGCGCGATGAACGCGGCGGCTTCGTCGTCTTCCACATGACCGTTGTCGACCGCAAACAGGCGCCGTCGATAGCCGGGAATCGCCAGCTTGCCCTTGCCGCGGAATTCGCCGACCCAGTTCTGCACGTCCTTGGGCACATCGACCACCACCGGCCCTGGCCGCCCGGTGCGCGCGATCTCGAACGCCGTGCGCACGGTCGCTTCCAGCTTGGCCGGGTCGGTGACCAGAAAGACATGTTTGGCAACCGATCCCATCAGCGCCGGAACCGGCGCTTCCTGGAACGCATCGGTGCCAATCGCGGCGGTCGGGACCTGGCCGCAGATCACCAGCATCGGGATCGAATCGGCCATACAGTCGCGCACCGGGGTCACGGTATTGGTCGCACCCGGACCCGAGGTGACGATGGCAACGCCGACCCGGCCGCTGGCGCGCGAATAGCCGGCCGCCATGAAGGCGGCGCCCTGCTCGTTGGCCGGGACCACCAGCGGCATCTGCGGCTCGCCTTTCTCAACCTGCGCCTGGTTGTGCAGAAAGACCGCGTCGTAGGTAGGAAGAATGGCGCCGCCGGAGTAGCCGAAAATCGTCGTCGTCCCTTCGTCCGCAAGTACCTGGACGATCATCTGTGCGCCGCTCATGCGGGTGCCAGCCAGAGGATGGGCGTGGGGGGTGGCAGCGGCGTGGCTCAGGCTCATGGGGCGGGCTCGAATGATCAGAAAGGCAGTAGAGAGGTTCTTTTTAGAGACTTGAATCTAACCCGCATATTTCATGAATCTCACACGCCCTCGCTTGTCTGTGGTCCGCGCAAGGGATATTCCTCAGTCGGTCGCATGGCCCGATACGCCGCTCCTTCGGTAGTCCCTTGAGCGAACACTATCCTGCGCGATCATCGCGCGAATTCATGATACCTGCGGGCTGGACAAGCGAGTCTGCCGGATTTGCGCAGGAATCGACGGGTGGGACGCGGAATCGTCTACCCTTTGCCGCAGGGAGCTTGGCCGGCACACTCGAACTCGGAATCACATGCGCCATATCATCGCCGTTTCACTGCAAAACGAAGCCGGAGCCCTCACCCGGGTGGCGGGTCTGTTCTCGACCCGCGGCTACAACATCGAATCGCTCTCGGTGGCGGCCACCGACCATCCGGAGATCTCGCGCATCACTCTGGTAACAAAGGGGTCGGACGCGGTTATCGCGCAGATTCTCAACCAGCTGAGCAAGCTCATCGACGTGGTCGAAGTGATCGACATGACGCTCGGCGAACACATCGAGCGCGAGCTCGCGGTGCTCAAGCTGCGGGTGCCGGCCGAACAGGCCGACGCGGTGCGCGGCTATGTGCTGCGCGGCGGTGGTCGGGTGCTGTACGCCGAGCACGGCCAGTTCATCGTTGAGTTGACCGCCGGTGAGTCGGAGATCAACGGCTTCATCGCTGGACTCGCCAGCGGCGCTGACGTGGTCGAAGTGGTGCGTTCGGGCTCGTTGGGCATCGCGGTTTAGGCTCAGCGCGCGACGCTGGCCTTCCGTGCAACCCGCCGATCACCTGGCCCGCGAGGCGCCATCTGCCAGCGATGCAAGCCGGCTCGTGAGTCTCCCGGTCCAGCCGCGCCGATGCCGTGTAAGAGCGCCGCTCGGCGCGATGCTCCTGCGGTCAGCGCACGCGCCTATCGCGCCGAGCGGTGCTCCTACGAAAGCACGGGCGAGCGTTGCCAGCGGCAGCCCTCGTGGATATCGATGGCGCTGCATTCGAATCGGAGCGCGGTGCAGCATGCGGTTGCGAGCGGATGGCGATCATCCTCAGGCAGCGGCTCAGGGTATCGCTCAGCCCGGAAGCAGAAATCCCGCCACCAGCTTGCGGCCTTCCTGCGCCAGCAGGTGGTAGGTGCGGGCGGCGGCGGCGTTGTCCATCACCTCAATGCCGATCTGTCGGCGCAGAAATCCGCCGAGAACTGCCTGACTGGGAAAGCGCTGGCGGCTGCCGGTGCCAAGCAGGACCAGCTCCGGCTGCAGTGCCAGCACCGCCTCCAGTGCGCTTGCGTCAAGCTGCTCGACCGTTTGCGGCGACCAGTCGGGGATCAGCCGATCGGGCGTCAGCAGAAAGCTTGATGTGAGAGTTTGCTGTTCGACGCCGATGGCGTCCTCGCGAACCCAGCGCACCCGCAGCAGACCTTCGCCGAGATGCTCGATCAGGCTCACTCGCGACTCGCCTTCAGCCCGGCAGCACGATTTGGACGCGCTCGGGGTTGTGGCGATAAGCCACTGCAATGTTGCCGATGCGCTGCACCACGGCGGCGTCCACCCGCGCAAACAGCGCCGCAATCGACTGGTCGCGCGCCTCGCGATCTCCCGCTGCCACTTTGACTTTGATCAGTTCGTGATGGGCCAGCGCGAGATCCAGCTCCGCCACCAAAGAGTCCGTGACGCCCTTGGCGCCGACCATGATCACCGGCTTCAGGCCGTGGGCGAGACTGCGCAGATAGCGCTTCTGATTGGAACTGAGCGTTGCGGGCATGACCGGTGGCGCAGGGCGGCAAAAGGGGCGCAAGGGTATCATGCGGGCTTGGATCAACCGCCCAGCGGGCGCAGGCACCCCAAATGGCGCGCAGCAAATCCAGCCGCACATGGCTGAAGGAACACTTCGACGACCCGTTCGTGAAGCGCGCCCAGGCGGAAGGCATGCGCTCGCGCGCGGCGTACAAGCTTGAAGAGCTGATCGAGCGGGATCGTCTGCTCAAGCCCGGCATGACCGTGGTCGACCTCGGGGCCGCGCCCGGCGGCTGGTCGCAGGTGGCGCGCCGCGTGCTCGGCGATGGCGGTCGGGTGCTGGCGCTGGATATTCTCGAGATGCCGCCAATCGCCGGGGTGGATTTTGTTCACGGCGATTTCAGTCACGACGAAGCACTGTCACGTCTGGAGGTGTTGCTGGGCGCAGTGCCGGCGGATCTTGTACTTTCCGACATGGCGCCCAATATGACCGGAGTAGGGTCAGTCGATCAGGCCCGCGCGATGAACCTGATCGAGTTGGCGCGTGATTTCGCCCAGCGACATCTGCGTCCAGGCGGGAGCTTTCTGCTCAAGTTGTTTCAAGGTGTCGGGTCGGACGCGTTTCTGCTCGATCTGCGCAAGCGCTACGAAAAGGTGCAGGTGCGCAAGCCAAAAGCGTCGCGGCTGCGCTCCTCCGAGGTTTATGTACTGGCGACCGGCAAGCGGGCGGCGCCGAAATGATGCATACACAAGGGTAATCGATGAACGATCTGGCCAAGAATCTGCTGCTTTGGGTGGTGATCGCGGTCGTGCTGATGGCGGTGTTCCAGAGCTTTCAGCCACGCACTGCCGGTAGCCAACGGCTGAATTACGACGAGTTCATCGTGCAGGTGAAGCGTGACGCCGTCGCGCGAGTCGTAATTCAGGACGACCGCGTCACCATCCGCGGCGAGCGCAAGGATGGCACCAAGTTCGAGACCATCAATCCGGGTGATCGCGATCTGGTCAACGACCTGCTCAATCACAACGTCGCCATCGACCAGAAAGAGCCGGCGCCGCCGTACTCGCTTGCCGACATCGTGATCAGCCTGCTGCCCTATCTGATCTTCATCGGCATCTTCATTTTCTTCATGCGCCAGCTGCAGTCCGGCGGCGGTGGCCGCGGGGCGATGAGCTTTGGGCGCTCGCGCGCCAAGCTGCTGTCGGAAGACCAGATCAAGGTCACCTTTGCCGATGTCGCTGGCTGTGACGAAGCCAAGGAAGAGGTCAGCGAGTTGGTTGAGTTCCTGCGCGATCCGGGCCGCTTCCAGAAGCTCGGCGGCAAGATTCCGCGCGGCGTGCTGATGGTCGGCTCGCCCGGCACCGGCAAGACGCTGCTGGCCAAGGCGATTGCCGGCGAGGCCAAGGTGCCGTTCTTCTCGATTTCCGGTTCCGACTTTGTCGAAATGTTTGTCGGCGTTGGCGCGAGCCGAGTGCGTGACATGTTCGAGCAGGCCAAGAAGCAGGCGCCCTGCATCATCTTCATCGATGAGATCGACGCCGTCGGCCGGCATCGCGGCGCCGGTTTGGGCGGCGGGCACGACGAGCGCGAGCAGACCCTCAACCAGCTGCTGGTCGAAATGGACGGCTTTGAGGGCAGCGAGGGCGTCATCGTCGTCGCCGCCACCAACCGCCCGGACGTGCTTGATCCGGCTCTGCTGCGTCCGGGCCGTTTCGACCGCCAGGTGATGGTTGGCCTGCCCGACGTCAAGGGCCGCGAGCAGATCCTCAAAGTGCACATGCGCAAGGTGCCGCTGGCTGACGACGTGGTGCCGATGACCATCGCGCGCGGCACGCCGGGCTTTTCCGGCGCCGATCTGGCCAATCTGGTCAACGAGGCGGCGCTGTTTGCCGCCCGCGAGAACGCCAAGGAAGTGCAGATGGAGCACTTCGACAAGGCGCGCGACAAGATCATGATGGGCGCCGAGCGGCGTTCGATGGCGATGAGCGAGGACGAGAAGAAGCTCACTGCCTACCACGAGGCCGGCCACGCCATCGTCGGCCGGATGGTTCCGGATCACGACCCGGTCTACAAGGTCACCATCATTCCACGCGGCCGCGCGCTGGGCGTGACCATGTACCTGCCGGAAGGTGACCGCTACAGCTACAACCGCACCTACATCGAGAGCCACCTGTGCTCGCTGTACGGCGGTCGGGTCGCCGAGGAGCTGATCTTTGGTGCCGACAAGGTCACCACCGGTGCCTCCAATGACATCGAGCGGGCGACCAAGATGGCCCGCAACATGGTCACCAAGTGGGGGCTGTCGGACGAGATGGGGCCGATTTCCTACGGTGAGCAGGAGGATGAAGTGTTCCTGGGCCGCTCGGTTACCCAGCACAAGTCGATCGCCGACGAGACCGCGCGTCGGATCGACGTGGTGATTCGCGAAATCCTGGACCGCGCCTATCAGCGCAGCAAGCAGATCCTCACCGACAGGCTCGATACGCTGCACCTGATGGCCGATGCCCTGCTGCTTTACGAGACCATCGACGCGGTGCAGATCGATGCGATCATGCTCGGCAACGCGCCGGAGCCGCCGGCCAACTGGACCGAGAAGCCGCGTCCCGATCCGGGCCCAACCGGCGGCAAGAGCGGTCAGGGCGGCGTCAGCCCGATTGGCGGTCCTGCGGCGCAGAACTGAGAACCAGCCCCGGACCCTACGTCCGGGCGGACCCATGTTCTCGACCACACCCCAACTGGACTGCGCGGGTAGGCTGCTGGTCCTGGACCGGCCGCGCATTGTTGGGATCGTCAACGTCACGCCGGACTCGTTTTCCGACGGCGGCCAGCACGACCAGACCGAGGCCGCGGTCGCGCATGCGCTGCGGCTGGCCGAGGAAGGCGCCGACGCGCTGGACATCGGCGGCGAGTCGACCCGCCCTGGCGCGCAGGCGGTTGAACTGGCCGAGGAGCTGCGCCGCGTCATCCCGGTCATCGAGCAGCTGGCCCGACGAATTTCGTTGCCGCTGTGGATCGACACCTCCAAGCCCGAGGTAATGCGCGCGGCGGTGGCGGCGGGAGCCGGTCTGATCAACGATGTGTATGCCCTGCGGCGCGACGGCGCGCTGGCGGCGGCGGCTGAGCTCGGCGTGCCGGTGTGCCTGATGCACATGCAGGGCGAGCCGGGCAGCATGCAGAGCGATCCGCACTACGACGACGTGGTTGCCGACGTGCACCGCTTTCTGGCCGAGCGGGTGTTTGCGTGTGAGATGAGTGGAATCGCGAAAAAGCGGATCGTCATCGATCCGGGGTTTGGCTTTGGCAAGACGCTGCGGCACAACCTGCAGCTGTTGGCCGAGGCCGGGCGCTTTCTCGATCTGGGCGTGCCGCTGCTGGCCGGGCTGTCGCGCAAGGCGATGATCGGCACGCTGACCGGCCGGGCGCTGGGTGAGCGCGCCGTGGGTTCGGCGGCGGCGGCGCTGATCGCCGCACAGCATGGCGCCATGCTTCTGCGCGTCCACGATGTGGCGGCGACGCGTGATGTGCTGGCGGTCTGGGGTGGCGTGCAGCCATTGCTGCGCGGGAAACCATCGGTCGCTGCAGTCAGCAGGCCGCGCTGGCCGGATGACGAGTAGGGCGGGCGGGAGGTGCGTCGCCGCCGGGGTCGGGCGGAATCGCGATGCGCTTCGAAACCTCGCGGCATGCAACAAAAGGCCAATTCCCAGCGCGGCTAACGCCGAACCCCCTCCTGCAGCGCCGCCTCCACCCGTCGCGCCTTCGCGCGCGCTTCCGTGATCGTCGCGGCGCGCGCCAGCGCCACGCCCATGCGGCGTTTACCACGCACTTCGGGCTTTCCGAACAGCCGCATCTGCGTATCCGGTTCGGCAAGCGCCCGCTCCACCGATTCGAAACGGACGCAGGCGCTCTCGCCCTCGACCAGCAGCGCACACGATGCGGACGGCCCGTGCTGCACGATGCTTGGGATCGGCAGGCCCAGCATGGCGCGCAGATGCAGCGCGAATTGCGACAGGTCCTGCGAGATCAGCGTCACCAGTCCGGTGTCATGCGGCCGCGGCGAGACCTCGCTGAACCAGACCTCGTCGTCTTTGACGAACAGTTCGACACCAAACAGGCCACGTCCGCCCAGATTGTCGGTAATCGAGGTAGCGATGGCCGTGGCGCGCTGCAGCGCCAGGTCGCTCATCGGATGCGGCTGCCACGACTCGCGATAATCGCCGTCGATCTGCAAATGGCCGATCGGCGCGCAGAAGGATGTGCCGCCCGCATGGCGGATGGTCAGCAGGGTGATCTCGTAGTCGAAGTCGATGAAGCCCTCGACGATCACCGTGCCGCTGCCGGCGCGGCCGCCGGCCTGCGAGTAATCCCAGCCGCGGTCGACCTGCTCGGCCACGCGCACGATGCTCTGGCCCTTGCCTGAACTCGACATCAGCGGCTTGACCACGCAGGGCAGGCCGATCGCGGCAATCGCCGCGCGGTACTCGTCAACGCTGTCGGCAAAGCGGTAGGGCGAGGTCGGAAGGCCAAGCTGTTCGGCGGCCAGTCGCCGGATGCCCGCCCGGTCCATGGTCAACTGTGCCGCGCGGGCGGTCGGTATGACGGTAAAGCCGGAGGCCTCCAGCGCCAGCAGCTCGGTCGTGGCGATAGCCTCGATCTCGGGAACGATGAAATGCGGGCGCTCGTGTTCGATCACTTCGCGCAAGGCGACCGCATCCAGCATGCGCATTACGTGCGAACGATGCGCCACCTGCATCGCCGGCGCATTGGCATAGCGGTCGACCGCGATGACCTCGATTCCCAGTCGCTGGGCCTCAATGGCAACTTCCTTGCCCAGTTCGCCGGAGCCCAGCAGCAGGAGGCGGGTGGCGGTGTCGGTCAGCGGTGTACCAATGGTAGTCATGTGGGCCTCGCCGCGCGGCGGAGCGCGGAGTGTAGCCGAGCGGCGGATGCGGCCGGAGGGCGAGCGGCAGTATAAGACGCGCGGCGCTGGCGCGAGCAAATCCGCTGCGTTTCAGCGGCAGAAATTTTGGTGTCAATCAAATTCACCTCGCATCGCGCGGGCTATCCTGCAGGGATTCCGGCAAGGCAGGCCAACGGTGGAACCCGAAGCGACGCCAGATGAGCGCGGTCATCGCAAGATCAGCGCTGGCCCGACTGCCAGCCAGCGCGCGGTGCGCGGCTTCGAGACCTACGCCCGCGGCGCCGCGGTGGCGGTGATCGTCACCGGCGTGTTGGTCCTCATCGGCTGGACCTGGCACATCGAGTGGCTGACGTCGGTCGTGCCGGGCGGTGCGCAGATGAAGCCCAATGCGGCGCTGGGTCTGATCGTGGCAGGCCTGGCGCTGCTCGCCAGCCGAGCAGGCGCAGCGCCCTTGCTGGTGCCCTCAGGCTGGCTGTCCGTGCTGCTGCTCGCCCTGGGCATGACCACGCTGTTTCAGGACCTGCGCGTCCTCGACCTCGGTGTCGACACGCTGCTCATTGATCCGCTTCTGGCAAGGTCAGACACCGGATCGACTGCGCGGATGTCGCAGATGACCGCACTCGCCTTCGTCCTGCTCGGCCTGCTCGGAATGGTGCGCAGTCCGGGCCTGACGCAGTCGCTGGCGTTGCTGGTGCTTACGCTGGCGCTGTTCGCGCTCGGCTCGGCCAGCTACACGCTTGGCAGTAGCGAACGCTTCATCGGACTCAGTCCCATCGCCGTGCATACCGCCACGTGCCTGTTGTTGCTGGCGCTGGGCTGGCTGGCCTCGCGGCCGGAGTCCGGGATGATGCGCGCGGTATCGGCCGACAGCCTGGGTGGAACCCTTGCCCGTTACGCCCTGCTGCCGGCGCTGCTGATTCCGAGTCTGCTGAGCTACCTTGCCCAGCTGGTGCAATCGCGCGGCTGGCTGTCGCCGGCGGCGACCGTGGTGATTCTGGCGGTGTCGTCTGGGCTGGCGGTGGCGCTGATGATCTGGTGGGTGAGTGATCTGATCGACCGCGTGGAGCGGCAGCGCAAGCTGGCCCACGAGCTGAGCGACATTGCCGATAGCGATGCGCTCACCGGTCTGGGCAACCGGCGTCTGTTTGACCGCGGCCTGGCGGGCCTGCTGCAGAACCGGCGCCGCAGCGATAGCCATTTCAGCCTGCTGATGCTCGATCTGGATCGCTTCAAGCACTACAACGACACCTTTGGTCATCTGGCCGGTGACGAAGCGCTGCGGCTGACCGGACGCATCCTGCTGCACGCCCTGCGGCCGGGCGATGTGGCAACCCGCTACGGTGGCGAGGAGTTCGCGGTCTTGCTGCCGCGCGTCGACGCGCAGCGCGCAGCGCTGGTGGCAGAACGCATCTGCGCTGATTTCCGCGCACACTCCTGGCCGAATCGGCAGGTGACGGTAAGTATCGGCGTCACCGAAGCGAGCTCTGATGACCAGCCCGATGACCTGATCGGTCGCGCCGATGCCGCGCTCTACGCGGCAAAGCAGTCAGGCCGCGACCAGGTCGCGATCACGCTGCCGCAGTTGAAGTCGGCATCCATCGCCTGACTACAGCCCGCCCGCAACCCAATCCCGTAGGAGCGCCGCTCGGCGCGATGCCCGTCGGCCAGACGCCGAATTCTCCCGCCGGCATCGCGCTCGGCCGCCCGACACGCAGCGCTCGATCAACCGAAAACTAGCAACCCTCAAATGCCCTCGCGCAGCCTCCCGTCAGCGGCCTGCCGAGCAGACTCGAACTGGCAAGCTGGCTAAACTCCGCAGCGAGCTACCTTCACAGCAAAGGATCTGCATGCACGTTGCCGCTTCCATCTTCAAGGCCTACGACATCCGCGGCGTGGTTGGCGATACCGTCAGCCCCGCGTTTGCGGAGCATCTTGGCCGCGCATTTGGTACCGAGGCGCTGGCGCTGGGTGAGCGCGCCGTGGCTGTGGGGCGCGATGGCCGGCTGTCCGGGCCTGAGCTGAGCGCCGCGCTGATCCAGGGCCTGCGCTCGACCGGCATCGATGTCATCGACCTCGGCGCAGTCACAACGCCGATGCTTTACTACGTCGCCGCCACCCGCGCGGCGCAGGGCTGCCGCAGCGGCATTCAGATCACCGGCAGCCACAACCCCAAGGACTACAACGGCTTCAAGATGGTGCTGGCCGGACGCGCGATCCATGGCGACGACATCCAGGGCCTGCGCCAGCGCATCGAGTCGGAAACTTACGCCGGCGGCGCCGGCGGGCTATCGACGCTGGAAGTCCTGGACGAGTACACCCGGCGCATCGTCAGCGACTGCCATCTGAGTCGCCCGATGAAGATCGTTGTCGATTCCGGCAACGGCATTCCCGGCGCCTCCGCTCCCGGCATCCTGCGGGCGCTCGGCTGCGAGGTGATCGAGCTGTACTCCGACGTCGACGGCGACTTCCCCAACCATCACCCGGATCCGTCCAAGCCGGAGAACCTGGTCGACCTCATCGCAGCGGTCGCTCAGCACGGCGCCGAGCTGGGGCTGGCCTTTGATGGCGACGGTGATCGACTGGGCCTGGTGACCCGCGATGGCACCAATATCTTTCCCGACCGTCAGATCATTCTGTTCGCCCGCGACGTGCTGTCGCGCGTGCCGGGCGGGCAGATCATCTTCGACGTCAAATGCAGCCAGCGGCTGGCGGTCGCGATCCGCGAGGCCGGTGGGGTGCCGGTGATGTTCAAGACCGGCCATTCGCTGATCAAGGCCAAGCTGAAGGAAACCGGCGCGCCGCTGGCCGGCGAGATGAGCGGCCACATTTTTTTCGCCGAGCGCTGGTATGGCTTCGACGATGCGACCTATACGGCGGGCCGGCTGCTTGAGATTCTCAGCCGCTCAGCCGACCCAAGCGCCGTGCTGGACGCGCTGCCGACCAGCTTCAGCACGCCCGAGCTCAACATCCCCTGCGCCGAGGGTGAGCACCACGCGGTGATCCAACAGCTGCGCCAGCGCGCACGCTTCGAGGGTGCCAATGAGGTCATCACCATCGATGGCCTGCGCGCCGAATACGACGATGGTTTCGGCCTGGTGCGCGCCTCCAACACCACGCCGGTACTGGTTCTGCGCTTCGAGGGACATACGCCGGAGGCGCTCGAACGCATCCGCGCGGCGTTCATGGCCGAGATTCTCGCGGTCAAGCCGGACGCGCAGGTCGGCGCCGGGCACTGAGCCGGGGCTGCAGCGGAGCAAGCTCCGCTCTACAGAAGCCGTACGCGACCCGACGCTCCCGCAACTCGCGATGCTCCCGCACCTTGCGATGTTCCCGCACCTCGCGATGTTCCCGACCTCGCGATGTTCCCGCACCTCGAGATGCTCCCTCACCTCGCGATGTTCCCGCACCTCGAGATGCTCCCGCACCTCGCGATGGTCCCGACCTCGCGATGCTCCCGACCTCGCGACGCTCCCGACCTCGCGATGTTCCCGACCTCGCGATGCTCCCGCACCTTGCGATGTT
>JBBRBN010000067.1:0-21848 GCA_038205755.1 Lysobacterales bacterium | reverse complement strand
CCGCTGCGACCGGCTGACCGCACCGTCGGTGTGGTGGTCGTACAGAGTTACACCGACGGCGTGCTTTACAGCGCAGCCGATCAGGCGCTGCTCAGTTTCGTTTCGGTGCACATTGCCAACGGTCTGGAACGCAAGCAGGCGCAGGACACATTGCGCAGCAGCAACGCCGAACTGACAGAAACCCTGCAGCGCCTGCGCGACACCCAGCGAGAGCTGGTCAACGCGGAGAAGATGGCGGCGCTGGGCCAGCTGGTGGCCGGTGTGGCGCATGAGGTCAACACGCCGCTGGGTATCGCCATCACTGCGACCAGCGGTTTGGCCGTTGAGACGCAAAGCCTGCAGCGTCACTTCGAGTCCGGTCAGCTGCAGCGCAGTCAGCTGGAGCAGCACTTCGGGTTTGCCGACGAGGCGCTGCGGATGGTCGGGCGCAACCTGCAGCGTGCCGCAGAGCTGGTCCGCACCTTCAAGCATGTCGCAGTGGATCGCACCTCGGACGGTCGCCGCCGCTTCCTGCTTGACGCCTTCACGGCCGAGCTGCTGCCCAGCCTGGAGCTGCTGTGGAAGCATCTCCCGGTTGCGCTTGAGGTGCACTGCGACGAGCGCATCGAACTGGACAGCTTTCCCGGCGCGCTCGGGCAGGTGATCACCAACCTGGTCCAGAACGCCTTGACCCACGCCTTTGCCGGCGGTCGGCCCGGACACATGCGGCTGACGATGGAAGTGCAGGGCGGCAGCCGTTTGCGGCTCACGTTCTCCGACGACGGCGCGGGTATAGCGGCCGACCACTTGCCGCGCGTCTTCGAGCCCTTCTTCACCACTCGCCGCGGTCATGGCGGCACCGGACTGGGCCTGCATATCGTGTTCAATCTGGTCACCGAGAAACTTGGCGGCAGCGTTCACGCGCAGAGCTGGGAAGGCGAGGGCACGCGCTTCGAGCTGGATCTCCCGCTGGTCGCACCGCTGCCCGACGACGGCTGACCGGCCCGGACTGCTCGTCCGCAGAATCTGGGGCGAAGCAAGATACAAATGCGTGCCGGTTCAGTGCTTCCGACCGGCTGCTTCGCTGTTGCATACACAACCCTGCGCGAAGGCTCTGGACGCCGGCTCGCACTGTCGCCAGACTTCGGGCATGCACGTCGACGTCCGCGCTGAACACAGGTTTGAGGTCGCTGCCGAGGCGGTATTCGCGCTGGGGCTCGATCCACTGCGATTTCCCGCCACCTTTCGAGGCTATGGCCCGATCCCGTCGATTCGCAGCATCACCCTGCACGCAGCGCCGGCGCCGGGCAGCACCCGTGAGCTGCTGAATAGCGATGGCTCGCGGCCGCTGGAGCGGATCACGACGCTCGATCCGCCGTATCGGCACGCCTACACGCTCAGCGGCCTGCGTGCGCCGTTCTCGTGGCTGGTGAAAGCCGGGCATGCGGACTGGACCTTTACGCCCGCTGTCGACGCCACCTGCGTGCGCTGGCATTACCGCTTTGATCTGACCGGGGTGCTCGCCTGGCCGCTGGCCGCGCCGCTGCTGCGCGTATTCATGGGTGGCGCGATGCGACGCTGTCTCGCCGCCATGGATGAGCTGCTGCGCCGCCCGCCGGTGCATTCCTGATGGAACAGTGGATTCTGCTGGCGATGGCGCCGGTATTTCTGGGGCTGATTGGCCTGGAGGCGTGGTACTGGCGTCGGCGCCAGCCGGCGATGTACAGCTGGGCCGACACCCTCTCCAACGCCGGTCTGGCGCTGCTGCATCAGGCTGCGGATGCGCTGGCCTGGCTGCTGGTGATCGGGCTGTTCTACTGGGTTCACCAGTACCGCGTGGTTGAACTCGCACCGGCGTCGGTGTGGACCATCGCCGCGCTGTTTGTGGCGCAGGATTTCTTCTATTACTGGTTCCATCGCGCACACCACCGGGTCCGCTGGATGTGGGCGTCGCACGTCACGCACCATTCCTCCGAGCGACTGAACCTGTCGACCGCCTTTCGGCAGAGCCTCACCTATCCGGTGTCGGGCATGTGGCTGTTCTGGCTGCCGCTGGCTTGGCTGGGCTTTGATCCGGTCCACATCGTCGCGGTAGTGGCGATCAACCTCGGCTTCCAGTTCTTCGTACACACCCAGGCGGTCGGCACGCTGGGCTGGCTTGAACGGGTGTTCAACACGCCCTCGCATCATCGGGTGCACCACGCGCGCAACCCCGAGTACATCGACCGCAACTACGCCGGGGTGCTGATCATCTGGGACAAGCTGTTCGGTACCTTTGTCGAGGAAGATCCGGCCGTGCCCTGTGTCTACGGCATCATCGGCCAGGTGCGCAGCCACAATCCGATCCGGTTGACCTTTCACGAATGGCTGGCGATGTTCCGTGATGCGGCTCGCGCCGGCGGCGTGCGGGCGGCGCTGGTCCAGCTGTTTGGGCCGCCGGAGCGGGCCTTGGCCCAGCGTGAACGACCCACGACCGATCCGCGTCTCATGACGGTGAGCGAATAGGGCGGGCCAGGGATGTCGGCGCGCTACATGCTGGCCATCGATCAGGGCACCACCAGCTCGCGGGCGCTGCTGTTTGATCAGCTGGGCAGTGTCGTGGCGGTCGCCCAGCGCGAGTTCCGGCAGATCTTCCCGCAGCCGGGTTGGGTCGAGCACGATCCGCGCGAGATCCTCACCAGCGTAAGGGCCACCGTAGCCGACGTTCTCACGGACGCCGACGTCAGCGCGCGGCAGCTGGCGGGCATCGGCATCACCAACCAGCGCGAAACCACCGTGGTGTGGGATCGACGTACCGGTGAGCCGATCCACAACGCGATCGTCTGGCAGTCGCGCCAGTCCAGCGCCATCTGCGAGCGACTGGTGGGCGAGGGGTATTCGGCGCAGGTCCGGGAGCGCACCGGCCTGCTCATCGATGCCTATTTTTCGGGCACCAAGGTGAGCTGGCTGCTCGATCACGTCGACGGCGCTCGCGCCCGTGCGGAATGCGGCGACCTGCTGTTTGGCACCATCGACAGCTGGCTCCTGTGGCACCTGTCGGAGCGTCGCTGCCATGCCACCGACGTCAGCAACGCCTCCCGAACGCTGATGTTCGACATCCACCGCCGCCGCTGGTGCCCGGATCTGCTGGAGATGCTCAAGGTGCCGCCAGCGCTGTTGCCCGACGTGCGTTCGAGCAGCGAGGTCTACGCCCACACCGATGCCGGCTGGCTGGGTGCACGGGTGCCGATCAGCGGGATGGCCGGCGACCAGCAGGCAGCGCTGTTTGGACAATGCTGCTTTGCGCCCGGTATGGCCAAAGCCACGTACGGCACCGGCTGCTTCCTGCTGATGAACACCGGAGCGCAGGCGGTCACCTCGCAGCACGGTCTGCTTACCACGGTCGCCTGGGACATCGGCGGCAAGGTCGAGTACGCGCTGGAAGGCAGCGTCTACATCGGCGGCGCTGCCGTGCAGTGGCTGCGCGACGGCCTGCAGTTGATTGCGCACGCCAGCGAGTCGCAGGTCTGGGCCGAACAGGTCGAGTCGGCTGAGGGCGTCTATGTGGTGCCGGCGTTGGTCGGACTTGGCGCACCCCACTGGCGCAGTGACGCACGCGGCGCCATGTTCGGGCTGACCCGCGGCACCGGCCGCGCCCACATCGTGCGCGCGGTGCTCGAGTCGCTGGCCTATCAAACGTGCGATCTGCTCAACGCGATGCGGGCCGATGCCGGCATTCCATTCAGCGTGCTGAGAGCCGATGGCGGCGCGATCAGCAACGACTTTCTGGCGCAGTTCCAGTCCGACCTGCTGGACACCCCGCTGCAGCGCGCTGCGATCAGCGAAACCACCGCCCTTGGGGCAGCAGGATTGGCGGGCTTGGCGGTAGGGTTCTGGGACAGCCGCGAGCACTTTGCCGGCCACCGGCAGAACCAGCGCACCTTCGAGCCGAACATGCCCGCCGCGCAGCGCGATGCGCTGCTCGCCGGGTGGCGCCGGGCAGTGAAGGCAACGCTGGCGTTTGCTGACGGCTGAGAGTGGTGCGAGATCTATTGCGGTCAGGCGCCGCGAAGGTGGCGGCTGACGCGCGCTTCCAGCAGTGCCACCCGCTCCGGCTGCATGACGTCGAAGGTGTCGGGGATGTCGAGGCAGATGATCCGCTTCGCAGCCAAGCTGCGCTTGAACGACGCCGAGAGCTTCGAGCGGTGTCTGCCTTCCATGACGAAGATCAGATCGGCCCAGGCCAACAGATCCGGCGTGACCGGGCAGTCTGCGTCGGGCGCCAGTCCGGCCGACGCGGTTTCGATGCCCGGCCAGTCAGCGAAGACCTGCTCCGCCGTTGGGCTGCGAAGGCGATTTCGGCTGCAGATGAACAGGACATGCTTCACGGCTGACAGTGCCGCGCGGCAACCACGTGTGCCCGGTCGATGCCGGCGATCAGCTGCTTGCCCGGGTGCGGGTCGGCGATGCACAGAGCTTCCGGGCGGCCAATGCCAAACAGTCCGACGCGATGCATGCGACGCGCCAGGCGCAGCAGCTCTCGGTCGCGGCTCAGCAGCCAGTCCGCTTTGCTGGTGCAGGCGAGTTCCAGGAATTTCTGATCGTCCGGGTCGCGACAGCGCGGCAGCTGCGGCCAGGGCTGCGGCCGCACGGCGCGGTCGGTTGACACGGCGAGGCGGTCAAACCGCTGGCGCAGCGACTGGGCGTGCGCCACCTCCAAGCGCAGAGTTGGGTAAGCCAGCACCCGCAGCCACTCGTTACGGCAAGCCGCATTGGTCAGCGCCAGGGCGCGACCCGATTGAAGCGCCAATCGGATTGCCGCGCAGCGCGGGTCGTTGAACAGCAGCAGGTCGAGCCAGACGTTGGTATCAAGCACCAGGCGCAACGGTGGCTCGGCCGCTGAGGTTGAGCATTCGAACATTGGGTAGTTTGGGCATGGCGGCGGCGTGCCGCACAGGTCAGTGCTTTGTTCAGGTCACAGTTGTCCTCTTGAAGCGACGATGAATGCATCCCAACGGAGGAGCCATCATGGCCAAGCAGTCCACGCGTGAGATTTTCGCTAAGCGCATCAGCGCCCAGCCGGGTCTGGTTGACCGGCTGCTCGATCTGCTGGCGAGCATACCGCCGACGCAGGAAGTGAGGAGCGACCAGCCGGCTGTCAGTGCGCGTCGGATCGCGCGCCGCGCCGCCGTCAAATCCGCATCCGCCGCCGGGGCACTGGCGCTGCCGCCCGGCCCGCTCGGTTGGCTCACGATAGCGCCCGAGCTGTATGCCGTCTGGAAGATCCAGGCGCAGATGGTGTCCGACATCGCTGGCGTGCACGGCAAGCACGCGCAGCTGGACCGCGAGCAGATGCTGTACTGCCTGTTCAGCCATACCGCGGCCAAAGCGATCCAGGATCTGGTGATCCGCGTCGGCCAGCGCTATCTGGTGCGGCGGGCGCCGCTTCCTGCGCTGTACGCGATCGTCAACAAGATTGCGATTCGCGTGGCGCAGCGCAGCGTGGGTCGGATGTTTTCCCGCTGGCTGCCGGCGGTGGGAGCACTTGGCGTGGCCGGCTATGTGTACGTCGATACCGGGCGCGTCGCCGATGCAGCAATGGCGCTGTTTGCCGGCGAGGTGACCATCGAGAATGATGCGCCTGAGCAGCAACCTTCGACCCACAGCCGCGCAGTGACGTCGACGCCCAAGCGCACGTCAAAGCGCACCTCGACAGTCAAGTCCGAGCCCGACAAAGCCAAGCCCGACGCAGCCAAGCCCGACAAAGCCAAGCCCGATAAAGCCAAGCCCGATAAAGCCAAGCCCGACAAAGTCAGGCGCCTGCGGGGCAGCGCCGAGGCCGACGCCGACGCGGCGGCAGGCAAGCCTGCAAAGGCCAAGTCGTCGCCAGCGGCAGGAGCGGGCAGGATCAAGCGCACGCCCGCTGAGCGTGCCTGAACCCCTGTTCGCGCACCAGACCATGTGATGGCGTGGTTGACCGCCTGAGCGATCAGCATTGAAGCGGCTCTCGGCGGGTTGTCGGGAGCAGCGGCGAGCGTCACTCGGCGGCGAGCGCCGCGTGCCGCCCGCTTCGTTGATGGCTCAGCCTGAATAGGCTTTGTTGATGCAGCGGCGATAGCGCTGCTCGACGCGCGTGGCGAACCACTCGGTGGTCAGCACGCGGGTTATCTTGGGGCTTTGCAGGACGATGTTGGGCATGACCGCTCGCGGCAGGGTCGCGCCCTTTGACTGCTCGGCGAGCGCGAAGACCCGCGTGTACAGCGCCGTCTGCTCGAAGTCGTGGCGATCTCCGCGTTCCAACGCGCGGCGGATTGCGGCGTCGCTCAGGTCGATCTGCACCGCCAGGGTGCGCACCGCCGATTCAGTCGCGCCGACCCGACTCTGGCCGCGCTTGGTCGCATGCAGGATCAGGTCTCCGTCGAGCGCAAGCGGTATGCCCGAGGCCACCGTCACGGCTGCCTGAAATGCCGCGTTGCGGCTGGCATACCAGCCGGCGTTGAAGTCGGCGTAGCGGTAAAGATGGCGTTCGTAGCTGTTGGGATAGTCAAGCAGGTGCGCGATTCCGAAGTACATGCCGCCGCGACGCGTGAATACCTCGTTCCTGATGGAACCCTCAGTGGCGTAGGGATAGCCATTTTCCGCAGCGTGCTGCTGGGCGAACGCGACGCTGACCTGCATCGGTCCGCCGGTTCGGACCGGGTTGGCATCGCTGAACAGTCGCTGGCCTAGTGGCACCTTGTCGATGAAGTCCTCGAACATCAGACTGAGCTGCCGTTCGGTTCTGACCGCTGTCAGGCGCTCGCCATAGCTCTTGCCGGTGGAGGAGGGCAGACCCAGCGCGGCCCGAACCAGCAGCTGGGGAATCTTCAGCCGCGCCGCCCGGCGGTCGATCTCGCCGCGCGCAATGCTGGCCAGTCCGGGCACTTCGGGGTCAGCGGTGAAGGTCGACTCCTGCTCGGTCACGGCAAGGGCCGCGCACAGATTCTCGGTGCTCGGGGGCACGCCGAGCAGAGCGAAAGCCGCCTGGATGTCGACTGCCCAGCCCTGCCGATCACGGGTTGCCGGAGGCAGAAGTTGCACCAGTTGTGCCTGGATTTCAGCCGGTGAGCGCTGCGGCGGCGAGCGCACGGGCGGCGCCGCGCAGGCGGCCAGCAGCGAGACTCCCAGCCAGAGCGCGGCGTCTCGCACGCCGCTGCGAGCGTCCCAATGGGCCACTCGCGACTGGATTCGCCGTGGACTCACCTACTGCGGTCCCGGAAAGTGTTCGACGTAGGTGATCGTGAAGTCAGGAAACGCGTCGACCAGCTGGATGGTGTAGTCCGGAAAGTTGTCAACCATTTGCCAGCGACCGGGTTTGTCCGGGAAGTGATCAACCCGCTGCACGTGCAGGTCGGCGAAGTGTTCGACCACCGTCACCTTGTAGTCGGCAAACGTGGACACAATCTGGATCCGGCCGTAGAGCTGCGTCAAATCCGGTTCGTCATCGGCGTGCGCTATCGGCGCGGCAGCGAGCAAGCCCAGGAAGAGGGCGATGGCGACTCGCCAAGCGTTGCTACGAAGCATGCTGACCCCCGCGCGCCGGACGCCCGGCTGGCCCTCGTGTGCGCATCACCGGCTGGTCGTCGGTCGCGTCCGCAGCGCCTGGCTGCTGCCCTTTGACGGGCTGCAGTTGATAAGCGCGGACTGCTGCTGCCACTGCGGATCGGAGTGGTAGGCGAACACCAGCTGCCCGTCACTCAAGGTGTCGATCAGCGGTTTGGCTACGCTCGGGCGCACCGCCGGACAGCCGTAGCTGCGCCCCAGTCGGCCCTGCCGCAGCGCCTGCAGTGGATCGACGTAGGGCGCACCATGCATGACGATGGCGCGCTCCCGCGCCTGATCATTAATGCCCGGTTCCAGGCCGTCCAGGCGCAGCGAATAGCCATTGGCCCCTTGGTACGTTTCCGCTGCAGCGAACAGACCCAGGCTGCTTTGGTGCGTGCCTTCCTCGTTGGAGAAGGCGCGAGCATGGTTGTCGCCGCTGCCGCGGCCATGCGCAACGTGCTCGGCAAACAGCAGTTCCGGCACCTCCAGATTGAACACCCACAGGCGCGGCTCGGTGGAGGGACGGTCGTAGTCAATCACCGCCAGCCGCTCGCTGTCCCGCACCAGGCCCTTGCTCTGGGCGCAGCGGCGGGCCTCGAGTGCCAACGCAAGCACGACCGGGTCTGCGCTTGGGGCCAGCACCGATAGCTGTTCGGCCAGACTGGGCGGCCCGGCTGCAGCGGCGACGAGCGGACCAAGCAGGGCCGCGAGAAGACAAGGGCGGAGGAGCGCAGCAATCATGCCGTCAGCATAGGCCATGCATGCTGAAGGTCGCCGCCCTCGGAGCGCGATTGCCGGCGCCGTTCACTACCCGGTCAGCGCCGGCGATCGCGCGGGAGATCTCGGCAGCAAACGCGGTGCAGCCGATGAGCGCAATGCCGGGCTCAGGTGACACCCGCTGATCGCGGTCAGCCAGCACGGCCGCGCACGATAGTCAAGCCGATCAATCGCGAGACAACGGTGGCGATGTATCCCACGCCGGCCACCTGCTCCAGCATCACCAGCACCCGTGCTTCCGACGCCACTGGAATAATGTCGCCGTTGCCGACGCCAGAGAGCGTCGAAAAGCTCAGAAAGAGCAGCTCGAGCCACTGGCGCGGGCGCTCGGGTTCCACCGCGCCGGCGAAGCTGCCTGGATACCAGGATTGACAGACGTAGTAGGTGTAGGCAAAACCCCACGCCAGAAGGGTGAAAGTGGCGGCCGAGGCGAACAGCTCATCGGTAGTGACCCGATGATCGCCAAGCATGTAGGCGATCAGGCTGCCCGCCGCGTAGAAATACAGCGCCGCCTCCAGCATGGCGGACCAGGTGATCAGGTCGGGGAGGTCGAAGGCGATCGCGCTGCCGGCCAGAAGCATCGCCGGCAGCGCCAATAGCCAGGCAATCCAGTTGGCGGCTTTGCTCCGGCTTACCACCCAAACGGCCAGGGGCACGACTACCAGTGCAAAGGCACTGAACAGCACCCGCTGACTCTGGGTGTCGTCAAACAGCGGAAACATCAGCAGACTCAGCAACTGCGCCGCCAGCAGCAGGGCCGAGGGATTCCGGCGCAGTATCCGCAGCCAACGATTCATGATCACCATGCCGACCGTCCGAACGATGAGAAAGGCGCTTCGCGACCCGCGGCGTCGCGCTCAGCAGTGCCCGCACGCTGACACGAAGCAGCGGGCGCAACAAGCGACTGCTGCGTGAGCCGTCGCGCCCGGAAGCCTGGTCCGTTCCGCAGCCGCGGCGCGATGCCACCGGCTGTGATCAGCGACCGCCGAGCGCCGCATAGGGATTGATCGGCGTGCCCTGCCACCAGTTTTTCTCCGGCCCCAGCAGGAATATCCCGAAGTGCAGGTGCGGAGCCGCGGGGTTGGCGTTGCCACTGAAGCCCACGTAGCCGATCAGGTCGCCACGCGCGACCGCCTGACCCTCGTGTAGACCTTCGGCATAGCGGTCCAAGTGGGCGTAGTAGTAGGCCCAGCGGGTGCTGGGGTCGAACTGGTAGATGGTGTAACCCCCTGGCTTGCTCGTGAACAGCTTGACGATGGTGCCGTCATCAACGGCCAGCACCGGCGTGCCGGTGGCTGCCATGATGTCGATCGCATCGTGGCTGCGGCCTTCGCTTCTGGCATCGGTGAAGGTGTCCTGCAGCTGTTCGGGTCGCACACCCCCGACCGGCAGCAGCAGCTGCGCTGGCGGCGTCACATCGGGCACCCCTTCGGCTGCCGGTCGGGAAGGCGTGCCGTCCAGGGATGCGGTGGAGGAGCCGCTGTCGGAGGACGCCTGCGATTCCCTGTCAGGCGGCAACGAAGGCAGCGGAAACGGGGTGCCGGCGGGCTCCGACTGACTGCTGGGCTGTCTGGCCGGCTCACTTCGAACAGGCGGAGCGACGCTGGGCGTTGGTTGGCCTGGGCTTTGCGTCTCTGGCAGCTGCGCGGACCGATACTGCAACGTCAGCCACAGGAGCGCAGCGCCGCACAGCATGCCGAACAGGAATGTCGGCAACCACCCGCTGCGCGAACCGCGTCGCCGCACCGGCTACTCCTGCAGCCGCACCGGCATCCCGGCCTTCACTGCCTTCGCCAGCAGCTCGGCGGTCCAGTTGGTGACCCGGATACATCCGTGCGACTCGGTCTTACCGACTCTGGAAGGCTCCGGCGTACCGTGGATGCCGTAATGCTCCTTGGACAGGTCGATCCAGACCAAGCCGACGGGATTGTTTGCGCCGGGCGGCAGCTGTGCCTTGCTGTGCGACGGATCGGCATCCCAGAACAGATCCGGGTTGTAGTAGAAGACCGGATTCTCCGCGATGCTGTCGATCTTCCAATCCCCGACGGGCAGAGGATCGTTCTCGCTTCCGGTGGATGAGGGGAACTGGGCGATCACCATTCCGTCCGCATCCTCGAGCATCAGAGTTCGGTCAGAGCGATCCACCACCACGCGAGCCGCACCCACCGGCGCAGTCGCGTCGGCCACATTGGGCACCTTGATCCGCGTGCCGGAAACATCCAGCGGCGCCTGCGGGTTGAGCGTGCGCAGCAGCTTCGGACTCATGTGGAAGCGCTCGCCGAGCGCCTCCTCGATCGAGGTATACCCCAGTGACGGCAGCTTGGAGCGCTCGACCATGTCCTCGGGCAGCTCGACAAAAGGCCCCTCCAGATCCGCATCGACGAGCGCGTATTCGGCCAGCGTTGGCACAGCGCCCAGCTCCAGCGCCGCCCAGCTCTGCGGCCCGAGCTGGCCATCCGCCGACAGTCCGCGGCTGCGCTGAAAGCCGGTCAGCGCCGCCTTGAAGTTGGAGCCGCTGCGGCCGTCAATCTCGCCGGGGGAGAAGTGCGCGCGATCCAGCAGGACTTGGGCACGAAGCAAAGTTTGCTCAGCGGCTTGCTCGGCTTGTGCAAGCGGGCTGACCAGCAGCAGCGGCGCCACGACAAACGCAAAGGTGCTGAATCGACTGAGGGACATGGCAGGGCGCTCGCGAACAAGTGAGCGCGACTATGTGCCAACGCGCCTGAATGCAGCGTCCCGCGGCCCCGCAAGCGGATCACGCCCGTCGGGTGCGTCTCGGACGCACCGCATCGCCCGATGGCACCGGTGCGCCCGATGGCACCGCACCGTCCGATACGCACCCGACCGGTTGACCCGCGTGCCAGCGTTGGCGCCAGGCTTCGCGCTGTGCGCGGTCCTGGAACGTCCACGCCACAAAGCGACTGCGCTTCTGGCCCTGCGCCATGGCAACGACACGCAGGTCGGTCGCTCCGTTGGCCCGGAGTCTCTGTCGGATTGCGGGCAGGTTGGAGGCTTTGGAAACCAAACTGGTAAACCAGAGCACCTGGCCCCCCACCGCGCAACTCTCATCGATCATTCGGCGCACGAAACCGGCTTCGCCGCCGCTGCAGCTCAGCTCGCTGGGCCGGCCGCCGAAATTCAGATCTCGACCAGCACGCGCCGTCACCGCCTTGCCAAGGTTTTGCCACTTGCGCGCCGTACCCTGCGCAGCGGCCGCCGCCGATGCGTGAAATGGCGGATTGCACATGCTCAGATCAAAGCGCTCGGCGCTCTCCAGCAGCCCAGTGAAAATGCCATCGCGCCCCGGCTGCATGCGCAGTCCAATGGTGTTGCCCAAGCTGGGGTTGGCCGCAACAATGGCGCGGGCTGACGACAGCGCGACCGGGTCGTTGTCGACGCCCAGAAAACGCCAGCCGTACTCGCTCTGGCCCAGCAGCGGATAGATGCAGCTGGCGCCGACGCCGATGTCGAGCACGACCACGCCCGGACCTTGCGGGATCGCGTTCCCATTGCAGGAGGCGAGCAGATCGGCCAGTCCATGCACATAGTCGGCACGCCCGGGTATCGGCGGGCACAGGTAGCCGTCCGGAAAGTCCCAGTGCGTGATGCCGTAATGCAGCTGGAGCAGTGCGCGGTTGAGACAGCGTACCGCCAGCGGTTGACTGAAATCGAGGCTCGGCTGGCCGTCGGGGGTGCGGATCAACCACGCCCGCAGCGGCGCGTGGCATGCAGTCAAACGCTGGAAGTCATAGCGTCCCTGATGGCGGTTGCGCGGATGCAGGCCCGCCGGCTCAGTGCGGCGGGCGTCGGTTGAGCCAATGACAGCTGGGCGCGCTTTGGGCGGACGACTCATCGGCTCCGATGCTATCTGCTTGCCGACGCTGCTGCTCGCAACCTTGCGTCGATCGCTAGCAGCCTGTCGGACTTAGCCGGCACGTTTCATGAATCTCACACGCCATCGCGCGAATTCATGAAACATGCGGGTTAGGTCGGCCGGGCTGCACATCCGTCTGCGCGGCCCGAGTGTTCAAAAAAAACGCACGCCGGGAGGGCGGCTCGCCAACACTTCGCCGTCCGCAATCGGCTACCAGATGACGACGCGACTGTCCCCCTCACGGACCATGGCGTCGCCCGATTGGCAGCCGAATGCCTCGGCGAAGGCCGGCAGATTCGACGGTGCGCCGATCGCGCGGAAGTTCGCCGGTGCATGCGGATCGGTGGTCAGCCGCACCTTCAGCTCTTCGGGCTTGAAGTTGCGCCGCCACACCACCGCCCAGTTCATGAAGAAGCGCTGCGCCTGGGTGTGTCCGTCGATCTCGCGATTGCTTGCCGGATCGCTCGCCAGCGCCGCCTGCAGGGCGTCGTACGCAACCGCCAGGCCGCCCAGATCGGCGATGTTCTCGCCCAGGGTGAGCTTGCCGTTGACATGGATCCCTTCGATGGATTCGTAGCCGTCGAACTGGGCGATGAGCTTGCCGGTGCGGTCCTCGAAGCCCTTGCGATCGGCGGCGGTCCACCAGTCGGAAAAGGTGCCCTTGGCGTCGAAGCGGCTGCCCTGATCGTCATAGCCATGGATGATCTCGTGACCGATCACGGCGCCGATGCCGCCATAGTTGAGGGCCGGGTCGGCATTCGGATCAAAGAATGGCGGCTGCAGGATGGCGGCGGGGAAGGTGATCTCGTTGGCCAGCGGGTTGTAGGACGCGTTCACCGTCTGCGGCGACATGCCCCATTCGCTGCGATCAACCGGCTTGCCGATCTTGCCCAGCGCCCACTGGTAGTTGAACGCATTGGCAGCCAACAGATTGCCGGCGTAGCTGTCACGCGATGTGCTGAGGCCGGACCAGTCGCGCCAGCGGTCGGGATAGCCGATCTTGGGCGTGAACGAGGCCCATTTTTCGAGCGCCTTGGCCTTGGTCTCGGCGCTCATCCATTCGAGATTCTCCAGCCGCGGTTTGAGCGCGTTGCGCAGGTTCTGCACCAGCGCCTCCATCTTGGCCTTGGACTCGGGCGGAAACGCGTGCTGCACGTAAATCTGCCCCAGCGCTTCGCCAACGCTGCCGTTGATCGCACCCAGCACGCGTTTCCAGCGCGGCTCGATTTCCGACTGCCCGCGCAGCTGCTTGCTGTAGAAGGTGAAGTTCTGCTGCACGTAGGCGTCGGGCAGGTACGGCGAGGCGCTGTCGATGGTGTGGAAGCGCAGGTAGGCCTTCCAGTCGCCGACCGCCGTGTCCGCCAGCATCGCGCTGACCTCTTTATGGAAGTCCGGCTGGGCCAGCGAAAACATCACCGGTCGCGCCACCCCCTGAGCGTCAAAAAAGCTCGACCACGGAAAGTTGGGGCTGATTGCGTCGGCCTGCTCGATGCTGACCGGGTTGTAGTACTTGGAAATATCGCGCGACAGCTCTTCGCTGGACAGTGAGGCCTTGGCCAGCCGTGTTTCGAAGGCGAGCACGGCCTGCGCCTGTCTGGCCGCGTCGTCGGCCGGTGCTCCAGCAAGCGTGAGCATCGCCTCGATATGCGCCAGATAGTTGGCCCGGGCAGTTTTGTAGTCCTCGCGGTCGCCGCTGTAGTAGTCGCGATCAGGCAGTCCCAGCCCGCCCTGCACGGCGTAGGCGAGGTTCATCGACGAGTCCTTGAAGTCGGCCTCCGGACCGAATCCAAACAGGAAGCCCTCGCCGGCGGCAAAGCTCTTGCGCAGCCTGTCGGCCACCGACGGACCGTCGGTCAAAGCGGCGATGGCATCCAGCTCGGCCTGGATCGGCGCCAGGCCCGCCGCCTCGATGGCCGCCTCATTGATCCCGGTAGCCCAGATGTCGCCGATCAGCCTTTCTACGCCGCTGGCGTCGGGAAGCGCTGCCGCGCTCTCGACCAGCTGGCGCTGGACGTCCCGCGAGCGTTCGCTGAGCGCGTCAAAGCTGCCCCAGGAGGTTCGATCCGCCGGCACCGGATTGGCGGCCAGCCAGGTGCTGTTGACCCGCCCGGCAAAGTCGACGCACGCCGGCACATCGCTGGCGATGTCGCTTGCGGTCAGAAACGACAGCGGCGTGAGCTTGCTGTCGTCAACGCGGATAGCCGGTGCAGCGGGAGCGGGCGCCGTATCGACAGCAGCTGCAGGCGGATTGACTGGCGGCGGCGGGCTGCAGGCGGCAAGAGCGGTAACGATTGCAATACTGAGGGTCAGGCGGCGAAGCGATCTGGACTGCACGTAATGGAACTCCGGGTAGGGTGGCGGCGCGTGGCAACTGCACCTTCATAGTGTCACCGGCCAGCCTGCTCGGGCGGTCGCACGGGAGCGAGTGTCAAAGGTCACGCCGGCCGTCCGACAGCATTGCTCAGGGCTGGGCGCGCTGCTGAATCGCCTGAGTTTGTCGCGCAACTGCGCGGTTGACCGCAAAAAAAAGCAGCGCGTCTGTGCCAGCATGACCCACCGCAACGCCTGCGGTTGCCGTCGACCCCACAAGGAACGCATCGATGATCGGCTACGTCACGCTTGGCACCAACGATCTTTCCCGCGCGGCGGCTTTCTACGATGCGCTGCTGGCTGAGCTGGGTGCGACCCGCTACATGGAAGCGGCCACCTTTGTTGCATGGGCGGTCAGCCCCAATCAGCCCGCGCTTGGCGTGATCAAGCCATTCGACGGCCAGCCGGCAACGCATGGCAACGGCAGCATGGTCGCCTTGGCCATGGATTCAACCGCCAAAGTTGATGCCATGTATCGCAAGGCGCTTGCGCTTGGCGCGACCGATGAGGGCGCCGCCGGCCCGCGTGGCGAGGGTTTCTACGCCGGCTACTGCCGTGATCTCGACGGCAACAAGCTGGCGTTCTTCATTGCTGGATAGACAGACGCGGCGGCGGCGATTGCGCCGGCTTCGGGGGTCACACCGCTGACGCTGGCGGTGCCGGATCGTGCAGCGTCCCGCGGTAACGAACCACCAGCCCGCCCAGCGGCGAGTACAGCGCGACGTCAAAATGAAACCGACCCGCGAGCGCGTACTCGCGGCTGACGCTGCGCGGCAGCAACAGGCGCGGCAGCGGCAGCCCGAACAGCGAGCCTGACAGGACAGGAAAGTGCAGGGCGCCGTTCTGCACCTGCAGCCCGAGTACAAAGCGAAACGGTCCGAAGCGTTCGATGATTCGGCCGGCACGAGCCGAAAGATGGGAGCGAAAGCGGCGTCCGGCAAAGTTGCGCTCCCATCGTTCTCCCTCCGCTGTGCGCTGTTTGACCACCTCCACCGGAACGCCGGTTCCGGCCGGAGGGAATCCGAACGCGGTCGCGATCATCCTTGCCATGAGTCCGTTGCCGCGCTCAATGTCGGCTGCGCCGACGAACAGGCGCGTGCCGCAGACGCGATGGGCGGAACGCACTTCGGTAGCAAGCGCCCCGCTGTCGACGCCCGGCAGCTGCTCGATAAGCGGGATGATCGGCACCGTTCCGCGCACGAAGCGGATCTCAAGATCGCTCATCGCAGACTCCAGTGCCGCCAGCGGCAGCTCGGCCAGGCACGGACGCGCGCCGGCTGCCGGCGGCGTCCCGCGCAGCAGGGCGCGCGCCGCGATGGCCGGCACGTAGGGTCCGTCGCCAGCGTCGGCCAGCAGCGTCCAGGTTCGCTTCAGCGCGTGGCCGTCTGGGTCGGCGGCGTTGGGGCCGCATACCTCGACCACCATGCCACCGCGGTCGCTGCCGAACGGCAGCAGCATCCGAGCCAGTTCGCCGACCACGCGCTGCGCCCAGTCGGGCAGATCAAACTGCTGGTGTCCACGCAGCCAGGACAGAGCAGCCAGGCCGCGGTTCATCAGGCCAAGCTCCAATCCGGCCCGGAAGCTCACGGAGTGCGCCCCAAAAAAGGACGGGAACAACGTCAGGTCCGGCACCTTGAGCAACCACCCGAATCGCGGTTTGCCTGTGCCCAGCGCAAAGCGGCGTGGCTCGCTCCAGCCGCGCATTGGGCGCCAGCGACTGCCTTCCCACAGCTGGCCGGCAGCGCCACACTGGTTGAGGATGCTGGCGATGACCGAGCGGCCGCGGGGCGCGCGATTGCCCGGCAGGATGGCGCTGTCGATGCTGTCAACGCGGGTCAGGCCGGCTGCCAGTTCTGCAACAACGGACGAGGAGACCGCGGGTACGCTCGACACGCCCGACAAGGCGTAGCAGCCGCGCTGCCGGGCACGCGCATCGAGCGTCGCAATGCCGGCGCAGAAGCCTGCGTCATCGGCCAGATCCATGTAGTTGATGCCAGCATCCAGACACGCCTCGGCCAATCGATAGGGCGCCGTGCCATAGGCGTGGAAGGGCCCCGCCGCGTCAATCAACACGTCTGGCTGCAGGTGACGCAGGGCAGATAGATCGCCGCTTCGATCCAGCTTCAGCGCCTCCGCTCCGACCAGCTTGGCAAGCGTGTCAGCCCGCTGCAGGCTGCGACCGGCGACCCACACCTGGTGACGATCACGCCGCAGCAGTCGAACCAGCCGTTCCCCGAACACGCCATAGCCGCCCAGCACCACCACCTTCACGATTCGACCCACGGCAGCAAGCGTGCGCGCAGGCCCGGATCCGGCAGTTGACACAGCTCGGCGCGACCGAACAAACGGTAGCGACCGCTCGCGACCCGGCCATACAGCCAGTCGCGCAGCGCCGCCGGCAGCAGCCGAAGCAGGCGCAGCAGGTGACCCCAGCCACCGCTGCGGTGGCCAATCCGCGCCACCGCATCGAAGCCACCGAGCGCGCGGCCATGCTCCAGCAGCAGCCAGGTTTCGGGGTCGTCATCGCGCAGGCCATAGTGCCGCATCACGCTGCGGCCCAGCGGTGTCTGCACCGGACAGATTCGAATTTCGCCGGATCGGTCAAGGCGGTCAATGAGGCGGGCGCCCCAGCAGCACAACGCGCAGCTGCCGTCCATGAAAGCAATCGGCCGCTGATCATCGAAGGAAGGCACCGACGCATCGCTTCGATAGCTGTACACAGGGCGGGCGGCGGGATGCATCGACGCAGTCTAGCGCCCGGCCGCCGGAGCGGCAGATTTCCCCATGCGTCTGGAGACTGCGGTACCGATAAGGTCAGCAGTGTTACCGTCGCGCCCACCGAGGCTGCCCGCATGACCCGGATGCGCAATCTACTGTTGCTGATGCTGCTTGTGTGTCCTGCGCTTGCCGCCTGCCAGACGCGTGCGGATACGCTGGTCGTGGTGGTGCGGCATGCCGAGAAGTCGGCCGATGACCCGCGTGACCCCAGCCTCAGCGATGCAGGTGCGGCGCGCGCCCAGTCCCTGGCCGGCGCGCTGCGGCACGTGCCGCTGGATGCGGTGTTCGTCAGCCCGTTCCGCCGCACCCAGCTCACTGCGTCCCCCGCAGCAGTCCAATCGTCACTGCAGGCGATTGAGCTCCCCGCGTCGTCCGCAGTGGCGGCAGACGCCGAAGCGCTGGCCACGCGCATCCTGACCGATTTCCGAGGCAAGTCCGTGCTGATAGTCGGCCATAGCAACACGGTCCCGGAGATCGTGGCCGCCCTGTCCGGGTTGCCGCCCATGCCCATGGGTGACGACGAGTACGACCGCTTCACCACCATTCTCATTTCCGCCAACGGCGCTCGACGGGTGCGGGTAACGCGCTATTGAGGTGCTCAAGGCGCCGGGGACGATCGAGCGGCACCCCTCAACGAATTTCGTGCCTGACCCTGCTGATGTTTTCGTAGATCACCTTGCGCAACCGGTTGGTGCTGCCGAGCGGCCTGTGCTCGGGTAGTGCGTGCCACGGGTTGAAGGAAAGGTTCTCGCAGAATGCATTCTGCTCAGGCGTATCGAATGCCTGGCTTGGAATGCGGATCGTCGCTACCTTGAAGAACGGCGCTTCACTCTCCTTCCACTCCGTCATTGAGTCCTCCACGCTCAGGGCAGGGGAGGTCCTTGGCTGGAGCAGGAACTCCATGCAGACATCGCGCTTCTGCAGCGTTGTTCGGAGTGCGTCGCGCAGGAAGTTGGGGCCAGGATTGGCAGGAATTGAATCCTCGGCGGCGGAGCAGGCTCGCACCGAGTATTTGACCGCTTGACGGCCCGGCCCCAGGCCCAGCTGATACGGCACGGTCGACCAGTATCGTGTCTGGACGGGATTGGCAATCTTCCTGCGCGAGGTCGCCAGCGCGATCAATGCGCCCTTCAGTCCAAGATTGATCGGGATAAGCAGCTTGCTGAGTGCGCTGTCGCCGCTGGCGCGTGCTACGACGGCGAGGTACCGGCGCGGATCGTTGGCGAAAAAAACCGGATGGCTGATGAGGACGAAATCCTGGGTCGCCCCCGACGGTGCCCAGTCGGCTTCGCCCAACAGCGCTGTGCCGGGCAGCCCGTGCAGTTTTATCGCCATTCCTCGTACGTCCCCGTGGTTGTCGGGTCGCGTTGCGTCCTGCGACCCGTTGGAGAAGCGAATCCAGGCCGGATAGCGTGCGCCAGGGACGAATACGCCGTGGGAAAGGCCAACGGGAAGCGTGTCAGACACCTGGAACTCGGCGCGGACGCAGCCATGGGCTTTCGGATGGGCGTCGCGCTGAATGTTGCCAGGCGCGTATCGCTCCCGCAGCGACCGCTCAATAACCCGGCTGATCTCTTCCGCGAGCACCTGCTCTTCAGGGTGCAGTCGCTCACCCAGCTCAGGATCGACCGCGGGATACGACGTCGGGGCGGCTCGCTCGCTTGGCGTTGACATGGTCTCTCTCGCGGTGCCTGCGCAGGCAGTAATGGTCAGCAGCAGAGTGCTGCTGACAAGCCAGCGCAACGGAGTTTCCAGCCGCTTGCGGGTTGCGGGTGGGAAGAAAGGACGTGAGTCGCTGGCGGCGTTCACGGTGAGCGTGATGTTGTTTTCTCGCTGGTGGGCAGGACAGCAGGGAGACCCAAGGTGTCGCTCCTCGTCGATATCGTCTCGACCAGTGACCGCTGGTTTCCAGCTGAGCACCGGCAGCGCCGCAACGCGAGCGGGCTTGCTACGCTGGATTACGAGCAACGGCGATCCGAATCGTCTGTTCGATAGCGCGCATTGGCCCTGCGCGTGAGTCAAAAGCACATCGAAGGTCGGGCGCGTGATCAAGAATCCGCAATGCAGGTGAACTGCCCCCGGGGCTTCGCGGCCACCCTTGGTGTGAGTCACCTCCGCAAGGGCAAGCCCGCTGGCTTGTTGATGCAGAACGTCGCTGCTCGGGCCGGTGGAACAGGCCCGGACGGGCCGAGCAATCGCCTGTGGTTTGACCAGTCGACCCGCGTCAGCGTCGCCAGTTCAACAGGCTCCCCGGCGGGTCCGGGACTGGCAGCCCGCCCAGCGTCGCAATGCTTGGCAACGCACAGACCGCGTCCGCTGCCAGGCAGATAGTCACCCTTGGCTGATCGCGGCGACGCTGCACTCCAGCCAGCACGCGCTTTGTCACGGCAAAGAGCACCCCAGCACGCGTCGAAACTGGAGCACAGCATGATTTCCATGCGAACTTTGCTGATCGCCGCCGCCGGCCTCATTTTCAGCGCCAGCGGTCATGCAGCAGCCCCTGTGGATCCGAGCGCTGACCGTACTGCGGCCAGCGAGGCGGCGGGCGCCATGAACATGGGCGACAGCGATGCCGCCATGGCGCGCATGGACGAGCACATCAATCGGATGCACGAAATGCACACCAGGATGAGCGCGGCCAAAACGCCCGCCGAGCGCAGCGCGCTGATGGCGGAGCGCATGAAAACCATGCAGGACGGCATGGACCTGATGCGCGGCATGATGGCCCAGGACAAAATGCCCGCCATGAAGGGCATGCGCGGTAGGGGCAACGCTGGCGACGGCGAGGCGCCGATGCCGGCTGAGATGGCGATGCATCGCTCAATGATGCAAAAGCACATGCAGATGATGCATTCGATGATGCAGCTGATGATTGACGCCATGCCGCAGCCCAGCAGCTAATCGTGATGGAAGATGAGTCGCGGACCGCTATTGGCTAAGCCAGCGCCGTCATCGAGGCAGCGCAGAGCTGCGTTGTCAGAGGTCCCGGGCGAGCACGTCGGTACTCAGCCGGGCACCGGGTGCCGCGATACGCACGCGGGCCGACACCCTCGCGGAACACTGCGTTGCGCCATCAGCTTCGTCCAGCTGCGGTCCACTTTCATGCGCTATCGGGAATCCGGCCAACGCGGACACTCGACACGCCTGACCCCCGGATGGCGCGGAAACGTCGCCGCTTTCCCTCGGCGCAGGTGCCGCGCCGCCGCTCCTCAAGCCGACCACGACGGAGAATGAGCATGACAAGGACCACCGAACAGCCGGCTGCGATTCGTCGCGGGCAGCCCGATGTCCAGCTCGGCCACGACGCATTTGCCGCGCGCTATCGCAAGGCCTTTTCCGATCCGGCTTTTGCCGCGGAAGGCACCGCGCTGGAACGTCTGGTCGAGGTGGCGTGGAGTGCGTACATCGAGGGTCGCAAGGCCCCCCGCACGCGCAAGGCTGGCGTCGGCTACGACGACCCCGACTTCGACCTGTCGCTGGACTGGTTGCAGGCACGGGCGGCGATCGATGAAGCGCAGGCACGCCAATGCGACCCACGCACGCCGACGCGAATCCTGCTGATCTGCGCATCGCCGCGCAGCGAGCACACCTGTCCCGGAGAGATGTCCAAAAGCTTTCGTTTGCTGGAGGCAGCACGGGCCGTGATCACCGGCAGTGGCTGTGAGTGCGACACCCTTGAACTGAGCCGCGTGACGGCCGAGTACGGACGCAATATCCATCCTTGCAAGGGTTGCGTGTCGACGGCCATGCCGCTGTGTCATTGGCCGTGCTCGTGCTATCCAAACCACGGCCTTGGGCAGACGCAGGACTGGATGGCTGAAATTTACCCACTCTGGACCGCCGCCCACGGCGTTCTGATCATCACGCCCGTACACTGGAATGCGGCACCTTCGGTGCTCAAGCTGATGATTGATCGGCTGGTCTGCGCTGACGGCGGCAATCCCGATCCGACGTCCACCCAGGGCAAGCAACCCGCGCAGGCCAAAGCCCTCGAACTCGCCGGCTGGGACTACCCGCAACACCTTGCCGGCCGAGCGTTTGGGGTCGTCGTGCACGGTGACACTGAGGGCACGCAGGCCTTGCGCCGCTGCCTCGTTGACTGGCTGCACGGCATGGGGCTTGTAGGTGCGGGATCAGCGGCGCAACTCGACCGCTACATTGGCTACTACGAACCCTACGCCACCAGCCACGTCGCGCTGGACGCAGATGAAGCCATGTTCGAGGAAACGCGAAACGCGGCACGCGCTGTCGTCGAGCAGGTGCGACGCCTGCGCGCTGGAGAGGCAGCGCCAGACGCGAAGCTCAAGCGTACACGCGCGAAATAGCGCGATTCACGTCGCATTGGCCCCAGCAGCGACGCGTGGGTTGACTATCAATACCGATGGAGTGGGAAACCGCATGACAGAACCCCGCTCAGATGCGTTCGTCTTCTTCGGAGCGACTGGCGATCTTGCGTACAAAAAGATCTTCCCGGCGCTGCAGGCATTGATTCGCGCCGGCGAACTGG
>JBBRBN010000066.1:0-21926 GCA_038205755.1 Lysobacterales bacterium | reverse complement strand
GGCCCCGCGACGCCGCCGCCGGTCGCCGCACCGGCAGCCGTCGCTGCGCCATCCGCCGCGTCCGCACCCGCAAAGATCACCATCGACGAGTCGCGCCTGCCGCCGCCTGTCAGCCTGACCAAGGCCGATATCGACGAGAGTATTTCGGCCTGTACTCACTTGGGTGACATGGTCAATCGCAAGTGGCTGGCCGCCAATCCGATTCCGTCCGACCAGGTCGTGTGGGGTGCTTTTGCGGCGCTGAGTGAGCGCTCGCGCGCCGTGCAGCACGAGCTGGCCAAGGGTGCTGCGGCAGCCAGCGCGCAACCCGGCAGCATCACCCGCAAGGTGGGTGACTTCTTCGCCGCCGGCATGGATGAAACCGCCATCGAGGCCGCCGGCATCACCCCGGTGCAGCCGTATCTGGATGCCATTGCGGCGATTCCCGACAACGCGGCGCTGGCCGGCTACCTGCGTGACACCTATCCGCGCGGTAGCGGCGGCCTGTTTGGGCTGTTCGCCAACGCTGATCAGAAAGACTCGACGATGAACATCGCCTACGTCGGACAGTCCGGACTGTCGCTGCCGGAGCGCAGCTACTATCTGGAGGACCGCGAGGACTACCTGAAGATCCGCAGCGCCTTCCTTGAGCACGTCGCCGCGGTGCTGCAGTTGGCCGGTGCCGATGCCGAAGCCGCCAAGGCGCAGGCGCAGCAGGTGCTCGACTTCGAGACCCGGCTGGCGCGCGCCTCGATGGATCGTGTCGCGCTGCGCGATCCCGCCAGTCGCTACAACCCGGTCGACCTGACCACGGCCGACGCGCTGACCCCGAACTTCTCCTGGAGCGCGCTGTTTGCCGCGATCAAGGTGCCGCCACCGGCGATGTTCTCGCTCGGCATGCCGGACTTCTTCAAGGCGGTCGACGCGATGCTGGCGGATACGCCGGTCGATGCTTGGAAGACCTGGCTGCGCTTTCGCACCATCGATGCCGCGTCGCCCTACCTGTCATCGGCATTCGAGCAGCAGAACTTCGCCTTCTATCAGCAGACCATCGCCGGGCAGAAGGAGATGGGCGAGCGTTGGAAGCGCGTGCTCGGCTTCCTCAACGGCACGCTGGGTGAAGCCTTCGGGCAGCTCTACGTCGCCGAAGCCTTCCCGCCGGAGTCCAAGGCCAAAATGGAGGCGCTGGTCGGCAATCTCAGCATCGCCCTCAAGCAGCGGCTGGAGAACCTCGAGTGGATGGGCGAGGAAACCCGCAGGAAAGCGGTCGAAAAGTGGGCCTCGTTCACGCCCAAGATCGGCTACCCGGACGTCTGGCGCGACTGGAGCGGGCTTGAGATCGGCAGCGACAGCTATGCGGCCAACATCCTCGCCGGGCAGAACTTCAACAGCCGCTACAACCTCGACAAGATCGGCAAGCCGGTCGACCGCAACGAGTGGGGCATGAGCCCGCAGACGGTCAACGCCTATTACCGCGCCTCGGCCAACGAGATCGTGTTTCCGGCCGCCATCCTGCAGCCGCCATTTTTTGATCCGAACGCCGATGACGCGCTCAACTACGGCGGCATCGGCGCGGTCATCGGCCACGAAATGCTGCACGGCTACGACGACCAGGGCAGCAAGTTTGACGCCCAGGGCAACTACAGCAACTGGTGGACCAAGGAGGACCGCGAGCGCTTCAACGCCCGCACCGACAAGCTGGTCGCGCAGTTCGACGCCTACGAGGCGCTGCCCGGCATGTACGTCAACGGCAAGCTGGCGCTGGGTGAGAACATCGCCGACCTCGGCGGTGTGACGGTGGCCTTCGACGCGCTGCAGCGCGCGCAGGGCGAGGGCTTCACTGATCCGATGGTCGACGGGTATACGCAGGCGCAGCGCTTCTTCATGAACTGGGCGACGGTCTGGCGGGTCGCCTTCACCGAGGAGCGCCTGAAGGTCCAGCTCACCGTCGGGCCGCACGCGCCGGGCATGTTCCGTGCCTTTGCCGCCGCGCAGAACATCCCGGCCTTCGCCGAGGCGTTTGGCTGCAAGGACGGCGATCCGATGGTGCGCAGCGGCGATGATCGCGTGGTGATCTGGTAGCCCGCGGGGTCGAGGCGCTGCTCGCAGCGCAGTCAGGCAATCCCACCGGCGCATCGTTGCCTGGCTGGGTGGAGGGCGCCGCTCCCGCGGCGCCGCGCTTCAGCCACGATCAAGCGCAGCGCTGCCGGCCCACCACCGCTGGGACTGGCGGCTCGCAATGACAGCCAAGTGTTCACAGGCAAGTGCCACCGGCCCGCCGTCGCCGTGCCAGATATCCTGCGCCGTCAGACTCCCGCGCGGCGGTTCGGTGGCGGCGACCTCAGTCGCCGATGGTCAGTAGCGACGCGTTGCCGCCGGCGGCAGTGGTGTTGATAGTCAGGGTGCGCTCGGTGACAAAGCGCAGCAGATAGTGTGGCCCGCCGGCCTTGGGGCCGGTCCCCGACAGACCCTCGCCGCCAAACGGCTGCACGCCGACCACGGCGCCGATCTGGTTGCGGTTGACGTAGCAGTTGCCGACCCGGACCCGCCGCGCGATGCGGTCAATGGTCTCATTGATGCGGCTGTGCACCCCCAGCGTCAGCCCGTAGCCGGTGGCGTTGATCGCGTCGATCACCGCATCGAGCTTCTCGCCGTCAAAGCGGATCACGTGCAGCACCGGGCCGAACACTTCGCGACTGAGCTGGCGCAGGTCGCTCAGCTCGTAGGCGCGCGGCGCAAAGAAGCTGCCGTTGGCACAGGCGTCCGGCAGCTTGACCTGCTTGATGGGTTTGGCCTCGCGCTCCATCCGCGCGGCGTGCGACTGCAGGATGGCCAGCGCATCGGCATCGATCACCGGTCCAACATCGGTGGACAGCAGCGCCGGGTCGCCCACGGTCAGCTCGTCCATGGCGCCGGCCAGCATGTGGATGACCTTGTCGGCGATATCGCGCTGGACGAACAGCACGCGCGCGGCCGAGCAGCGCTGGCCGGCTGATCCGAACGCGGCGCCAATGGCATCCTTGACCAGCTGTTCGGGCAGCGCCGAGGAGTCGGCGATCAGGGCGTTCTGGCCGCCGGTCTCGGCAATCAGCACGCCGATCGCGGCATCGCGCGCCGCCAGCGCGCGGTTGATCGCCCGTGCGGTCTCGGTCGAGCCGGTGAAGGCCACGCCAGCCACCCGCGGGTCACGCGTGAGTGCCGCGCCGACCGTTGCTCCATCGCCCGGAAGGTACTGCAGCGCGCGTTCTGGCACGCCGGCCTCATGCAGCAGCTTTACTGCGGCGAAGCCGACCAGTGTGGTCTGTTCGGCCGGTTTGGCGATCACCGCGTTGCCGGTGATGAGCGCCGCCGCAACCTGGCCGACGAAAATCGCCAGCGGGAAGTTCCACGGGCTGATGCACACGAATACACCGCGCCCGGCCAGATACAGCTCGTTGGATTCGCCGGTCGGTCCGGGCAGCTTCTCCGGCTGGGCAAGCAATCGTCGACCCTGGGCGGCGTAATAGCGCAGGAAGTCGACCGCCTCGCGCACCTCGGCAACGCCGTCGGGGAGGGTCTTGCCGGCCTCACGGGTGCACAGGCTGATGAACTCCGGCAGTCGCGCGTCGAGCAGGTCCGCGGCGTGCTCAAGAATTGCGGCGCGCGAGGCGGCCGGCAGGCGGTCCCAGTCGGGCTGGGCCTTGACGGCGTTGGCCAGCGCGAGTTCGACGGTCGGGGCGTCGGCGGCCCGCCATTCGCCCACCGCTACCCGGCGGTCGGCCGGTGAGGTGACCTTGAAAGTGGCCCCGTCGCTGCTGGCGCCGGGCACCAGCGGCGTGGCCCGCGCTTGCCCACTGCCGGCTGCGTGGATGCGTTCGGCCAGCGCGCGCAGTTCATTGTCATTGGCGAGGTTGACGCCCATGGAGTTTTTCCTTCCGTCGCCATCGAAGAACAAGGCGACCGGCAGCGGGATCTTTGGGTGAGGGATGGAGGCGAATGCAGCGACGGTGCGCACCGGGTCGGCGACCAACAGCTCCGGGCTTACGCGCGCGTCGGTGATCTTGTTGACGAAGCTGGTGTTGGCGCCGTTCTCCAGCAGGCGTCTGACCAGATAGGGCAGCAGATCCTCGTGGCTGCCGACCGGCGCATACACCCGGCACGGGACGTTGAGCCGATCGGCCGGCAGCACGGCGTCATACAGATCTTTTCCCATGCCGTGCAGCCGCTGGAACTCGTAAGGTTGCGCGGCCCTGTCGTCGTGCCGTGGCAGCAGCCGGGTCGCCAGCCGATGGATGGCCGCAATGGTGTGCGCGTTGTGGGTGGCGAACATCGGGTAGAACGCAGCGGTCGCCGCCAACATGCGGCGGGCGCAGGCAAGGTAACTCACATCGGTGTTGGGCTTGCGGGTGAACACCGGATAGCCGGCGTGCCCCTCGACCTGCGCACGCTTGATCTCGGCGTCCCAGTAGGCGCCCTTCACCAGCCGCACCGGCATCCGCCGGCCATGCTGTCGCGCCAGCGCGGCCAGATAGTCGATGACCAGAGGCGCCCGCTTCTGGTAGGCCTGAACCGCGAGCCCATAGCCTTCCCAGCCGGCCAGGCTGGGGTCGGCATAGACGGCGGCGATCACCTCCAGGCTCAACTCCAGCCGCTCGGCTTCTTCGGCATCGACGGTGAAGCCGATGCCTTGGATCTTAGCCAGCCGGGCAAGCTCCAGCACTTTGGGCGCCAGTTCGGCGTGCACCCGCTCGCGCTTGCCAACCTCGTAGCGCGGATGCAGTGCTGACAGCTTGACCGAGATGCTCGGTGCGGCGAACACGTCGGAGTACGGCCCGCCGCTGCCAATGGCCATGATGGCGCGGCGGTAGGAGTCAAAATAGCGCGCTGCATCCTTGCTGGTCAGCGCCGACTCGCCGAGCATGTCGAAGCTGTAGCGATAGGCGGCGCTGGGGCCGCGGCGCGAGCGCTTCAGCGCCTCATCGATATTGCGCCCCATCACGAACTGATGGCCCATGATGCGCATCGCCTGGCGCACCGCGAGGCGAATGACCGGCTCGCCAGCCCGACCGACCACCCGCTTCATGGCGCCGCTGAAGTTGCGGCGGGTTTCCTCTGACAGCGCCACCATCTTGCCGGTCAGCATCAGCCCCCAGGTGGAGGCGTTGACGAACAGCGAGTCGCTGGCGCCGAGGTGCTTTTTCCAGTCAGCGTCGCCGAGCTTGTCGCGGATCAGGCGATCGGCTGTTTCCTGATCGGGAATGCGCAGCAGCGCCTCGGCCACACACATCAGCAGCACGCCCTCTTCGCTGGACAGGTCGTACTGCCGCATGAAAGCTTCGATGGCGCCTTGGTCTTCGGCCTTGACGCGCACCTGGCCGACCAGGCCGACCGCGACGTGCTGCACCGCGGCATGCTCGAGCGGATCGTCGCCAAGTTCCGCCAGCAGGGCGGCAACATGTTCGCGCTCATCGCGCAGCCAGGCGCCGGTGATCGCCCGCTGGTGGGGCTGCAGGTCGGAAATCTCGATAGCGGTCACGGCGGTCTCTGGCGGCCAACGGGCGGTGGACGGTGCGACAAGTGCGCGGGGAGCGCGATTGTACGGCGCCGATCAGCAGCGGGTCACGACGGCGTCAGCGCAGTTCGCGATCAATGCCCGGCGGATTCGGGTTGGCATTCTCCGCGGCATCCTTGCGCAGGGCGTCGAGCTTGCTGCGAAACACCCGCGCTTCCCACGCTGCCAGCCGCCAGGCCAGGTCGGCAATGGCCGCACAGACCAACCCGGCAACCACCCCGCCAACAAACAGCGCATTGGCATAGAACAGCGCCTTGGGCATGTCCGGTGCGACACCGGCCCAGGTCATGAGTTTGACGCCAAGCAAGGTAGTCGCGCCGTAAATCGGCACGATGGTGAAGGGATTGGTGATGAACTGCAGCGCCACGATGATGGTGAGATTGGCGCGCAACAGTAGCGCCAGCCCAAACGCCAGCAAAAACTGGAAGCCGTACAGCGGCAGCAGCGACAGCACCATGCCACCGTAAAGGGCGGGCAACACATTGGCCCGGCCAAACGACCACAGGAACGGATAGCGTTTGGCGCGACCGGCAAACCACCTGATGACCGGGTAGCGATGCACGTTGGCGCGCCGCGGCAGCGGCCGCAGCAGGCGCCGGATCCAGCGGCGCCGGCGCAGTAGTTGCCGGAGCTTGGCGTCGAATTCCTTCTGCATTTGAGGGGGTGTGGATTTGCGAAATGCGCAAGTTTGCGCGCATTTCGATGAACGGCGCGCGGCCCGGCCGGGCGCTGCGTCGTTGCTCAGGCGGCGCGGCCTGCGGAATGCCGCTTGAGGTGGACCAGCAACAGCGAGATCGCCGCCGGTGTGAGGCCGGCGATTCGCTGCGCCTGACCGATCGTCTGCGGTCGCACCGCCAGCAACTTCTGCCGCACTTCACTCGACAGCCCGCTGATCGCCGCGAAATCCAGATCGGCGGGAATCAGCGCGGACTCGCTGCGCCGCTGGCGCGCGATTTCCTCATTCTGGCGAGTGAGATAGCCGGCGTACTTGACCGCGATTTCGACCTGCTCGGCGACAGCGCGATCAGAATCGCCGGCACCGATCCCCGGCACCGAGGCCAGCTGTGCGTGATCGAGTCCTGGCCGCTTGAGCAGGTCCAGCGCGCTGCAGTCGCGCGAGACGGTGATCGCGAGCGTGGCTTCGAGTGACTGCGCCAGCGTATTTCCCGGAGACAGGCGCAGCGCTGAAAGCCGCGACTCTTCGCGCGCGATGCGGGTGCGGCGCTGGTCGAACGCGGACCAGCGGTGGTCGTCAACCAGTCCAAGCTCGCGCCCGGCCGGCGTCAGGCGCAGGTCGGCATTGTCCTCGCGCAGCTGCAGCCGATATTCGGCGCGCGAAGTGAACATGCGGTAGGGCTCACTGGTGCCGTTGACGATCAGGTCGTCGATCAGCACACCGATGTAGGCCTGGTCACGCGCAGGCGTCCATGGCGCCTGGCCCAGCGCCCGCCGCGCCGCATTCAGGCCGGCGATCAGTCCCTGTGCCGCGGCCTCTTCGTAGCCGGTGGTGCCATTGATCTGGCCGGCGAAGAACAGGCCGGCGACCGCCTTGGTCTCCAACGAGCGGCCGAGGCCACGGGGGTCGAAATAGTCGTATTCAATGGCGTAGCCGGGGCGCGTGATGTGGGCGTGTTCGAACCCGCGGATCGAGCGCACCAGTGCCAGCTGCACGTCGAACGGCAGCGAGGTCGAGATGCCGTTCGGATAGATCTCGACCGTCTCCAGACCTTCAGGCTCGACGAAGATCTGATGCGAAGTCTTGTCGGCAAAGCGCACCACCTTGTCCTCGATCGAGGGACAGTAGCGCGGGCCGGTGCCTTCGATTTGCCCGCTGTAAAGCGGCGAGCGATGCAGCGCGGCGCGTATCGTGTCGTGGGTCTGCTCGCTGGTGTGGGTGATCCAGCAGCTCACCTGGCGCGGATGATCAGCGGCGCTGCCGAGCGCTGAGAACACCGGCCGCGGGTCGTCGCCCGGCTGCTCCTGCATCTGCGCGTAGTCGAGGCTGCGGCCGTCGATGCGCGGCGGCGTGCCGGTCTTGAGGCGGCCGACCGTGAATGGCCCATCGCGCAGACGCTGCGCGAGGGTGGTGGACGGCGGCTCGCCGGCGCGACCGGCCGAGTACTGGGTTTCGCCAATGTGCACCCGTCCGGCCAGGAAGGTGCCAGCGGTCAGCACCACATTCGGGGCATCGAAGCGCAGGCCAGCCTGGGTCAGAACACCCATCACTGCGCCGTCTTCAATCAGGATGTCGTCCACCGCCGCCTGGAACAGGCTCAGGTTGGGCTGCTGTTCGACGATCCGGCGGATTGCCGCGCGGTACAGCGACCGGTCCGCCTGGCAGCGGGTGGCGCGCACGGCCGGCCCTTTGCTCGCATTCAGCCGTCGCCACTGGATGCCGGCGCGGTCCGCCGCCTGTGCCATCGCGCCGCCAAGGGCGTCGACCTCGCGCACCAGATGGCCCTTGCCAATCCCGCCAATGGCCGGGTTGCAGCTCATCGCGCCGATGGTCTCGATGCTGTGACTGAGCAGCAGGGTGCGCGCGCCACAGCGTGCCGCGGCCAGCGCCGCTTCGGTTCCGGCGTGACCGCCGCCGACCACGATGACATCAAATGTTTGCATGACCGGCTCCAGGTTGGCCCGGACGTTGACGCGAGCCGGCATTTGGGTCGCCGGGAGTGTAGCGCCTGCGGGTGGCACGAAACCTGCTGCTGACTCCCTCGTGCACCCGCCGTGGCAGGCGGTCTTCCGTCGACTGGACTGAACAGGGGCCAGTCACGCGCAGGGCGGGGAAGCGCGTGGCGCAAAGCCGGGGAAAGGCCGGCGCCCGGGGGTCTTTTGGAACAGGGGGAATCCAGGGGACCGGATCCGGGCGCCGGACAACCTCACAGAGGTTCAATACAGTATTTCAGCGCAGCGTCGACGTGAATGTCACAAATGGTCGCACTGCGTCACCGGCGACTCTGCTCCCCTCGCCTGCGCTTGGCAACTGTTCGCGTCGTGAAACGTGACCGCCCGCCCAACTTGCTCGCATCGGGCACCGTAATGCGCGTTGCTAGCAGCCTGTCGGACTAGACCCGGACAGGCCTTTACCTGAGTGCAGGTGGCCGGCGAATTGGCCTCATGCGGGATCGTTCTCCGGTTCGTCGCGAGATCTGCGGCGTTCTGAGCGCACGTCGCCCCGGTCGGACTCCGTGCGCGCGGGTGGCGAACTCCTCTGCTCGGCAGCGCGCGCCGGCTGATCGCGTGGCTCGTACGACTCCCGAGGCGCATAGGACTGCCGCGGCGCCGATTCGTAGCGTGGCGATTCGGACCGGGCCGGCGCAACCGACCGGTACTGCGCGGGACTCGCGCTGCGCGACTCCGGTTGGCGGTAGACCGGCGCCTGCGGCCGCGACTGCGGCTCATAGGTGCGTGCACTGGCGCCGCGCTGGACGTCGGCACTGCGCTGCTGCGCGCGCGGCTCGGCGCTCCGGTACACCGGCGGCTCGGACTGCGAGCGGTAGGTTGGCGCCGACGACCGCGACGGGGCAACGCGGTAGCCGCGGGTTTCGGCGTCGCTGCTGCGGGTTTCAGGGCGGTAGCGGATCCCTGCGCTGGGCGCGTCCACGCGCTGGCTGCGTGAGTCCGAGTAACTTGGTACGGTGCTGCGCTGCGCCGAGCGGCTGGACCGCGCTGGCTCGCCGCTGCGGACGGAGCTGCGTTCGACGTTGCGCACGTCGCCCGATTCGCCGATGTAACGGCTGCGCGAGGAACCCTCGCTGGCCGGTCCGGCACGGTAGCGACTGGCCTCGCTGCGGCCGTTAGTGCTGCCGCCGTCAGTGCTGCCGCCGCGGTCACCGCGAACGCGGCCGGCCGGGTCGCGCAGCTCCGAGGGGCGCTTGATCTGCGCATCGCTGCGGTAGCCGAACCCGCTGACCGCCGGATCGGCTCGACCGCGCGTGCGGCTGCCGTAGTCGGCGCCGCGCGCGGCTTCGCGACGCGCATCCAGCGCCTCCCGGCTGCGATCACCGGAACGGTAGGATTGGGTCCGCGGGAGGCCCGACGCGCTGCTGCCGTATCGACGCGAATCGTTGCTGTAGCGGCCGTCGCTGCGAGCTTGCCGGCTCAGCCAGTCGGCCTCGTTGCGCGCATTGCCGTAGCGCGGAGCGTAGAAGGTGTAGTCACGCCGAGAATGGCTGCTGCGGTAGGACGGCCAGTCGTAGTAGCTGTCCACCCACGACAAGCGGTACGGCGAGTAGGCGAAGTTGCCGTAGCCCCACGGCCGGTAGTGGCCGCTGTAGCCACCGCCGTAGCGATACCCGTGGCCGCTGCTGAAGCCGAGGCTGAAGTAGCTGCGCGGGTAATAGGTGACACCGTAGAAAAAGCCGGGGTGTCGATACGGGTCGACCGACCAGCGGTTGAGCGGCCAGAACAGCGAGTAGTAGAAGGGGTTGTCGACGTAGTTGGAGTAGCCGTCGTTGCCGTAATAGTAGTCGCCACGGCCGTCGTCGGCGGGAGCGTAGTAGCTCGATCCGCCGGCGTAGACCGGTTCGCCGTAGCTGTCACCAACGTAGTAGCCGTCGTCGTAGCTGCTGCGGTAGCCGGAGTCGGCCACGCAGCCCGAGAGCAGCACGGCAAGAGCAGGAAGCATCAACCAGCGCATCATCACAGCAGTCCCCCGATCAGGTGTCATGGGCACTTTACGCCCGCGCCGTAAATCAACGCTGAATTCTGCCGCCGCAGGGGTGCTGCTACCTGAACGGGTGTGCAGGGCCGGCCGATCCCGCAGGCGGTGTCGGCATGCGGCGTGATGCGCCAGCGGCGGCGGCGCGCTCAGGCCCGGACCGGGCCCACCGCGTCCAAGCCGCCGTTGCGCGAACGTCGCTCGCGGGTACCCTCCGCGACCACCCGATTGCGGCCATCGCGTTTGGCGGCGTACAGCGCCTCGTCGGCGGCCCGGAACAGGTCGCGCGGAGTGGCGCTGGTGCGCGTGGTGCTGCAGGCCACGCCGATGCTGATGGTCACCCGCGGCTCACGTTCGTCAGCCGCGATGTCCCGGCACAGCCGCTCCGCCGCTCCGGTAGCGGTGTCGAGCGCGGTTCGCGGCAGCAGGATGGCGAACTCTTCGCCGCCATAGCGGAACGCCATCGATGTCTGCCGCGGTGCCCGGCCGATGTAGGCCGCGATCCGCTGCAGGGTGCGATCCCCGATCGCGTGCCCGTGCAGGTCATTGACCTGCTTGAAGTTGTCGATGTCGGCGATGAGCAGCGCCAGCGGCGCCCCGCTAGCGCTGGCGACGGCAAACTGCTGTGCGAACTGCTCGTCAAAGTGGGCCCGATTGCCCAACCCACTCAGCGAGTCAGTGCGGCTTTGCTGCTTCACCTCCTGCACGCGCACGCCCAGCGCCATCGAAAGCAGTACGAACTCGAACAGGGTCCCGATCTGAAAGCCGTACTGGGTCAGAAAATTGTGCGGCAGCAATCCGAAACTCTTAAGCATGTAGGCCAGCACGCCGATCAGGAACGCCGACCAGGCGAGCAGGAAGAATCGCGCAGTCGGCTGACCGGCGCGGTGGCTGGCGACCCCCATCGTCATCACCAGCAGCATGGTCAGCACAATGATGGTGGAGATCGGCTTGATCAGCGCGGCATAGCTGAAGAACGGCGATGCCAGGGCCAGCGCCCCGATCAGCACCTGCAGCGCGGTGGTGAGGCGATCCACGCGCGGCGCGGCGGTGGCGGTGGCCAGAATGCCGCGGGAGAACTGCAGCAGGAAGAACACGGCGGCCAGCAGCAGCAACACCTGCAGCAGGCTGGCCAGATCCGGCGCGTCAGGCAGCACATGCTGATAGGCAATGCCGTTGAAGGCGGCCATGTAGCTGCCGTAGCTCAGGACATAGCAGAGGTAGAACAGGAACGACGCGTCGCGAACAAACAGGAAAAGCACCAGGATGCAGGTCGCGAGCAGCAGAATGCTGCCAAACAGCGCGCCGAGCGCGAGATGCTCGACCGCCACATCGGCCAGCAGCGCCGCCGGCTGGTAAAGACTCAGCGGCACGTTGAGCGGGCCGTCCGAGCGCGCCTGGATCAGCAGGGTCTGCTCCGCCCCGCCGGCCAGCAGCAGCGGGAACAGAAAGTCGCGATGTTCAATTGGCCGGCTCGAGAACGGCAGCCGGTCGCCGGTCTCCCAGTGCTCGATCACGTGACCGTTCTGGATCACCCAGACCTGAAGATGGTCGAGCATCGGGTAGGACTGCCGCAGTACCCGCCGCTGCGGCTGGTCGCCGGGATTGCGCAGGTTTACGCGCAGCCACCAGGTCGAACGCGTGAATCCGAAACTAGCCGACGTGCCCGGCAGCGGGCGGAACTGGCCGGCGACCGCCGCCGAGCGGATGTCGTCCAGCGTCAGACGGCCGCTGGGGTCCTCCAGCACGTCCAGCAGCGGCGCCAGCTCGATCACGTCGTCGGCATCGGTCACGTTGATTGGCGGCTGCGCCAATGCCAGGCCGGCAACCAGCCAGAGCACGGCCGCAAGGGTCAGCCGCCCGTGCCAGCCGGCCACCGGCAGGGTGCGCTCAGCCGCCGTGAAAGCCATCGATCTCGACCGCCAGATCGGTGCGGCAGACGTCCGCCAGCAGTAACAGACGCGGCACCTCTGGCGCCAGCCGCGCGGCCAGCAGTGCCTCGATGCTGGCCGCCGCATCGCGCCCGCTGACGTAGACCTTGAGCAGACTGCCGCTGCCAAAGCTTGGCGGCAGGCTGGGTTGGCGGGTGCGGGCGGCCTCGATCAGTGCGCCGAAATTGCGCAGGGTCTCATCCAGCTGCGCGGCCAGATCGCCGGCGTGCAGGGAAGCGTGGCCAACCACCGCAGCTGTGCCCGACAGCATGAGCGGCAGCGCCAGCGTGGCCGGGGCCAGCATGGCGCGGGCGAAGGTTGGCGGCCGCGGACCGTAGCGGCGCGGGTAGCGCCATGCTGCGATCTGGCGTGGATTCTCCAGCGGCACGCCCGGTTGCGTCGCGCTCAGCCAGTACATCTGCAGCACGCGTCGCCCGTCGCTGCGGCCGATGGCGGTCGCGGCGGGAAAGCGGTTGGGGTCCAGCGTGAAGCCGGCCGCTCGGCCAACGCAGAACATCCGGTAGCGCTCTTCGTCGCCGGCGCCGCTGGTGATCGCATCCAGGTAGTTCCAGATTCGCAGCAGATGCGGACAGGCGCTGTGATCGAGATGAGCCAGCAGGTCGCGATAGGCGTGTTCGGTGGCGGCGGCGATGCCAACCTTGCTCTCGCTGACCTCGATCCAGCCGAACGACAGGTCGCCGCTGCGGGCGCCTCGCAGCTCACCATCGGACCAAAGCGTGACGTCGGTTGGCGCGTCCCAGACTTCGTACCAAGCAGCACCATCGCGCGTCTGCAGCCCGATATGCAGGTAGCGCGGGTCGGCCAGCGTCGCCGGTGCTGGCGTTCCGAAGCCCAGCAGCGCCAGCGTGCGCGGCCCCAGCAGCGTGGTCGGATCGACATCGCGAACGTAGCGTGGCACCAGCGCAGCCGCAGGGCCGGTTGGCAGGGCGATTGCGTTCATCTCAGCCCGCCGCGCCGATTGTCGCGAGCCGTGGCGGGCGCGCCGCGCGCACGCGCTGCAGCAGCGCAGTCAGCGCGTAGATGGCGCGAAACGCCCGCAGCCGGCGCAGCGCCGGGCGATTGTCGAACACGTCGCCAGCAAGCATCGAGATGACTGCCTGCTCGATCTGCCACACGTTCTGCGGGTGCTGGAAAAGATGGCGCATGGTGTCGCTGGTGAAGCGCTCGATGAACCAGGAAAACACGTTGATGCCGCGGTTGGCCCGCCGGCCATAGGCGCGCTGCGCGCTGGCTTCACGGGTCGGGTCGCGAAGGGCCAGATCGACCACGCCGGCAGCCTGCTCGGCGCCGTCCATGGCGAGAAAGACGCCGGAGGAGAAGATCGGATCGACAAACGCATAGGCGTCGCCCGCCATTACCCATCCACGGCCGGCAATGGCGCGGCAGGCGTAGGAATAGTTGCCGGTGGCGGTGGCATCTGCCACGAGCTGCGCGCCGCCCAGCCGCGTGCGCGCGTCGGCGTTGAGCTGCACGGTGTCGATCAGGAACTGATTGAGCGTATCGCGCCGGGTCTTCAGAAACTCCGGGTCGCACACCGCGCCAATGCTGGTTACGTCATCAGTGAGCGGAATCATCCACACCCAGCCGCGCGGCAGGCGATAGATCGATATGTTCCCTGCGGCCGCGCCAGGCCGCCGCGCAACGCCGCGAAAGTGACCGTAGATGGCGGCGCTGCGGTGGCGCGGGTTGGCTCGCTTGAGGTCGAGCTGCCGGCCCAGCAGCGTGTCCCGGCCGCTGGCATCGACCACGTAGCGGGCGTTCAACATCGATTCGCCGGCGGCGCTGCGAATCCGGGCGCGGTGGCGTCCGCCGGCGAGCGGCGCGAGGTCCAGCACTTCGCAGCCTTCGCAGGCGTCGGCGCCAGCGAAGGCTGCGTTCCGGAACAGAATCGCGTCAAAGTCGGCCCGCCGAACCTGGAAGGCGTGATCGCGCTGCGCCGCGAGGGCGCGGGCGAAGCAAAAGCTGCTGTAGCCACCGTCGGCGATCGGAAAGTCGGCCGCCAGCTTGCGCACCCCGATCGCCGCCACCTGGTCGATCACCCCAAGGCGCTCGAGAATCGGGACGTTCATCGGCAGCAGCGACTCGCCGATATGGAAGCGTGGGTGACGGCCCTTTTCCAGCAGCGTCACCCGCCAGCCCTGGCGCGCCAGCAGGGTTGCTGCCGTGCTGCCGGCCGGTCCGCCGCCGATCACAAGCACATCGGTGTCGAAGGTCGGCTGGGCAGGCATGCAGGAGAGTCAGTTGCGCCGGGCAGGCAGGTTGATCAAACGTGAATGATATACTCCGACTCCCACGCGAAGCTGCCGGGGGGAAGTCCGGCGGCGGGTTTCCGGGTCTGCCGGGCAACCTGCGTGAACCGGACGTGTCCGCTCTGGCCCCGCCGTCATCGCGGTCATCCACTGCACAACTCCCCATGCCGACTCAATCCACCGCCGAGCACGCGCTCGCCCAGCTTCTGGTTGAAGCGCTCAATCTGGAAGAGATCGATCCGGCCAGCATCGATCCGCAGGAGCCGCTGTTTGGTTCCGGTCTCGGGCTTGATTCGATCGACGCGCTGGAGATGGCGCTGGCGATTTCCAAGCGCTACGGCTTTCAGCTGCGCTCCGACAACGACGACAACCGGCGCATCTTCGCTTCGCTGGCGGCGCTCTCGGCGCATATCGAACTCCAGCGCGCGACGTGAGCCAGCGGGCGTCGCTGCTGCTGGCGCTCGCATTCCTGCTGCTTGCCCACGCCTCAGCGGTAGCCCAATCGGAGCCCTTGGCGCTGCTCGCCACGGCAGTCCTTGGTCTGCTGCTTATCGGGCCGCTGCACCGGCAGCGCGGGCGCTTTCTGCTGGCGTTGCTCGGTCTGGCTGCGCTGCTGCTGTTGCTGCGAACCAGCGGCCTTGCGCACCTGCCGCTGTTGCTGCCGCCGGTGGTGATCACCGGCATGCTCGGGCTGACCTTCGCCCGATCACTGCGGCCCGGCCACATGCCCCTGATCGAACGTATTGTCCGAGCCCTGAATGGCGGCCAGCTGCCGGACCCGGGCGTACCGGCCTATGCGCGGCGACTGACCTCGGTGTGGGCGCTGCTGCTGCTCGGCCTGACGCTGATCAATCTGCTGCTGGCGCTGCTGGCGGTTCCCGGCGGCGTGCTGCATGCGCTGGCGGTGCCGCTGCCGGTGAGCGTGCCGCTGGCCTGGTGGTCGACCTTTGCCAATGGCATCAACTACCTGCTGATCGGCGGATTCTTTGTGGCGGAATACGCCTACCGCAAGCGCCGTTTTCCGCATCAGTCCTACCGCAACTTCGGCGATTTCATAGGCCGTGTGGCCCGTCTCGGCCCGGCGTTCTGGCGCGAGTCCGGGCGCGGATGAGCGGCTGCTGGGCTACCCGGACGGGGCCGCGTCCATGAGTGCCAGCCTGCATCCGCTGTGCGTCGATGCCGGCCACCCCAGTCTGGAGGGCCATTTCCCGGACCATCCGGTGGTGCCGGGCGTGCTGATCCTGGATGCCGTGCTGGCCGCCGTGGAGCAGCTGCCCGGACTGCGTCAGCCGCTGCGACGCCTGCCGCAGGTCAAGTTTCTGCAGCCACTGCTGCCCGGACAAGCGGCCACCATCGAGTTGGCCGCAGGCGCTGCCGACTGCGGCCAACAGCGGGTGCGGTTTCGGGTGCTGCGCGACGCGCTGTTGCTGGCGTCCGGCGAGCTGGTGCTGGGCCCGTGAGCGAGCACTGGAAGCAGCGGCCCGAAGGCGGCAGCCGCGTTGCGATCTGGCTGATCCGCAGCATCGCCAGTCACGGCGGACGTTGGATCAGCCGCCTGCTGCTGTACCCGATCACGCTGTACTTCCTGCTGGTGCGCGGCCCCGAACGGCGCGCGTCGCGGGCGTTCCTCGGCCGCCTGTTCGGGCGGCCGGCACGGCTGACCGAAGTCGCCCGGCACATTCACTGCTTCGCCAGCACCATCCTCGACCGGGTATTCATGCTGTCGGGCCAGTTCCGTCGCTTTGACCTGCGGATCAGCGGTCTTGACGCCCTCCACACGGAAATCGACAAGGGCCAGGGCGTGCTGCTGTTCGGATCGCATCTGGGCAGCTTCGAGGCGCTGCGCGTGCTGTCGCTGGAGCGGCCGGACGTGCGCGTGCGGGTGGTGATGGATCGCGGCCAGAACGCGGCGGTCACCAGCATGCTGGAAGCGCTGTGCCCGGACATCGCCGCGACCGTCATCGACGCCGTCCAGGACGGTGCAACGATCGCACTGGCGATCAAGGAGGCGACCGATGGCGGCGCGCTGGTCGGCCTGCTGGTGGACCGCGCGCGGCCCGGCGAGCCGCTGCAGCCGGTGCCGTTCCTGGGCGCGCCGGCGGCGTTTCCGAGCGCGCCGTTTCTGATCGCGGCGACCTTGGGCGTGCCGGTGGTGCTGAGCTTTGGTCTGTACCGTGGCGGGCGCCGCTACGATCTGCACTTCGAGACGTTCGCTTTCGAGCGCAACATTCCGCGCGCTCGTCGGCGCGACGCCCTGACCCAGGTGCAGGCGCGCTATGCCGAGCGGCTGGAGCACTATCTGCGCATCGCCCCTTACAACTGGTTCAACTTCTATGATTTCTGGGACCTTGCTGCGCCCCCTGTTGCTGCTGGCGACGCTGCTGCCGATCAGCGTTCCGCTGCCGGCGGCAGCGGCTGACATCGGTGCGCGGATCGCCGGACTGGCGCAGCCGCCGCCGGCAACAACCGCTTTCCACGAGCGACGCGAGTCGCCACTGCTGGCCACAGCGCTGGCCTTCTCGGGCGAGCTGCAGCGGCCGGTTGCCGGTGAGCTGCTCAAAGTCGTCAGCTGGCCGTACGTCGAACGCACCCAGATTGCCGGCGGCCGCGTCACGGTCGAACGCGAAGGCCAGCCGCGACGACGCTTTTCGCTCAGCCGGGCGCCCGAACTGCAGGCCCTGACCGCGAGCTTCGAGGCGATTCTGAGCGGCGACCTGGCGCTGCTGCAGAAGCACTACCGGCTCCAGATGGACGGCGTCGAGTCCTCGTGGCGGCTGGTTCTTACGCCGCTGGATGCGCGCTTGGCGCGCCGCGTGAAGGCGCTGACCCTGCACGCCAGCGGCACCCAGCTGCGCTGCATTGACCTGTCCCTGGCCGGCGATGAAAGCAGCCGCATGTGGCTGGGCGAGATCGCCTCGGCCGCCCAGGCCAGCGACGATCCGGCCCAGCGCGATGCGCTTTGTGCGCCGGCCGCCAACGGCGTCGACGCAGCGCGATGAGTGCCCCGCGTCGCGCGGTTGGCACCGGCCTGTGGCTCCTCCTGCTGGCTTTGGGTGGGCTGTGGGCGGCCAGCGCGCTAACCGTCAGCGGTGACCTGCGCCGCTTCATGCCGGCGCCGCAAACCGACGACCAGCGGCTGCTGTTGCAGCAGATTGGCGAGGGCCCAGGCGCCCGACTGCTGCTGCTCGCGCTGACCGGCGGCACGCCGGATGCACTGGCCGAGCGCTCCCAGGCATTACGTGATGCGCTGCTTGATGCGCCTGAGCTGGTCTGGGTCGGCAACGGCGATGACGGCCTGGACGCCGTGCCGGACCGCCTGCTCGACTATCGCTATCTGCTGTCACCTGGGCCGACGCAGGGGTCGCTCGATGCACAGCCCCTGCGCCAGGCCCTGCAGCAGCGGCTGCAGGATATGGCCTCGCCGGCGGCCGCGCTGATCGCACCGCTGGTGGCGCGCGACCCGACCCTGGAGACGCTGAAGCTGCTGGACGCATGGACCCCGACCACCGAGCCGGCGCGCCACGCCGGCGTCTGGGTCGCAAAGGATCAGCGTCAGGCGCTGCTGCTGGCCCAGACCCGCGCGCCCGGTTTTGATCCGCAGGGCCAGCAGGCCGCCCTGGCGCGGCTGCGCGATGCCCATGCGGCGGTGGTTGCCGAACTGGCCGCTGACGCCGAGCCCGGCGAATCGGCCGCCGAAGCGCAGCTCGAGATCAGCGGCCCCGGCGCATTTGCCGAGCGCATGGCGGCGCAGACCCGCGGCGAGGCCACTCAGCTTGGGGTGCTGGCCGGCGTCGGCCTGCTGCTGTTGCTGCTGCTGGCCTATCGCAGTATCAGCCTGCCGCTGTATGCGGCGCTGCCTTTGGCCAGCGGCGCGATTGCCGGGCTGGCGCTGACCACTGCCCTGTTCGGCGAGATCCACGGCATCACTCTGGCCTTCGGCTTCACCTTGCTCGGTGTGGCGCAGGACTACCCGGTGCACCTGCTCAGTCAGCGCCGACCCGGGCTTGAAAACCGCGCCGCCGCCCGCGCCATCTGGCCGACGCTTGCGACCGGCGCCGGGTCGAGCTGTCTGGCCTATCTGATCTTTCTGTTCGCCGGCGTCGATGCGCTGCGCCAACTGGCGGCCTTCACCATTGCCGGCCTGGCGGTGGCCGCCGGCACCACCCGCTATGCACTTCCACTGGTTTTGCCGACTGCCCGCGCCGATGCCGCGAACGGTTGGCTGGCAGGCGCCCTGCAGCGTGGCCTGCTGACCCGCCGACTGCCGCGTTGGCCAGCCCTGCTGCTGGCGGCGGGCTGCGCGACGGTGTTCGTCGCCGGCAGCACGCCCTGGTGGGACGACGACCTCGGCGCCTTGACGCCGGTGCCGACCGACCTGCTGCAGCGCGACCGCGCGCTGCGCGCCGAGCTGGGCGCGCCCGACGTCCGCTGGCTGCTGGTGCTGCGCGCCGCCAGTGACGAACAAGTCCTGCAGCGCAGCGAAGCGCTGCAGCCGGCGCTCGATCAGCTCGTGCAGCAGGGCAAGCTGGAGTCCGTCGACTACGCCGCCCGCTACCTGCCGTCCATGCAGCGCCAGCGCGAGCGCCAGGCGCTGCTGCCTGCGCCGGCGCTGCTCGCTGAGCGGCTGCGCCTGGCGCTGACCGGACTGCCGTTCAAGCCGACCGCCTTCGATGGCTTTCTCGCAGCAGTAGAGCACGCCCGACAACTGCCGCCGCTGACCCCAGCCGATCTGGCAGAAACGCCGCTGCAGCTGCGGGTCGCCACCTTGCTGCAGGCCGATCCGCAGGCGCCGCCTGAGCGCCGTGCGCTGGGTTTGCTGACCGTCAGCGGTGTGCAGCAGGCGCAGGCGCTGGCTGACTGGGCTGCCGCTCAGCCCGATGTCAGCCTGCTGGACATGAAGGCCACCGCGCAGTCGCTGGCGGCGGCGTGGCGGGTTCGGGTGCTGACCGCGATGGCGGTTGCCGCCCTGCTGCTGACCTTGGTGGTGCGTGTGGCGCTGGGCCGCTGGCGGCGGGCGCTGCGCGTGCTGCTGCCGGTCGCCCTCGGCAGCGCCTGCGTGCTCGCCGCGCTGCAGCTGCTGGGCATTCCGCTGACCCTGTTCCACCTGGTCTCACTGGTCCTCGCCGCCGGGCTGGGCGTCGATTACGCGCTGTTTTTCGAGCGCGCCGGTGGCGCCGCCGCCGAACAGCGCCGCACCCTGCACGCGCTACTGATATGTGCCGCCTCGACCCTGCTGGTATTCGGTCTGCTGGCGCTGTCGCAGATTCCCGTGCTGCGGGCGATCGGCCTGACGGTGGCGCTGGGCGTTATCGCGCACCTGCTGCTTTCACTGTGGCTGGCCACCAGCCCGACTGCGCCGGAGGGCCAGTCATGATCGACCGGCAGCGCATTCTGGCGCTGATCCCGCACCAGTTCGGCATGTGTCTGCTGGATGGCGTTGACCGCTGGGATGACGCCAGCATCGAGGCCACCACCAACAGCCATCGCCGCTCCGACAATCCGCTGCGCCGCGATGGCCAGCTGTCCGCGCTGCATCTGTGCGAGTACGGCGCCCAGGCGATGGCGGTGCACGGCGGTCTGCGCGCGTTGGCCCAAGGATCGCGGGCGCAACCGGGTCTGCTGGTATCACTGCGTGGAGTGGAGCTGCACTGCCAGCGCATCGACGATCTGGACGGGCCGCTCGCCGTGCATGCCGAGCTGCTGCTGGATTCCGCCAGCAGCTGGCAGTACCAGTTCCGGATTGAGCACGCTGGCCTGCTGCTGGCGGAAGGCCGCGCAGCGGTGATGCTGCACAGCGGAGCAGCGGAATGAGCACAGCAAACAGGAGAATGCGGGCATGAACACAGCAGTCACGCTGCGGCGAGCGCTGGTGACCGGCGGCAGCGGCGATCTGGGCAGTGCCATCTGCCGCGCCCTGGCGCAGGCCGGCTGTCTGGTTCACGTGCATGCCAACGGCGGACTGGCGCGAGCACAGGCGCTGGTCGCCGAGCTGCAGGACGCCGGTGCACAGGCCCAAGCGCTGGCGTTTGATGTGGTCGACGCGGCGGCGACCCGCGCCGCGCTCGACGGCCTGCTGCAGGACGGGCCGATCCAGATCGTGGTCAACAACGCCGGCATCCACGACGACGCGCCGATGGCGGGCATGAGCCAGACGCAATGGCGACGCGTGATCGACGTCTCGCTGCATGGATTTTTCAACGTCACCCAGCCGCTGCTGCTGCCGATGGCGCGGACCCGCTGGGGGCGGATCATCAACGTGTCCTCGGTGGCCGCAGTGCACGGCAATCGCGGCCAGACCAACTACGCCGCAGCCAAGGCCGGACTGCACGGCGCGACCTTGTCACTCGCGCGCGAAATGGCCAGCCGCAACATTACTGCCAACGTGGTGGCGCCAGGCGTCATCGCCAGCGGCATGGCCGATGCCGCGTTCTCCGCCGAGCAGATCAAGGCGATCGTCCCCGCCGGCCGCGCCGGCAAGCCGGAGGAAGTCGCCGCGCTGGTCGCCTTCCTCGCCTCCGACGCAGCCAGCTACATCAACGGCCAGATCATTGGCGTGAATGGCGGCATGGGCTGATCCATACCGGTCGAGCGCGGCTGCCAGTACGCGCCCTCGCTTTACACGTGGGAGGTGCAGCCGAAATTGGCGTTTCGGCCAAGCCTCGGTGGGCGTCTGGTGAACCTGCCCAGAACGAAGCCTCCGGCCTGCGCAGGCGCTCTTAGCGCACCGACCGCGCACGCGCCACAGCCCCGGATCAATGAACCGGCCCGCCGCTGTGAGCAGTCGAAAATCGCCGGCCAGTTGACCGGCCTCGCCGCGCAAACCGACCACGTTCGCCAGTGGAATTACCCGCATCCGGCGAGCATCTGATCTGCGGCTGTCAAGCCGTTTCAGCCGTTCGGAATCGCACAACGCGTGACTCAAAGCCGCCACGCAGGATCGCTTGGCGGGTGCCGGACACTACGCTAGACCTGTCCCCCGAGCCCGCTATGGCTGCCGATTTTTTCCGACAAGCTGCTGGAGTCCGCTGTGATCGACGGCGGTCTACGGGCTCATTGGCAGGCAGAGGGATTCCCGCCGCAGTGCCAACCGCTGGGAACGCATCATTTCGAGTGCGACTGAACGACGATGGCGAACCTTGCACATCCATGCATAGATAAATACGCTTGCCTGCATGCGGACAACCCTCGACATCAACGACCGCCTCATGGCCGAGGCCAAGAGTCTCGCCGCTCGCCGCGGGCTGAGCTTCAAGGCGCTGGTGGAAGAGGCCCTGCGCGAGCGCCTGCACGCACGCGCCGACTCGCGGCGCGCGGCGGTCGAATTGCCTACGTACTCCGGCAGCGGCCTGCAGCCCGGAGTGGACCTCAACGACGCTGCGGCCCTGCTCAAGGTCATGGCTGCAGACGCCGGACGTTAACGTCCTCGTCAGCGCTCTTCGTACCGACGCGCCGCATCACCGGCCTCTGCCGAGGCTGGCTCGAGGATGCCCTTGCCGCCGACGAAATGCTGGCGCTTTCAGAGCGGGTCCTGA
>JBBRBN010000065.1:0-22581 GCA_038205755.1 Lysobacterales bacterium | reverse complement strand
CACCCCCCGCCGCCGCACCCCCCCCCGGCTCCGGGTGCCGCCGGGGCGGTGGCCGCGGGGCCCGCGCCCCCACGGCTGGATCTCGCGATCACCGATTGCAGGGCCACGCTCCGACTGGCGCCTGTGCGCGCTCAGACCGGGGTAGACGTGGGGCATCGGAGACGTCGTGGACTCCCGTGAGCACGCGAAGTTGCTCGCGAAACCGCACCTTCGGCAACCCTGCCCCGTCGAAGCACGCAAACTCGGCTCACCTCGTCAGCCTGCCTTGCCAGAGGCAATGCGCTGAGCAGCAGCGACCCGACTGACGGCAAGCCTCCTTTGTTGTCCTCCGATGGTCTATCAGCGCTTTTGGTTCCTGCTCGGCGCCGGTCAAGTCCTACTCGTCGTCTGGGGTAAAGATCGCCTCGATCGCCACACCGAAGCGCTGCGCAATCTTGAACGCCAATGGCAGGCTGGGATCGTACTTGCCGGTTTCGATGGCGTTGATGGTCTGCCGTGAGACGCCCAGCAGCTCGGCCAGGCGTCCTTGCGAAAAATCGAGCTCCGCGCGCAGTACACGCAAGCGATTCCTCATCGGTTGGCTGCCGGCCGGCGGCGGCGGCCGTCCATCAGCCGATCTGCCGCCGAGTCTTCCAATAGTGGAAGAGGTAAATCGCGCAAAAGATCGGCAGTATCGCCACGCCGTGCAGTGGCGGCAGACCGGCAAGCTCGCTGACGCCTCGAAGCTCCACAACGCCCCAGCAGAAAACCAGGAAACAGGTCAGCATCCCGGCAACGCCGCCAGCCTCGAAGTGCAGCCGGCGCTGCAGTTCATCCATCCCGGAAACATGCCGGACAAACTCAACCATGACCCAGATCAGCGGCAGCAGCGGAAGGAAGGCCAGCAACACCTTAGCCCAGGTGGAATAGACGCCATCAATCAGCCTCGGCGTGACCATCAACAGCAACGTGTAAACCGCCATTGGCGGGGCAAAGCGCCACACGAAGCGGCGTTCGGCGGCGGTCTCTTCTGCAAACATGGATGTGCTCCTTGGGTGGCGGGTGATCGGTTGAGGAATGCTAAACAGCGGGTCAGCACTTGTCAAGCTACCTTTACAATAGGGAAAGCTAGCTTTACCAGACCAGGTGTTCGTGGATGGAGCAATCCAGAGCGATCGTGCAGAGCGATCGTGGAAGAGCGATCGTAAGAGCGATCGTGGACACCCATGAAATTCGCCGTCGGCGCACCACCCCAGCGCGATCGTGCAGAGCGATCGTGGACACCCATCGCACGTGAATGTGAAAGTGGATGAATGTGAAAGTGGACACCCAGGACGCGAATGCAGACACCCGACCCCACGACGCGTCTTCCACGTCACGTCGCTGACGGGTCTGCGGCGCTGGCAAGTCTCACGTCGTGCTGTGCCGGCGCTCGTGATGTCGGGGTTCGCCGTCACCGACAGGGTCACTGTCCAGCACCACCAGATTGCGACCACGGCCCTTGGCGCGGTAAAGCGCGGCGTCGGCGCGCGCCAGCCAATCCGGCCAGTCGCTGTCGCCGCGCAGCAGGGCGGCACCGGCCGATACCGTGACCGAGGTGCCATCGGGCGCTTTCAGTTCGCGCTGGATGGCAACGCGCAGATGCTCCAGCGCGGCGCGCATGCCTTCGGCAGGCGTGTTCGGCAGCAGCATCACAAACTCCTCGCCGCCCATCCGGTACAGCCGATCGCGCTTGCGGCAATGGGCCTCTGCGATACGGGCGAAGTCCACCAGCACGCGATCGCCCGCTTCGTGACCGAAGTCATCATTGACCCGCTTGAAGTGGTCGAGGTCGAGCATGGCGATGCCACAGGGCGTCTGCCCGAGGCGGTGGGTCTGCACGGCCAGCGCGAGGTCGGTTTGCATGGCGAGCCGGTTGCGCACGCCGGTGAGGACGTCGCGCGAGGCCAGCGCCAGCAGTTGCTGGCGCTGGCTGGCGGTGTGGAAAGCGAAGATGAACGCCATGCTGGTGACCAGCACGCCGGTGGCGACGAACACCGCCCGCTCCTGCATCTGCACGAACACCGCCGGATGCAGCGCCAGCACCAGCAGCAGGGCCAGATTCGCCAGCAGGGCGTAGCGACGGCCGGTCAGCACGAAGTTGGTGGTGAACACCACGTAGGCCCAGAGCAGCCCATGGCGGGCAAACAGGACGCTCACCAGCATGCAGCTCGCGGTGGTCACCATTGCCATGATCAGTCCAGCGGCTTCGACGCTGCCGCCGCGCCACGCGCGCGACACTGCCCAGCCGATTGAAATCACAATCAGGCCGTCCACCGCGGCGATCACCCACTGCCCGTTGAGCAGGCGGTAGATGCCGAAGGGCAGGATGGTTGCGACCGCCAGCAGGGCGACGATGCTGATCACCGCCAGCTGCAGGTCGTTGCGCATCCGCTCCAGCAGCGCGCGCGCCATCAGCAGCTGGCCTTGGCCGTCGCCTTCGACCAGCGCGACGGACGCACGCGGCATTGGTCTGCGGGCGTCTGCAGATTCACAATAGCGGGGTTCCGTGACGGTCCGCACGCAGCGTAGCGCGCGGCGCTTGGCGGCGTCAGGGTTGTAAACAAAATTTTTGTGCTGGCTTTGCACGATAGATGGGCAAGGTGCGGGCTTGAGCTCCGGTGCACCCTAAACGCTGCATGACCCCAGCAGCCTGTCGGTCTTAGCCCGCATGGTTCATGAATTCGCGCGATGATCGCGCAGGTTGTTGTTCGCACAGGGGGTTTCCCGATGGAGCGTCGTATCCGACGATACGGCCGACTGAGGGAAATCTGCTGTGCGGACAACAGACAAGCGAGGGCGCGTGAAATTTATGAAATAGGCGGGTTAGGTCGGCCGGGCTGCTAGCCCGCTGCAGTCGCAGACAGATTGACGACGTCATGATGACGGCAGATCAACGGCGATAGCGGCGCGCAGCGGACGGGTATCGACATGCGTCAGGCAGGCAAGCACAGCAGCGTCATCGAGCAGCGCTTGGGACCTGAAGCGGCCCTCCCGGAGGCGCCCGCTGCAGCGATCCTGCTCATTGGCCCACGCGCAATCGGCGCGCTCAAGCAGCGCAAAAACCACGACAGATCGCCCAGCCGCTGGCGCAGCACGGTCAGGCGTTCTGGGTCCCCCAGCATTGCTGCGGCCGTGCGGCGGCAGCCTTCAACATCCATGCCCGGCGGAGTTCGCCGGTAGCACTCAGGCTCCCGGCAGCCGCAGCCCCTCAGCACTCAGCAGCTCGACCGCGCCGTCATCGCGCAGGCGGCGGGCGGCGGGTCGGATTTCGTGATCGATGATTGCGGGGCCACCCTCCAGCTGCCGCCAAAGCGCATCCAGGCCGGCGTAGACATACGGCATCAGCGGCACGTAACGGCCGCCGAAGTCCGGCAAGGCGAGAAAGGCATCAAAGTGCTGGGCCTGATGCACGCGCCAGTAGTTCAGCGGTCGCGACGCGGACTGGCGGACTGCGGCCACGTAGGCGCCGCCGCTGAAGGCCTCCGGCACCAGGCCGTCGTCGACACCGTGAATGACCAGCACCGGCAGCGTGGCGCGCGGGAGGCCGGCACGGGTGGCTTCGACGCCGGCGCGCAGGTCCACGGCGACGCCGTCGCTGCCTTCCCACATGGCCCGCAGGCAGCTGAGGTCATTCTTTGCAGCGGGATCGCGCGGCACCAGCTGCACGCCAGCGCCAGGACCCACGCCGCTGCTGTCGCTCCACCAGGCGGCGCGCTCGGCGCGGGTCGATGGGCGTGGCTTGCGCTCACCATCAAGCACGGCAAAGGCGAGGCCGCAGGGCATGGTGTCGTAGCGGTAGCGTCCGTAGGCCGATGCGTAGGTGACACCGACGCTGCGCCACAGATCGAACGCGGTGCTGAGGCTGCCCGCACGCAGCGCAGCGTCGGTCCATCCGCTGGCACGCAGACGGTCATAGGCCTGCTGCGCCGGCTCAGCCGCGGTGACCAGACCTGCTCCGAGCAGCGCGCTGCAGGCAGCCTCGCGTTGAGCCGCGAGTGCGGCCGCCGGCAGCGGCGCCGGGGCGTCGCGCAGCGCAGGTGCGGCCTGCGCGCACGCCATCCACAGCGCGGCTTCGGTGCCGTAGTCGAACAGGGCGCGGCCGCCGCTGGGCGCAAGCACGTTGGGTGCCACCGCGACCACGCCGTCGAGCCAGTCCTCGTCGATCTCGGCGGCACGCAGCACGGCGCCACCGGCGTTGGACAGGCCCAGGGCAATGATCCGCGTATTGGCCAGGGTGAACGGCGCTTGCGCCGGCAGCGCCCGATTGAGCTGCTGCAGACCGAACTCGGCCGCCTGCCGCAGATGGCGTCCCCAGTCGGCTTCCGGATTGTCCTGCGAGTGGGCGTGACGGTAGGCGATCCAGGGCGAGGCGGTCACGCTCGCGGGCCGAAACGTCTGTGCCTCAGGCGTGTCGGTGAGTCGACCGTCGAGCCCTGCGCTCTCGCCGCTGGCGGCATCGAAGAGATCGGTGCCGGCGCCCTTGTCGGTGTAGGCCACCGCGCAACCGCGCGGCAATCCCCACGCGCCGGCAGTGGCGATGGCACCAAAGATTCCGCGGGAGCCGCTGGAGGCAGTCACCAGCAGGCAGCGCGACTTGGCGTCGAATGCATCTGGCAGCTGCAGCAGCACGCGATGCCCGGCGTGCCTGCCGGGCAGCCGCAGCAGCGCGTGGTATTCGCGACCGGGTACCGACGGCACGGCACCGTACACCGTGCCGAAGCCGCCGGCCGGCGACAGATCGGCGATGCCGCGCCAGTTGGTCCACAGCGCGCGCCGACGGAGCTCCGCGGCGGTGGGCTGCTCGGGATCGGCGAACGCGGGCGGCAGCGGGGCGCGCAGGCCGTCAAGACCAAGCCCGGCACTGAGCAGATCATCCTGGCCACGGTGCTCGGTGGTCTGGATGGTGGTCGGAAGGGATGCGTCGCTCACATTGGCGGGGACCGCAGCTCCAGGATCAGGTCGTGAGGCAGGGCCGCCGCACGCTGCCAGCAGTCCAACGAGGACAGCGGCAGCCAGCAGTGAACGGCGCTGCGCGGCGGGAGTGGCGAGGCGGCTGCAGGTGGCGGGAGTCGTCATGCCGCCACCTTAGCCGCGATGTCGCGCGGAATCATCGTACCTTGGTACGTCGCCCGCGTCGGCAGTGCCTGCTACCGTGGGCGCCCTGCCCCTTGCCGTGGATGCTTGCGCCGTGTCGGAACCCTTTCTCGCCCAACGCCACGCCTTTGTGACCGGCGCCACCTCTGGTATCGGGCTGGCGATTGCCCGTGCGCTGGCGGCAGCCGGCGCACAGGTCTCCTACAACGGCTTGGGCAGCGCCGAGCAGATCGCCGACGCCAGCGCCAGCATCAAGGCCGCCGGAGCCCCATCTGCTCATCATCACGCGACCGACCTGCGTGACCCGGCGGCAATCGAGGCCATGCTTGCAGAGGCAGCCCAGCGTGGCCCGGTCGACATTCTCGTGAACTGCGCCGGCATGCAGCACACCGCGCCGCTGTCGGAGATGCCGGCCGACCGCTGGGATGCGCTGATCGCGGTGAATCTGAGTGCCGCCTTCCACACCATGCGCCTGACCCTGCCCGGCATGGGGCAGCGTGGGTTTGGACGGGTGCTCAATATCGCCTCGGTGCATGGGCTCGTCGCCTCGATCAACAAGGCGCCCTACGTGGCCAGCAAGTTCGGCATGATCGGCCTGACCAAGGTCGCTGCGCTCGAATACGCCGCGGCGGGCTCACGGCAGTCCGGCGGGGTCACCGTCAACTGCATCTGTCCTGGCTGGGTCGAAACACCGTTGATCGAGCCACAGATCGCGCTGCGCGCGGCGGCGGTCGGCGGCGACCGCGAACAGGGCATCCGCGACATGCTGCGCGAGAAGCAGCCAAGCCAACGAACGTCGCTGCCAGAGGAGATTGCCGCGACCTGCCTGTGGCTGTGCCGGCCGGAGGCGCACAACCTCACCGGCACCGCGTTGCCGATTGACGGCGGTTGGACGGCCCAGTAGCGCTAACCGACGCCCATTCGCCTGCTAGAGTGCGCCGACCTGCCCCTCGGCCCGATACGCATGTACACACTCTACTACTCTCCCGGCGCCGCGAGTCTGGTCATCCACTGGCTGCTGATTGAGCTCGACCTGCCGCACCGTCTGGTCAAGCTGGACCTGGCCAACGGCGAACACAAGCGACCGGAATATCTGGCGCTCAATCCGGATGGCGTGGTTCCGACGCTGCTGATCGACGGCGTCGCCTGCCGCGAAACAGCCGCGCTGGTCATGCATCTGGCCGACAGCCACCCCGCCCACGCCTGGGCGCCCGCGCCTGGCAGCCCTGCTCGCGCCCGCTACTACGAGGCCATCATCCGCTGCGCAAACACGCTGCAGCCGGCCTTCCGACGCTGGTTCTATCCTGACCCGGTGACCGATCCCGAGGAGGGCGAGCGGCTGCGATCTGCAGTCCGTGCGCAGATCGAAGGCGGCTTCGAACGCTTCGAGGCCGAGTTGGCGGACGGCCGCCACTATCTGCTCGGCGATCAGCCGAGCGCGGCCGACTTCATGTTGGCCATGCTGATGCGCTGGTCGCGCAACATGCCGCGGCCGGCGACCGAATGGCCACGTCTGGCGGAGTTTGCGGCGCGCATGAAGGCAAGGCCCTCGTTCGCCGCTGTGTATGCCGCCGAGGGTTTGACCGAATGGGCGTGAGCCCGTCGCGTCGCTGCGCCGGCTGGCGCGCCGCAAGGCGGCCAGCCCCGCCTGATCAATAGGTCCTGGCGAGGTTCAGCGTGGCCGACGCCGCGGTGGTCAGCCCGCGAGTCCGCGACTGGCCATGGCGCAAGGCCCGCCTGTCCGCGCTGATCGTGCTGCTGCTGCTGCTGGCGCCGCTGCTGCTGGATCGGTGGTTTCCCCTGCCTCTGCCAAATCTGAATCGGGACGCGGCCACCGTCGTGCTGGCACGGGACGGCGAGCCGCTGCGCGCCTTCGCCGATGCGCGCGGGGTGTGGCGTTATCCGGTGAGTCTGGACGAGGTTCCGGCCGACTACCTGGAGGCCCTGCTGCATTTTGAGGACCGGCGCTTTCGGCAGCATCCGGGCATTGACTCGCTGGCGCTGCTGCGCGCGGCGGCGCAGGCACTCCGCCACGGCCGGATCGTTTCCGGCGGCTCCACGCTGACCATGCAGGTAGCGCGACTGATCGACCCCACGCCGCGAACGCTGCCGGGCAAGCTGCGTCAGGCGCTGCGTGCGGTGCAGCTTGAGTGGCACCTCGACAAGGACGCCATCCTGACCCTGTATCTCAACTACGCGCCGTTCGGCGGCACGTTGGAGGGGGCGCAGGCCGCCAGCTACGGCTATCTGGGCAAGCCGCTGTCGCGAGTCTCGCCGGGCGAGGCCGCGCTGCTGGCAGCGCTGCCACAGGCGCCAAGCCGGCTGCGGCCAGATCGTCACCCCGATGCCGCCCGCGTCGCCCGCGACAAGGTGCTGGCGCGGCTTGGGCGCGACGCCGTGTGGTCGGCCGAGAAAGTTGCCGAGGCGCGACAGGAGCCCATCGTTGCCCGTCAGCTGCGTCCACCGCTGCACGCCGCGCTGGCGGCCCAGCGTCTGCGCGATGCCCATCCCGGTCAGCGGCGTATTCAGAGTACGCTGGACGCCGACCTGCAAAAGCGTCTGGAGGAGCGCACTGCGGCATGGGTGCACGCGCTGCCTCCGCGCAGTTCGGCTGCCGTGCTGGTCGCAGATACCCGCACCTTGGAGGTGCGCGCCTACGTCGGTGCGGGGCGCTTTGCCGACGGCGAGCGCTTTGGCCACCTCGATATGGTCAGCGCCTGGCGCTCGCCGGGCTCGACGCTCAAGCCCTTTCTCTACGGGCTCGCGATTGACGACGGACTGATCCACAGCCGCAGCCTGCTGGTCGACGCGCCGCAGGCGTTTGATGGCTACTCGCCGGGCAACTTCGACGGTCGCTATCGCGGCCCGGTCGATGCCACCAGCGCGCTGCAGCAGTCCTTGAACATTCCTGCGGTGGCGCTGCTGCAGGCACTGGGCCCGGATCGCTTTGCAGCCCGGATGGCGCACGCCGGTCTGCCGCTGCGGCTGCCGCACGGCGTGCGACCAAATCTTTCCATGATTCTCGGAGGCACTGAGGTGCGGCTGCAAGACCTTGTCGCGGCGTACGCTGCGCTGCAGCGGAACGGAATGGCGGCGCCTTTGCGGCTGACGTCGGACCGGTCCAGCTCACCGCGTCAGCTGCTCTCGCCAGGTGCAGCGTGGATGGTGCGCGAGATGCTGCAGAGCGCGCCGCGACCGGGTGAGGCTGGCGGTCGCTACGACACCTCTCGGCGGCCGGCGCTGGCTTGGAAAACCGGCACCAGCTATGGCTTTCGCGACGCCTGGGCGGTCGGCAGCAGCGCCGGCGCAACCATTGGCGTGTGGGTGGGCCGGCCCGATGGCACGCCAATGCCGGGCCATTACGGTGCCGTCAGCGCCCTGCCCCTGTTGCTCGCCATCGCCGATGGCGTGCCGCGCGAATTGCGTGCCGACGCGCTGCCGCGGCCGGCGACCGTCTCGGAACAAGCGATATGCTGGCCGCTGGGCGGCGCCCGTGATTCCACCCCGCGCGCCCACTGCGAACGCGAGTTCGACGCGCTGCTTCTCGATGGCACCCTGCCGCCCACGCTACCGCGCAAAGGCGAGTCGAGCGGCGATCCGTATCTTCGCTATCGGCGCGACACATCGAGCGGACAACGGATCGCTGGCGAGTGCCGAAAATCCCACAGCACCGAGTTGGTCGAGCTGCCGCGCTGGCCCACCTTGGCCCAGCCCTGGCTGAGTGCAAGCGAGCGTGCCCGCCAGCAGCTGCCTCCGCTGGCCGCGGACTGCAGCGCGGACCCTGAACCCGTGAACCGCCTGCAGATCAGCGGCGCGGTGGACGGCAGCCGCATCCGCCGCGCACCCAACAGCGAGCGCGCGCCGCAGCTGGAGCTGCGGGCGCTGGGCGCGCAGGGCGAGGTGCGCTGGCTGGCCAACGGGCTTCTGGTCGGACGCAGCCGCGGCAGCGCCATATTCAGGCTGGGACTCGATCAGCCCGGTCAGCTGCTGCTGCTGGCGCTGGACGCTGGCGGCGCCTATGGGCGGATCGAAATCGAGGTCATGCCGTAGCGGTACCGCCGCCTGTTCATAGTGATAAATAACATCATGTTATTGGCTCAAGATATTGTTATAAATGAATATATACTCAGACTTATCCCGCCTACTCTGCCGCGTCGCACCTGACCCCTCTAATCACAGCGGTGACAGCCCGGTCGCTGCCGAACTCGCGTCGCAGGACGCCCAGACGACGCCAACCTCTCCAGCGGGCCTTCGACCAGGAAGCCGCGGTCGATCTGCGCGTTGGTGTACTCCACCGCCTGCAGCATCGCCGCCGGCGCACCCTCATGGCGCCCGCAAGCTCGTCACAGGCATGGATCGGCGACAGAATGCCCCGCACGCGGGTTTGCAGCGTTCCAAGGTTGGAGTGCACGCAGCCAATCGCGGAATTTATCTCGTGGGCTACGCCGGCGGCCAATTGGCCGATCGCGGCCATCTTCTCCGAGAGAGATACGGGTGTCCGGAACCTCATGATCTCGCCGAGAGAGATAAGGACGTCCGGAACCTCATGATCGCCGGGCTGGGACAGGCCGCACTCGGCGGAATGACGACCCCGCCTGGGCAGCAGGATCAGCGTCTGCGAATTGAAGACCACGGTGTCCCTGCCAGCGCTGATACCTGCGCACGTCCAACGAGCGGCTTCCATCACTCCCGCCGCCGCATTGCGGTGGTGCTGGCGACCGTCGATGGTGCGAATCCAGACGCGCTCGTGGAGCAGTCCCAGTGTCGCCAGACGCAGTTCACCGAGCAGGCCGCCGGTGTCGGGCGTCGGCGCAGGTCCGGATTGAAAGATCATGGCAGACCCGCTCACGCGCGCTCTGGTCGCCGGATTGCGTCGTGTCAGGCCGCCGCCCGTTGGGGCGCTGCCGCGTTTACCAGTCGGTTGGCCGATAGTCCTTCAGGAACTGGCCCCAGATGTGCGTGCCGGTGTTAGCGCCGTCAATGATGGGATCGACGATCCGCGCCGCGCCATCGACGATGTCCAGCGGCGGATGGAAGCGCTCCTCACGCTGTTTGCGGGCGGCCAGTTCAGCCGGGTCCTCATCGGTAACCCAACCGGTGTCGACACTGTTCATGTGGATGCCATCGCCCACGTAGTCGGTCGCGGCCGTGCGGGTCATCATGTTCAGCGCGGCTTTCGCCATGTTGGTGTGCGGGTGGCGGGTGGTCTTGAAGTTGCGATAGAACTGACCTTCGACTGCGGAGACATTGACGATGTGCTTGTCGCGCTCCGGCGTGCGCAGCATCAGCGGTTTGAGCCGCGCGTTGATGATGAACGGCGCGATGGCATTCACCAGCTGCACCTCGAGCAGTTCCACCGAGGGCACGTCGGCCATCAGCATCCGCCACGAGTTGCGGCTGCGCAGATCGACCTGCTGCAGATCCTGGTCGAGTCGACCCGCCGGGAACAGGTGGCTTTGTCCAAGCAATTCGTCAGCGAGCAGGGGCAGCTGCGACAGCTCCGCGGCGTGGGTGAGCCCAGGCGCCTGCGAGTGGCGGCGGTCCGCCGCACGCGATAGCGCGGTGGCGTCGGCCAGCATGTCCTCGCCGCGCAGTCCCTCGTAGCTGCCAAGCAGCCCGCGGACGGCGTCGGGCATCGTCCGCAGCGCCGCGCTTTCGCCGTCCATCATGTGGGCGTAGAACGCCGGCGGCCGACGTACGGTCTGACAGGCGTTGTTGATGATGAAATCGAGCCGCGAGTGGCTGGACAACAGCGTCTGGCAGAACGCCTCAACGCTGGGCGTGTGGCGCAGGTCGAGGCCGAAAATCTCAAGGCGGTGCGCCCATTGTCCGAAATCAGCCTCCTGCGCATAGCGGGCCGCCGAGTCGCGCGGAAACCGCGTGGTGACGATCAGATGGGCGCCGGCTCGCAGCAGCTTGATGCCGGCCTGGTAGCCGATCTTGACCCGACCGCCGGTCAGCAGCGCTACCCGTCCACGCAGATCGACCGTCTCGCTGCGCTTGGCGTAGTTGAACTCCGCGCAGCGCGGGCACAGCTGATCGTAGAAGTGATGAATCTGAACGTACTTCTGCTTGCAGACGTAGCAGTGCTGCGGCTCGATCGATTCGCGACGCTCCGGCGGGTCGACGTCGCTATCCTGGCTGATGAAGCCTTCGGGCGGGAATACGTTGGGCGTGGTGAACACCGGCTTGGCGCGAAGGTTGCGGATGCCGGTTGCATCCAGCACGGCTTCCTCACGACGGATTTTTTCCGCGGTCCGCTCGCGCTTGCGCTCGCGGCGGCGTTTGCGGTGGTCCAGCGGGTCCGGGTGATGGTAGAGATTCACCGCCCGGTTGAGGCGATTGCGCTGCGCTTCCGGAAGTGAATCGCGCAGGGCCGTGTCCGTGGCGATCTGCTCCAGCAGGTCGATGGCTGCCCGCAGACGCTCGTCCAGACCAGCCGGCGCGGATGTTGGAGACGCGGGAATTTCGGTCATGGCAATCAATCTGAACGGCTCGGCGGAATGCGCAGCCGCCCAATGTGCCTGCTCGCAGGCGCGTGGACAACCGGTTATCGGCGCGGTGCAGGGTGCGGTTGGTCGTCCGTATCCCCGCTGACGGCAACATTCGACTGCTGATCGGGTCGGCGCGACTGGCCGGCAACGGCGCTGCGTTAAGCCCTATTGGATGCCGTAGCGGCGTCCCAGCCCGAACACCACGCGCTTGCGTAACGACTCAGAAAGCCCGGCGCCGAACCAGGTCCAGGCGGCAAATGTGGGCGACTTGCAGTCGTTGACCAGGACGTCGGAGCGGTTGCCGGCGCGCGTGCTTTCCACCACCCAGCCGGGCACGGCCAGCACCGGCACCACCTTGATCGGCTCGCCCAGCTCGCTGGCCAGGTAGTCGGCCAGCCAGAGAGCGTTGGCGCGCGCCTTGGCTACGGCGTTGCTGTCCGGATGATCGGGAAAATGCAGGCACTCCCCGTCAAACAGAAGGCGCGCCGATTCGCGCTCATGCTCGGCCGGCGGCTTGCAAGCGCCCGACTCGATGGCGAACACCGCGCTGTGTCCGACCACCACATGGTCGATCCGGAATCCGTCGGCGGGCACGTCATGCAGCACGGCATAGCCCTCGGCGATGAGCGCAGTCAGGGCCTGGCCCACGGCCAGCTCCGCTGCCAGCACCTGATGGGAGCGTCGCGACGTGAGTCGAAGCCGGGTCAGACTGACCACCAGAGCCGCGATGATCAGCAGCACTGCCAGCAGCAGGACGGTGTCGTGTCCGGTCCAGACCACCACCGACCAGTCCACCGAAGGCGCGTGAATCAGCAGCCATGCCGCTGTCGCGATCGGGCCGAGCATCATCAGCGCCACTACCCGATTACTGACGGCCTCATCAGCGGAGACCAGCCGACGCCGAAGCGGCTCGCCAGGCAGCTGCAGCGCGTTGACCTCCAGCGGCCAGCGGCGCCGATCCCGCGCCAGCAGACGCCGCCAGCCCAACGCCACGGCGACGCCAAGAACCATCGGAAGCAGCAGCAGCGGCAGCCCGAACCCGCTCAGCACGGGGCGATGCGGTCGCCTACGGCCGGCGCACGCCGCACCGGTCGCGGGAGTAAATCGAGTTTTCGAACGCTGCAGCAGGTCGGAATCACGCAAACACTCTCGCAATGGCTACCGAAGTAAGGTGTCACCACTCGTACTGACTTCGCATGCCGGCGGGTAATTCGGCCGCCGGAGTGCGTATGGCCACGGTTTTCGACCACGCGAACATCGCACAGGACGAGGAGCATGATCCCCAAAGTCCCCAACCAAGCAGGTAAAAATTCAACGCAAGCGGCGATGCGCCGATGACGGGCACAATCGCACGGGCACGTGGCTGTGTGTCCCGGACGAGCGCGAACAACGAGCACCAGTCCGGTGCATGAGCCGCTGTTGTTGAAATCCAATGGCGCTATGATCGGGCGTCCTCGCTCCGCTTGCTGAAGGTGATCGATGCGCGCCGCTCGCAGCTACTCAACATTGCTCTGTGTTCCCGTCTTGCTGCTGTTGGCTTCACCGGTCAGCGCCGACACCATCCGCATCCGCGCCGACGAGTGGTTGCCCTACAACGGCCCCAGCAGCCAGAAGCCGCCCGGTTACATGATCGAGATGGCGACTCGCATCGCCGCGGCAGCGGGCCACACCGTCGACTACAGGCACATTCCCTGGGACAACGCGCTGGATGGCGTGCGCGCCGGTCGCTTCGACTGCGTGGTCGGCGCAGCCCGCACGGATGCGCCGGATTTTGCTTTTCCCGACCAGCACTGGGGGTTGTCCTCGGTCGCCTTCTATGCGCTCGCCGATTCGACCTGGACCTACACTGGTCTCCCCAGTCTGGATGGCGTCCGGCTCGGCGTCATCCCAGACTATTCCTACTCCGACGATCTTGATCCCTACATCGAGGAGCACGCCGACAATCCGGCGCGAGTGGTGCAGGTAATCGGTGGCGGACGCGTGGCGATGAGCGCGGCGTCGCGTCTGGTCAGTCGGAAAATTGATGTCTTTGCCGAAGACCCCAACGTGATGCGAGCGACGCTGAAAACGCTTGACCTGAGCGGGCGCATTGTTGAACGTGGTCGCGCCAAGGAGGACGACCCGATCTTTATCGCCTGCACCCCGGCGGACCCGCGCGGTGCGGCGTACGCCAAGCTGTTCTCCGAAGGCACCAATTCGCTGCGCGATAGCGGCGAACTGGCGAAGATTCTTGCCAACTACGGGATGCAGGATTGGCAGCAGCCCGCAAAGTGAGGCGCCTGCCATGGATTGGTGGGTCGCGAACGGGGCGACCGCGTCTGACCATCCGCACGCGCCCGCCCGCCGCCCACTGAACCGGGGCGTCAACCCTGCGTATGGGCATCAGCCGTCGGTACGAAACTCGACGGGCACCAGCGCCCAGGCAGCAACCGGTCGTCCCGCACGCCACGCCGGCTGGAAACTCCAGCGCGCCCGGACATGGCGCAACGCGTGCTGATCAAGCAGACGATGACCGCTGCTGCTGCGCACGCGAACCTCCTGCACGCTGCCATCCGGCCCGACCAGCACGGCCAGCACTACCGTGCCCTGCATGCCGCGCTGCAGGGCGTCTGGCGGGTAACGCGGCGGCGGCGCCACGCCATAGGCCAGGTAGGCGTCGCGATCCACTGCCGCAGCACCCGGCAGTTCGATTGATGGCTGCCCGACGGCGGCGGCGGCTGCGATCTCGGTGCCGGTTTCCACCACCACAACCGGCGGATCCACTGGTACCGCTTTGGTGACCTGCGCGACAGGCGGGCTGACTGCGGCGGTCCGATGTTCCGGAGCGCGCGGCATGGCCGGCACCTCCGGCACCGGAGTGATCGGACGCGGCACGATCCAATCGACGATCAAGTCGACCGGTTTCGCCTCGGATGGCAGGGCCAGATTGGTCACATTTCCGACCAGACTGAGCAGCAGCAACGCCGCCATGTTGACGCTGATCGCTGCCGCTAGGGCAAGCGAGCGGTTGAGCTGATAGCGTGGCCGATCAACAAATGCAGCGGAGCGCGTTGCAAGCACCATGGCAGCCATCTCCCGGTCGTTGCGCGCCGCAGTGATCGCGTTGGCGATACCTGTCGGTGCGCCGGAGCGCCGGAAAGACCCCGGCCAGATCACGCTGCGCGCGGATCGCTCCGCCGCCAAGCGGCGGGCGACCAGCGGCTTGCTCCGCTGATAAACGGTAATGCGAACGGTTCCTAAATCGATTAGCAAGGGCTGCGCCAGGAGTTGGCTCGCCGCCCGGTGACGGCAGCAGGCGGCCTGGCACCGCCATGAGCCTTGGCAGACGGCGTGAGCAACGGTGTCCAGGCGTGCCAACCAAAAGGTGCGGTGGCGAACGGAAAACCACTTCGCTGAAGCGCTGATGCAGCTCCCTGCCCCCTCCGCAGCGCCGCGAAGAAGCGCGCTCGCGACGACGCATCGCGCTTGACGCGTAGGCATGCGAGCATGCTGGCCCGCCGCGCGACCGCTCGGTCCGCTCTCATCCAATCCCCTTCGCCGGACCCTGCGCGTGCCTGCCGCGATCTCGATTTCCCAGCTCAGCAAGACCTACGCCAGCGGCTTCCAGGCGCTCAAGAACGTCGACCTCGAAATACGCCAAGGCGAGATTTTCGCCCTGCTTGGCCCCAATGGTGCCGGCAAAACCACCCTGATCGGAATCACCTGCGGCATCGTCCGACCGAGCAGCGGCACCGTGCATGCCAACGGCTTCGATGTGATTCGCGATTATCGCGCCGCCCGCGCCTGCATTGGTCTGGTCCCGCAGGAGCTGTCCACCGATACCTTCGAGACCGTCTGGGCGACGCTGCGCTTCTCGCGCGGCCTGTTCGGCAAGCCGCCCAATCCGGCGCATCTGGAGCAGGTGCTGCGCGATCTGTCGCTGTGGGACAAACGCCACGACAAGATCATGACCCTCTCCGGCGGCATGAAGCGGCGGGTACTGATCGCCAAGGCGCTGGCCCACGAGCCGCAGATCCTGTTTCTGGACGAACCGACCGCCGGCGTCGATGTCGAACTGCGCCGCGACATGTGGCGGATGGTCGCCGGGCTGCGCGAGCGCGGCGTCACCGTCATCCTGACCACGCACTACATTGAAGAGGCCGAGCAGATGGCCGACCGCATCGGCGTGATCAATCACGGCGAGCTGCTGCTGGTCGAGGACAAGGTCAGCCTGATGCGCAAGCTCGGCAAGAAGCAACTTCTGCTCAGCCTGCAGGCACCGCTGGACGCCAGTCCCACCGCCCTGGCGGACCTGCCGCTGGAGCTCGCTGCGGGCGGTGAGCAGATCATCTACACGTTTGATTCGCAGGGCGAGCGCACCGGTATCGCCACCCTGCTGCGGCGGCTGCAGGACGAAGGCATCACCTTCCGTGACCTGCATTCGCGCGAATCCTCGCTGGAAGACATCTTTGTCAGTCTGGTGAGGAAGCCGCAATGAATGTCCACGCCATCCGCGCCATTTACCGTTTCGAGATGGCGCGCACCTTTCGCACCATCGGCGAAAGTCTGGCGGCGCCGGTACTCACCACCTCGCTATACTTCATCGTGTTTGGCGCCGCCATCGGCTCGCGAATGGGCGACGTGGACGGCATCAGCTATGCCGCCTTCTTCATCCCCGGCCTGATCATGCTGTCGCTGCTCAACGAAAGCATCTCCAACGCCAGCTTCGGCATCTATATGCCGAAATGGTCGGGGACCATCTACGAGCTGCTCTCGGCGCCGGTGTCCTTCGTCGAGGTGGTGCTCGGCTACGTTGGCGCTGCCACAACCAAGTCGCTGATCATCGGCCTGCTGATCATGCTCACCGCGCGCGCCTTCGTTCCCTACGAAATCGTGCACCCGTTCTGGATGCTGTTCTTCCTGCTGCTCACCGCAGCCAGTTTCAGCCTGTTCGGCTTCCTTGTCGGCCTGTGGGCCACCGACTGGCAGAAGCTGCAGGTCGTGCCGCTGATGATCATCACCCCGCTGACGTTCCTCGGCGGCGCCTTCTACTCGATCAGCATGCTGCCGCCGTTCTGGCAGACCGCCTCGCTGTTCAACCCGGTCGTGTACCTGATATCCGGCATGCGCTGGGCCTTCTATGGGGTGTCCGATGTCGACGTGCGGGTCAGCGCAGCAATGATCCTTGGCCTGCTCGCGCTGTGCCTGGCGGCCGTCTGGTGGATCTTCCGCAGCGGGTGGAAGCTGCGCAGCTAACCGGCTACTTCCAGTTCGCCAGCTCGTCAGCCGAAATGCGACCGTCGCGATTGCGGTCAACCAGCTTGAACTCGCTGGACAAGGCATGCTCGTCCGGCACCTCAGCGCGCTGGATGTAGCCGTCGCCATTGCGGTCGAGATCGGCAATGCCAATCCGGTAATGCGCGGCGTTGGGCAGCGGCGGCTGTATCGAGGTCACGGTCACCGGCCCGCTTGGCGCCTCGAACTGGACGCGAGTACCGGTGCTGGACTGGGCGCTAGCGGCGCCACAGGCCAGTGCGGCGAAGAAAGACAGCGGCAAGACGGCATTCTTCACGGAGAGTCTCCTTCATAACGTGGGTGTATTCCACAGTGCCCCTGCTTGCAGCAACGCCCCATGAATCCGTCGAACGGGGCGTGACGATTGGCGCTCCGCCCAGCCAGCACCGCCAGCCCAAGCGCGAGCAGGCAACCGGAGGCAGATGCGTTGACTAACCTATGCGCTCCGATAAAAGCCATCCGATTGCACACCTCTCACAAAACTTCCTGCTCCCGTGCATGGCGAGGCCCTGCGGCGAAGCCGGTGACCCGCTGTAGTCCCCACCAAAGCGTCTTCACGCCCGGCTCGCCGTCGCCCTTGCGGCCCAGAAATCCGCCCAGCGTCGCGATCATGCGGATGACCGGGTTCAGGCGCGGTGGATGGGGCGGGACGGGATTCCTGAGCAGCACGCACGCGCCGCGCCACTCATCCGGCTCAAAGAACAGGTCGGACGGCAAGTCGGGACAGGTCCGCCCCAGCCGCTTCAGTCGCGCGATGCGCCAGGCAACCACCAGGTACAGCGCGATCGCGCGTTCCAGCCGCTCCAGCCGCTTCAGCGTGCTCAGTTGCAGCGCCTCGATCCGGCAGGCGTTCTTGACCACAAGAAACAGCAACTCGGTCTCCCAGCGGACGCGGTACCCGTCGATCAACTGGATGGCCGAAGCGAAGTCCGTCTCCGCACGGTTGCTGAGCAGCCGCCACTCCAGCAGCTTGATCCCTGCCGGCGGGTCGAGCTCACGCGCCACCACGCAGGTGGCTTCCGTGCCCGTGGCCAGCGTCAGCCGGCACGCCCATACGGCCTGCCGAACCCGCCGTGTCGGTTATCCCGGTCGGGCGGGCTGGGTGAACCTGATCGTTTCCAGCGGCTCGCCGCGCGCCACGCTGGCCCACCGCTTGGTGCCGTCGGGCAGCTTGCGGTCATGCCGCGAACGCACCAACCCGTCGGCCGGATGGCCGAGCGTCGCGGCACACTCCCTCAGTTCCAGCATGTCGCCCTCGCGGTGTGCGACATCCACCAGACGCGTCGTGGGCAGCGCCGCCGCTTGTTCGGCCACCCGCTGGTAACCCTCGACCCAGCGCGCACTCTCCAGTGGCGCGGCCTCAGCCACCTGGGCACGCGCCCACATCCAGGTGTCGGTGTTGAGGCGCTTGTCACCCGGGTCCAGTTCAGCAAATTCTTCGGCTGCCCAGCTCACCAATGCTCACACAAAAGACTTAAACATCAGCATGTTAGAGTACATTGCTCGAGTTGAGTGTAATCGGATGGCTGAGAGTGGGTGGCTTGAGCGTCAAATACCCTCGCGGGTTCCGGTTCAACACATAGTTGGGGGGCGCTTGCTGAATCACCGGGGTGTAAGCGCAAAGATCGTTGCGGAGGTCTCATTGCGCGGCGCGTCTGATTCCATTTTGTGGAGAAATCCTGGGTACACACGCCAGTGCTGCCCATCCGCTACCAATACAGTAACCGACTTTTTGTTGTACTTGGTAATGACTCCTTTGACCTGGCCTCCGCCCGCTCGATCAAACCATACGAGCTCTCCGATTCGGAACTGAAGCATCGCGTGATGGGTACGAGCCAGCCTGATGAACTTTATGCGCTCGACCACACGATTGTTCAAATCAATCAGATCAGCTTCGCTTAGGCCGTCGATATCGAATTGCACTGAAGCTCCTGGATAAGCTGGGACTATGGAACTGCGGGAACACATCGAATAGACTCCCCGCGCATCGCCACGCGGCTTCGATGAGCGACACTACAGGCTCGCACCTTCAGGACACGGGGCCACGGAAGGAGTCCGCCCTGAATGCTACCGCCGAACCTGCACGCCGTGCGACATCTTCCGCGGCCGCCACAGTCGCCATCGACCTTACCAAGGATGTCTTCGAACTCGCCTTCGCCGTTACCCGCGGCAGGATCAGCGAACACAGGCGCCTGCGACGCGCGACGTTCGCCACCCGCCTCGACAATCGACCGCCGCTGCGGGTCGTCAAGGAGGCCAGCGGACCGGCGCACTAGCAGCCTGTCGGACTTAGCCCGCATGTTTCGTGAATTCGCGCGATGATCGCGCAGGATGTTGTTCGCACAGGAGATTTTCCGAAGGAGCGGCGTAGCGGGCCATACGACCGACTGAGGTAGTCCCCTGTGCGGACAAGAGACAAGCGAGGGCGCGCGCGATTCATGAAATAGGCGGGTTAGGTGGTCGAGGCGGTTGCTGGCTGCGTGAGGACAGACAACGACGATTCGCAGGCTCATAGCAGCGCTGTGGGCCAAGAATTGGCGGCGTGCGCTTTTTTTGAACACTCGGGCCGCGCAGACGGATTTGCAGCCCGGCCGACCTAAGTCCGACAGGCTGCTAGTGGGCGCAGCGCACCGCGCCGATCAACCTGATGCGCGGGATGCTGCATGAGTTCGGCATCACCATTCCCGTCGACGCCGGCAAGGTGCGCCCCGCCGTGCTGGCGGCGCTGGAGGATGCAGACAACGACCTGCCGATGGCGCTTCGCGAAATTCGTCCTGCACTTCAGAGCCAGCGCTGTACTGCCTCAACTGTGTCAGTTGGCCTGGTATTGAAGCACAGCTTGGCTTGAGGAGCCTGCGCGTGCACGACATTTATCAACTTTTCAAACAATAGGAAGTTTCCTGCGATCGTTCGTATGCCCGCCCCGATGACGATGCAGTCGAACCGCTTCTGCTCCAGTTGGTCTAGAACAACCGCCTCAGCAGTTTCGCCAAAATCGGTCAAGCACATTTGCACGTCGTAGCCGCGGTCGGTCAAACTGTCTTCAGAGGCTTTGAGGCCGGCCAATACCTTCGCCGCGTCCATGCCAGGGTAAGCCGCGTAGTCTGGGTCAGAGAAATCCATGAGTGCTGGCTGCACGCCGATCACCAGGACACTTTTCTTGTCTGTCATATCTTTCTCCAGGTAGTCTGTGCTTGAAGGCAAGCACAGTAAAGATTGGGTACGGGCAGAGGGTGTATGAGCGCGGCATTTGTTCAGCTGCCTAACGCCATGGTAACCCGCTGCTGCGCGACATCACATCAATGAACATCGAAGCCTCTCTGCGCAGTCCGGCGTCCCCACATAGACTCAGGCCACCCCTCATACCGCTTGTACACAAGGTGAGCTAGTGGTTGGCACTGGCTTGGAACTGGCCGCGAAACATGCTGCTCCTCGATATCCCAAGGAGACGGGCAATCCGCTGCGCACTCGGCACCAGCACACTCGCAGCTTTCTTGTGCCGCTGCCGCAGGCGTGCCGTCGTACTCGAACCGAACAAGCACCCGTTTGGCGGGAGTATCGGCCTCTATGGACGTCGCGCGACGCTGAGGATGCACCTCTCCCCAGAGCCCTCGCATGAGCGCGAATCTCAGATCACTTGAGGTTGGGAAGTCCGACATCTGATGCCTAACATTTGAGCTGAGCGGGCGCCAACGGCAGGCCACCAGGTCCGAGCTGGCGAAAATGTAACGCGCACCCCCAGACCGGGCCGGGTGGCCTGCCGTCGGCGCTCCGCATTAGCGAAGGGTTAGGCCGCACCGCATCACCTTCACCGATGCAAATCAATTGCAAGGCTCACGTCATTGGGTGAACGGCCGGAGCCATTGACCATCTCGTTGAATCGTGCCCCCGAAGCATGCGAATCGACAGATCGGTACAAACCCATGTACTCCCATTTGTTAACGCGCCTCTTAATGAAAAACGGAACCTTGTAGGAGGCCGCGGCAAGCATTGCTCCTGTTCTAGCCATGATGGGGCCGACACCACAGAGTAGCTCACTCGGTGCTCGAGGGTTAAGTTCGGAAGTTACGCATACGGCAAGGACCAGCCCGTTCAGCGTCGGAATACAGGCTTGCGTGCTACCACCCAATGCAGCGTTGATCTGCTCTCGGGTGTAAGTTTTTCCAAGTATGAACAAAAGCAGGTCTCTCTTGAATTTCGTCTGCGAGGGTGACAAGACGGTTAGTGTGCGGCCTAACGCCGTGCTAACCGGCCGCGGGCCGAAAGTGGTTGGTTTGAACGTAACAGGAGCGCCAAGGTGTAACCCACCCGCCCGCGCCGGTGGCGATCACGCTTGGCGACGGGCGCGAAATCGATTGCGTCTGATTCGGCGAAAACCTGCCTAAATCGGATAGGATCGACCGCAAGCAAACCCGGCACTTGCCGGTTTCAGGCCCAAGACGGTGAACACCGACCCGTCACATCCGCCGCCATCGCGGTGCCAAGGGCCGAAAAAACTCTTTTATATAAGAAAGTCGAAAACGCAGCACCGGGCTTGTTCAACAATCGGATCAGATCGCGGCTGCGCGCGATCTATCCTTAGACGGTAGGGCCCACGCTCGACCGATATGTCGGTAAACGTGGGCTCTTGAGTGATGAGGCTATGAAAGTACGAAAAGCAAGGGTCGTCCGGCGACATCTTGGCCTGACCGAGTAGTCGCTCTTTGACGGATCTGGATTTGTCGATCTGCAGAACCCACTCATGATTTCCGTCAGGACTCTCGTGTGCGCAGGCTCCCACCATGTAAGTGCGGCCTTGCCAACTAACTTGGGAGTACCAGCCCCAATCCTCGGCTTCCGGAGCAGACATTGCCAGATTTTCCGGGACATGTGTGCGAAGCCACTCCAGTAGGGAAGTGCCTGGGATCGGGTTGATCGGATTCTCAGGCTCGCCTGCAAGGTCAAATAGACGAGATTGAAAATGGATCACCAGATGCATGATGTGGTTCCTAACGCCTAAGCTAAGCGGCGCCGGCCGCGGCAATGACATGTGCCTGATATGCGGACCGGCGTCCGCTTGAGCACTTGGTTAGGCCAGCCGGAAGTGCGGGCGTCTACTTGCCGGCATCTGCCTGATGTTGCCAGCGAAAACTAAATGCTCCTCCGGCGATGCCAACGGAGATAGCCACCACCCAGGCCACAGTTTCCTGCGGGATTTGTGTAAGGGCCACCAAGAAAAGCAGGCCAGTCACGAACAGCCCAACGGACAGGCGCCACCAGATAAAAAAGTCGGCTATATCAAAAAAATAGGGAATCGGCATTTCTCTTCTCGCTGTTCAGGCCTAACGCCTGAATTAAGCCGACCCGCAACGTGACGATCGGTGAGTTGAAGCAATGGAACAACGACACATTTGAACCAAGTAACGAAGCGGGTTCGGCTTGAATGAATTGTTGAACGAAGCCGCTACGCGGCAGCTTGATACACCCTTGTCTCGCGCACCCGGTCGGTGCGTCCGCCACTGGCGGTTTCTCTGTGAGACGAGGCTACCTCTGTGAACACTTTCGATCAATCCGATTGGACACGGTTTCATTCCGAGATGCAACGGGCGCTGCGGCGTCAGGGGTTGAGTGAGGCGACGCGCGACAGCTACGCGCGGGCGTTGCGGCGGCTGCAGGCGCAGGTCGAGGTGCCGCTCGACCAGCTCGGCGTCAGCCACCT
>JBBRBN010000064.1:0-22638 GCA_038205755.1 Lysobacterales bacterium | reverse complement strand
GATCAGCGGCTGAGGCGGGGAGGTCCGTCAGGCGCTGACGCCGGGCGCCAACCGCGCGCTGTCTACTGGGAAAAGTCGTAGTTCATCTGCGGCCCGGCCGGCGCCAGGAAGTTGCCGCATACGTAGTTGACGCTGCTCGTGAAGAGCACGGTCATGCTGGCCGCGTCCTGGACAAACTCAGCAATTGTCTTCTTGCCCAGGTCGCGGCCGCGGTCGGCGATTTCGCGCACTTTTTTCTGGCTTTCGCTGTTCTTGGCGAGGTCAGCCATCAGGCTGCGATCAATTCGCAGGTAGTAGGCGTCGATATGGGCCAGCAGCTGAAAGCTGTTGCTGCTGGTTCCAAACTGCTCAAGGCTGAGGGTGGCGCCAAACTTGCTGATCTCGCGCTGGAACCGCTGCGCCTGCTCGAGATGGGTGACGCACTTCGACTCGGGGATTTCGAGCGTCAGGCGATCACCGTCCACGCCGGCCTTTCGCAGCTGGTCGTGAATCAGTGCGGGCAAGCGCGCGTCGAGCAGGCTTTCTGTCGTGATGTTGACGATCAGGCGGGTGTTCTTGCCGGACTTCTTGCGTTCGGCCAACTGGGCGATGGCGCGGCCGATCACCCAGCGGTCGACGCGCTCGGTCAGGCCCTGCGACTCGGCCTCGGGCAGGAACGCCAGTGGCGGCACCAGCTCGCCATCGGCCAGCTGCATGCGCAGCAACACCTCGTAACACTCGCCCTCGTCGCCGTGCAGTGAAATGATCGGCTGGTAGTGCATGACAAAACCGCCGGAGTCGAGTGCCTCTTCGACCTGCCGGATGCGCTCCTGGAAGCGCTCCTCCTCGGCCCGGTCCTTGGCCGCCGGGTCGTAGATCTCGATCCGGTTGCCACCAAGCGCGCCCACTGCCTGCAGCGACTGGCCGGCCTTGCTGAGCACCTGCGGTGCGCTGGCGATCTTCTCGCCGATCTGGACCCCACCGATACTGACGGAGGCGGTCAAGCTGCGTTCGCCAACGCGCAGGATCTTGCCGTCAAAGGCGGTGCGTATCGCTTCGGCGTCGTCGCGGGTATGGGCGAAGTCGCTGCTGCGCAGCAGCACGCCGAAACCGTGATCGGCAAAACGTGCCACCAGCACATCACCCCTCAGCGCGCCCTCAAGGCGGCGCGCCGCGGTGGCCAGAAGCTCGTCCGCCTGTCCCAGGCCGATCTCGTGCAGCAGGGCGCCATAGCTGTCGATGTCGATCAGCAGCACCGCTTGGTTCTTCTTGCCGTTGGCGGCCGCGGCGATCACGTCGTCCAGCTCGGCCAGGAAATGCTGCCGGTTGAACAGGCCGCTGGACTGGTCGCGCTGGCGCAGCGCGTCGAGCTCCTTCACCACTTCGGCGTCGATTTCCTTCTGCCGGAAAACCACCTGCAGGCAGCGCTCGCCTTCAAAGGTTGCCTGCGCGAACTCCATGACTGCCTCGAAGCTGGAGCCGTCGCTGTGTCGCGCGGTCAGCGGCATCGACTTGGGCGGTGCTTCGCCCTTGTTCAGGCGTTTCAGCAGTTGTTTGAAGCCTTCTGCGTCCTTGCCGGCAATCAGGTCGAGAATCGACAGACTCTCGACGTCATCGAACTCCTCGAAGCCGAACATCTCCAGATACGCCTGGTTGGCGCGGATGTGCATGCCTTCGTGGATGTAGGCGATCGGATCGCGCGAGGAGTCGATCAGCGAATCGCAGCGACGCTCCGACTCGCGCAGCGCCGACTGCAGACTGCGCGTCGCGCGGCGGGTCTCGAGCGATGCGAATTCGCTGCGTACGACGGCCTGCAGGATGCCCGCGTGGCCGCGCAGCGCAATCCGTGCGCCGCCGGCCTTGATCGCCTCCAACATCGCCGCTTCGCTGATTTCCGGAACAATGGCGACCACCGGAATGTCCTTGCCGCTGGCGTGAACAAGCTCAGCCACCCGCGCCATCGGGATGGTGATGCCAACGCTCGACACAGTCACCAGATCGATCGACGGGCCGTCCAGCATCGCCTGCAGCTGCGACTCGGAATCGATCCGCTCGGGCCGCACTGCCAGCCCTCCGTTGCGGAGCTGGCTGATGATCTGTTCGGCATCCTCGACGCGGTCTTCGACCATCACGAGGCGCAGCACGGATTCCTTCGGCGTCATTTGCACAGGACGGATGAACTCGGATGCGCAGTCTCACATGGAAGCCGCGCCCTCGCCAAGCGCCAGACGGCCGCGCTCACAGCGGCTGCTTGGAGGGTTCGCCGGGCACCTCACGCACCAGCCTGGGCACCAGATACCCTGGCAGCCGATCACGCAGCGCCGCCAGCAGCGCGCGCGCGCGGTCGTCGGGCACCTCGAAGTGGGCAGTGCCGCTCACCCGGTCGAGCTGGTGCAGGTAGTACGGCAGCACGCCGGCGGCGAAGCCGCGCTCGAACAGGTCGGCCAACGCGTCAACGCTGTCGTTCACTCCGCGCAGCAGGACCGCCTGGTTGAGCAGCGTCGCGCCGCTCGCGGCGAGCGCCGCGAGCGCCGCATCAACGTCGGGGTCAAACTCGCGGGCGTGGTTGGCATGGATCACAATTACTTTCTGCCACGGCGTGCCCGACAGCCAGTCGAGCAGGTCGCTATCGATTCGCTCTGGCAGCACCACCGGCAGACGGGTGTGGATGCGCAGGCGCTTGACCTGGCCGCAGCCGGCCAGCAGCGCAGTCAGCTCGCGCAGTTTGGAGGTGGCAAGCGAGAACGGGTCGCCGCCGCTGAGGATCACTTCCTCGATGCTGGCATCCGCGCCGATTGCGTCGGCTGCCGCCTGCCAGCCGCCGGCGGCAGCGGTCTCGTCCGCGTAGGGAAAATGGCGCCGGAAGCAGTAGCGGCAGTGCACCGCGCAGCTGCCGGTGGCAATCAGCAGCGCCCGGCCGCGGTACTTGTGCAGCACACCGGCGGTCACCCGGTGGTCCAGGTCGCCCACGGCGTCAAGCGAAAAGCCGGGCGCTGCGCGCAGCTCATCGTCCAAGGGGAGCACCTGGCGCAGCAGCGGGTCGTCGGGGTCGGCATGGCGCATCCGGGCGACAAATGCGCGCGGCACGCGCAGCGCAAAGCCGGCGCTGGCGGCCGGCAGACGGGTCGCCAGCGCCTCCAGCCCCAGCATCGACAGCAGCTCCTTGGGATCGCGCACGGCGTCCCGCCAAGCGCGTCGCCAATCCGGCAGCGCCTGCGGGGAGGTCTGGGCCGCGTCACCGGCAGCGGGTATCATTCGTGGTCTGCCGGGCATCTCCGGTTGCCTCTTTCCCAATCTTCAATCAACCGGAGAGTGTAGCCGCTCGCGGATGCGAGGCTGCACGCCACAGGAGCTATGCATGGCCAGCTACGGCATGAACGACGTCAAGAACGGAATGAAGATTCTGGTCGACGGCTATCCCTGCGTCATCGTCGATACCGATTACATCAAGCCGGGCAAGGGGCAGGCGTTCACCCGCGTCAAGTACCGCAATATCAAGACCGGCCGGGTCGTCGAGCTGACCATGAAGTCCACCGACACGGTCGACGCGGCCGACGTGATGGATACCGATATGCAGTTCCTGTACGCCGATGGCGAGTTCTGGCACTTCATGCAGCCCGATACATTCGAGCAGCACACCGCCGACAAGGTCGTCATGGGCGACACCGCGCAGTGGCTCAAGGGTGAGGAGAGCTGTGTCGTGACGCTGTTCAACGGTTCACCGCTGGCGGTCACGCCGCCGAATTTCGTTGAGCTGAAGATTGTCGAGACCGATCCCGGCGTGCGCGGCGATACCTCCGGCGGCGGCGGCAAGCCGGCCAAGCTGGAGACCGGCGCGGTGGTGCGCGTGCCGCTGTTCGTCGGCCAGGAGGAGATGATCCGCGTCGACACCCGCACCGGAGAATACTTCTCGCGCGTCAAGTGACCGGTTGATCAAGATCCCATGACAGCCGCCTCTGCGCCGGAAACCTGTGATCTGCTGATCGAGGCCGGCTGGGTCATTCCGATCGAGCCGCACGCGACCGTGCTGGTTGACCACGCGGTCGCCATCCGCGCCGGTCGCATCATCTGCATCGGCCCGCGCGCCGACCTGCTGGCGCGCTTCGACGCCCGGGCGCGGGTGCGCCGGCCGCGCAGCGCGCTGCTGCCGGGCCTGATCAACGCCCACTGCCACAACCCGATGGTGCTGCTGCGCGGCATCGCCGACGATCTGCCGCTGTCGGTCTGGCTGTCGCAGCACATCTGGCCGGTCGAGGCCGGCGTGGTCGGGCCGGATTTTGTCGCCGACGGCGTCGAGCTGGCGGTCGCGGAAATGCTCCGCGGCGGCGTGACGTGCGCCAACGAGAACTACTTTTTCCCGGATGTGCAGGCCGCCACCTATGCGCGCCTCGGATTCCGCGCCCGCGTCGGCCTGCCGGTGATCGAATTCCCGACGGCATGGGCAGGTTCGCAGGACGAGTATTTCGACAAGGCGCTGGAGGTTCACGACAACTGGCGCAGTCATCCGCTGGTTCGCGCCTGTTTCGCGCCGCACGCCCCCTACACGGTCAGTGACTCGAGCTTTGAGCGGATCCGGATGCTGTCCGATCAGCTTGACCTGCCGGTGCACTGCCATGTGCACGAAACCGCGCAGGAGAACGTCGATGCGCTTCGCGATCATGGCATGCGTCAGCTCGCCCGGCTGGATCGCCTGGGACTCGTCAATGACCGCCTGATTGCGGTCCACATGACCGATCTGACGGAGTCGGAAATCGCCCTGTGCGCTGAGCGCGGCGTGTCGGTGGTGCACTGTCCGGAGTCGAATCTGAAGCTGGCGTCGGGCTTTTGTCCGGTCGAGGCGCTGCGCCGTGCCGGGGTCAACCTGGCGCTGGGTACCGACGGCTGTGCGTCCAACAATGACCTCGACATGTTCGGGGAGTTGCGCACGGCGGCGCTGCTGGCGAAAGGCGTGGCTCGCGACGCGGCTGCCCTGGATGCGCCCTCGGCGCTGCGGATGGCCACGCTTGGTGCGGCGCGGGCGCTGGGCTTCGAAGCCGATATCGGATCGATCGAAGTTGGCAAATCGGCCGACCTGATCTGCGTCGACTTCGACCGCATCGAGGCCGTGCCGTGCTTTGAGGCGATCTCACAGATCGTCTATGCCAGCGGTCGGCAGCAGGTCAGCGATGTCTGGATCGCCGGCCGCCGCAAGCTGGAGGACGGTCAGCTGGTCGACGTTGACGTACTCACGCTGATCAGCAAAGCGCGCGAGTGGCAGAGTCGGATCGAGGCGGTGCAACGCCGGGCAGCGCATGGCTGAAACTGCCACCAACGCTGACCCGAACGAGCTCGCCAAGTTCGGCGCGATGGCGGCGCGCTGGTGGGATCCGAACGGCGATTCGCGACCGCTGCATGACATCAATCCGGCGCGATTGGCCTACATCGCCAGCCGGCTGACCCTGCGCGGCGCGAACGTGTTGGATCTGGGCTGCGGCGGAGGGCTGCTCTCCGAAGCCCTCGCCCAGGCTGGCGCTCAGGTGACTGCGATCGATCTTGGCGGCGACGTGATCGACGTCGCGCGATTGCACCTGCTGCAGTCCGGCCTCCGAGTCGACTATCGGCAATGCAGCGCAGAGCTGCTTGCCGAAGCCATGCCGCAGGCGTTCGACGCTATTGCCTGCATGGAAATGTTGGAGCACGTGCCGGATCCCGGCGCAATTCTCGACGCCTGCGGACGGTTGCTGAAGCCCGGCGGACAGCTCTTTCTGTCCACCTTGAATCGCACCCCGCAGGCCTTTGCGGTTGCGATTGTCGGTGCCGAGTACGTGGCCCGGCTGTTACCGCGCGGCACCCATAGCTATGCGCGCTTCATCAAGCCGTCAGAGCTTGGCCTGTGGCTGCGGGCGGCGCAGCTGGAGCTGCGTGATGTCAGTGGGCTGCGCTACAACCCGCTCAGTCGGAGGGCGTCGGTGGGTGGTTCGCCCTCGGTCAACTACCTGGCGTGCGCGCTCAAGGCTCCGTGAGCGTTTTGCACTGCCGGCTGCTGCTGTTTGATCTCGACGGAACGCTGGTCGACACCGCGCCCGACCTGCATGCGGCCGCTGCGGCGCTGGCGGCCAGACGTGGCGTGCCCGCCGTTCCGTATGGTGAGTTTCGACCGCTGGTGTCGCGCGGCGGCACGGCCATGCTGCAGAGAACGTTCCCGGCCGCAGGCAGCGACGAGCTGGCCGCGCTGCTGCCGGAGTTTCTGGACGCTTATGCGGCCGCCATTGCCGAGCGCAGTGCGCTGTTTCCGGGCATCTCGGAATTGCTGGCCGCGCTGGATGCGTCTGCAGTGCGCTGGGGCGTGGTCACCAATAAGCCGGAGTCGCTGTCGCAGTCCCTGCTGGCCGCGCTGCAGCTGGAAACGCGCTGCGCGGTGCTGATTGGTGGCGACACCCTCGACGTGCGCAAGCCCGATCCGGCTCCGCTGCGGGAGGCCTGCCGCCGGCTCGGCGAGCCGATCGCGACGACCGTCTACGTTGGCGACGACCCGCGCGACATCCTCGCCGCGCGTGCGGCCGGCATGCGCTCGGTAGCCGCTGCCTGGGGCTATGCCGAGTCCGGCGCCGATTTGTCCGCATGGGGTGCGGATCGGATCGTCGCGAGCGTGGTCGAACTCGGCGACCTGTGCCTGCCCGCCGGCGTCGCGGCGCATGGCTGATCGCGTTGCGCTGCAGGGGTTCTTGGACAAATGGCGGACCCGTGAGCCCGAGATGGCGCTGGTCGAGCCATTCTGTCCCGCATCCGGGCGCTCGTTGTTCTGCGCCTGGGGAGCGTTGTCCGCCGAGCTGGTCGAGTGCACATTCGAATTGTCCGATCAGGGCGTGGCACGCACCAAGTTGGCCTGGTGGACCGAGGACCTCGGCGCCGGCTCGGACGGGCGGCACCCCTTGACCCGCGCGCTGATGGCCGAAGCTGCTGCGGCCAGTCTGACTCCGGCGCACTGGCGCTCGCTGGCGCTCGCGGCGCACGCGCTGCTGGGCAGTTCGCATCGCCCACCTAGTCTGGACAAGGCGCTTGAAGAGCTGCTGCCGCTGGCCAGCGCGCTGGCCGAGATTGAGAGTCTGATTTTCTCGGCCGCGGTCGACCCGCATGCTGGCGCCCTCCACCTGCAGCTGCAGCGGACCCTGCGCGGGTTCCGTGGCGAGTTTCCTGACCGCGCGCGATTGCCCACGCCATGGTGTGATGCAGCCCCTGCAGCAGGTCTGCGCGAGTTTGCCCAAGCCCTGCAGGCGCGCTGGCGGCCGCCAAACCGCAGCAGCCTTCAATCGACTTACCACCAGCTGGTGGATCGCGGCCGACTGGCGCGACTGGCACGCACCGGCGACCCCATTCGGGCGCAGCGGGTGCCTGCGTGGCAAGGGCTGTGGATGGGGTGGCGTGCCGCGCGGCTGGCTTTACCGGTCAGAAAAGATTGAAAAGTCGCATCAATGGCTGCATTTGACGACGGCTCCAACTCGGCATTCACATCTGTCAAGCTACCCTCAGCCGTTGACTCAACCACCCTAAGGAATGCCAGTGGCTCCTCGCATCCAAGACAACACAGCACGCGCCATGCCGGACATCGCAAGCGACGTCCAGCCGGCCGTGGCGGGCGTGCTCGAGTGGGTTGGAATGGGCAACATCGAAGTGCCGGTCCGGATATCTGGCGGGAACGAGATCACCGGCTCGGGCAATGCAAAGGTGACTGCCTACGTCAACCTCAAGCGACCCGACGCACGCGGCATCCACATGTCGCGACTGTATCTGCACCTCGACCGTGCGCTGGGCGAAGAGCCGATCAGTCCCTGCAGTCTGCGCAAGCTGCTGCGCGAGTTTCTGGATTCCCACGGCGACCTGTCCGATCGGGCGATGGTGCAGCTGCGGTTTGAGCACATGCTGCGCCGGCGCGCGCTGAAGAGCGACAACAGCGGCTGGCGCGCGTATCCCGTGCAGGTCAGCGCGCTGCTTGATCGCGGCCAGTTCAGTCTCGAGCTGGGCGTCGAAGTGGTGTATTCCAGTACCTGTCCGTGCTCGGCGGCGCTTGCCAGGCAGCTGATCCAGGATCGCTTCAGCAGCGATTTCGCGGGCGCTCAAAGCGTCGACAAGGATCGCGTGCTGGCTTGGCTGGGTAGCGAAGAAGGCATCGTTGCGACGCCCCACAGCCAGCGCTCGGTGGCTGAGGTGCGGATCAAGCTGGTGCCGTCCTTCAAGCACCTGCCAATCGAAGCGCTGATTGATCGCGTTGAAGCCGCGCTGCAGACGGTGGTGCAGACTGCCGTCAAGCGTGAAGACGAGCAGGCGTTTGCGCTGCTGAACGGTCAGAACCTGATGTTCTGCGAAGACGCCGCGCGGCGCGTGCAGCGCGCGCTCGACGCGGATGCCGATGTGGCTGACTTCTGGGTCCGCGCGTCGCACTTCGAGAGCCTGCACCCGCACAACGCGGTGGCGGTGGCTACCAAGGGCGTTGACGGTGGCTATGGTGGAGGAGCCGACGACCTGGCCTGTTTCGGACCGCGCTGACTTTCGTGCAGCGGGGATGCAGCACCCCGCAGCATCAAAGTCAGGAAAGAGGGCCGCCTGACCCGCCCTGAGCATCGGGGCGGGCGCAAGGCACAACGTAAACCTGGACGACCCTGATGCCAGCCCTCACCAGTACGGCGGGGGGAAGCGGTTCCAGCCGCCCGCGAAACGGTACCCATACGATCCAAAGTAAAACGCCGATGGACGGATGCGATTCGGGTCGCGCTCCGGCCACAGGTAAATCACCTCTGCGGCAATCCTGGGATAGTGATACTCAAACCCGCCAATCGGTCTGGGCTCGATGCTTTCGATGACGCCGGTCACCGTGAGATCGCGGCCAACTTCGAACAGGGCCGGGTCGTAGAAGCCGTCGCGGCAGGCCAGAAACCGACCTTCGGTATGGTCGGCGCGGCTGGGACGCGCTGAATCGCCCAGCGGCTTGCCGAGCAGTTCAAAACAGCTGCGGGTCGCTTGGGTGTCCACCGCAACGATCTCGCCTCCCCAGCGAACGCGCTCGCCAACGCTGTTGGCGGCCCCGGCTTCACTGGGCAGCAGCGCCGAGAACTCTCCCTGCAGGGGTTTGGGCGCGGTAACGCAGGCGCCCAGCAGGCCACAGGCCAGCACGGTTGCCAATCGCTGGTGTCGGTTCATGGGCGATCCTCCGGGGCAATGCGAAACGCGGTCAGGTCGGTGCACAGGTCACGCTCAACCTGCGGGTTGGTTACCGGCGGAGCGTAGCGCTGGCGCGCGTAACGCTGGCTGAGCGCGAGAATTTGAGGCGAACTGGCCGGCAGTTTGGTGGCGATGCGTTCGGCAAACGCGATGGCTCCCTCGTGGCGCGGCTTTACGTGGCCGCGACGGGCGATTCGCGCCATAAACCTGGCGTAGGCGCGCCCTACAGCGTCGCGCGCGCCGCGCGCCGGCCGCAGCAGCAGCGCCATTGTGATGGCCAGTGCGATGGCAGCTGCCACGATCAGCGCAATCGCGAGCTGGCGCCAGGTCGCCTCGGCAATGCCAAAAGGCTGCAGCAGCCGGCTTTGCTGGGCGAAATCGAATCCAAGCACAACATTGTTCCAGCCCCGCCGCAGCCAGTCGACGGCATCGAACAGGGGTTGGCCCCAGGCGCCGCCAAGTCGGCTGGCGCCGGTGGGCGCATCCACGCCTTGATCGATCCGCCCCGGGGCAATCGCCGAAGTGGGGTCGATCCGCACCCAACCCTGATCTTCCAGCCAGACCTCGGTCCAAGCGTGCGCGTCGGATTGCAAGATGACGAGATAGTCACCGATCGGGTTTCGATAGCCGCCCTGGTAGCCGGTGACGACCCGCGCAGGTATGCCCGCTGCCCGCATCATCACCGCGAACGCGGAAGCAAAATGCTCGCAGTAGCCGGCCTGGGTGTTGAACAGAAAGTCGTCGACGCTGTCGCGGCCCAGCAGAATGGGGTTGAGCGTATAGCGGAAGTCGGCGTTGAACCAGGCCAGCGCCCGGCGGATCACCTCCGCGTCATCTGCCCCTTCCGCACGCCACTCGGCAATCCGAGCGCGGGTGCGCGGGTTGTAGTTCTCAGGCAGTGAGCGGTACCAGTCTTTAAGCGTTTTCTGCATGTTGCTCTGCAGTCGATAGCTTGGCTGCGAGCGCAGTGTCAGGCGTGATACCCGGATCAGCGGCCGATCTGCGATCAGGCTCCATTCGCCAGTGATCCGCTGACCCGGCTGCGGCGCAAGCACCAGGTCGAGGGCGAAGACGAAGCGCCGCTCAGTGGGTTCCTGCTCGATTTCGTAGGTCAGTGCCGGCCCCGTTGCTTCCAACTCCGGTGTGTCGAGCGCGGACAGAAAACCGGAGCGGTTCCAGCCGCGGCCGTCGAACTGGCTGAGCACCGGGCCGCGCCAGTACAGCGGCGTGTCTATCAGGGGTTCGACGTCGAAGCGCACCCGCATCACCGGGGTGTCGTCGAGATAAAGACTGCTGATGTCGCCCGGCGACATGTTGTCGGACAGGCCGGTGCGCGCCTCGTTGCTGTTCTGCGGCAGGGCCCACAGGGGGCTGGCCAGGCGCGGAAAAAGGAAGAATCCCACCATCGCCAGTGGAACTGACAGCGCCGCGAGGCGGGCCATACCCTGCAGGCGGGAAGGCACTGCCAGCGCTTGCAAGAGCGGCTCGCCCGGGGTCTCCACCTCTGCCAGCCGTGCCATGGCTGCCAGCACCAGTAGGATGCCAACCAGGGCAAGGGTCAGAATCATCGGCCCCTGATCCTGCAGGAAGGCCGCAAGAATCGCGAACAGCGAAAAGCTCAGCACCGCCCGCCCGTCGCGAACGCTGCGCAGCTCCAGCAGCTTGAGCAGCAGCATCACCGCCAGCAGCGCCGCAGCGGTGTCGCGTCCAAAGCCACCGCCCATCCCGACGCCGTACTGCAGCAGCACCAGCGCCGTCATGCCCGCAGTCAGCGGCAGGCGGATCACCCAGTGGGTTGCCAGCCGGCGCCAGAGCGTCAACGCCGCAGCCGCCAGCAGCACCAGCAGCACACCCACGGTCCAGGCGGGCAGAAGGGTCGCCAGCGGCAGGATTGCAGCCGCCGCCGCCGCCAGGCAAGCCAGTTGGCTGGCTCGATCCAGCGGCGGGCTGGCAGCGCCCGCGCTCATGCGCGGCTGAGACCGGCGTCAAGCAGTGCGAGCGCCTCCAGGCAGGCATGCAGATGCGCGCGGCCACGACCCGGGCCGACTCGCTGGTCGGGCAGGCGCAGTTCGCTGGTGCAGCCGCTCCGCTCCGCCAGCACCGACCAACTGGCCAGGCGGCTGATGCGCAGCTCCGCCGGCACTCCGTGCAGGCTGCTCCAGTCGAGCACCGCGTCACGACCGGCCGGCGACTCGAACTCCTTGACCAGGGTTCGGGCCACTTGGGCGCTGCGCTTCCACGCGATGGCGCGCAGCGGGTCGCCGGCACGATAGTCGCGCAAGCCGTGGATCTCTTCCTCCGGGCCGCGCGTGCGACGCGGCGACCCATTGCCGCCGCTCACCGGCAGCGCTGGCGGCTGCGCCTCCAGCGCCGGGTAGATCAGCACCTGCGCGCTCGGATGCAGCCAGCTCCAGCAGACGAACATGCCCAGTGGTCGGCGCATTGAAATTCCGATACGGCCGATCTTCATCCAGCCGCGACGATCGGTTGGCAGCCGCAGCGTGGCGCTGGCGGCGGAATTCCCGATCAGATCGAGGCTGGTTGCTGCGTCGGCCCGGCGTAGCACCAGCCCGCGGCGCAGGCGCGGTTGAACGGCGTCCAAGCGCAGGTGCAGCGACAGCTCATCGCCCGCGTGCACCGGTTGCGCAAAGACCTCCAGCACGCGCACGCCGCGCAGTGCGAGAAAGCCCAGCAGCAGACCGCTGTGAGCCACCGATGCCAGCAGAAAGCACAGGATCAGGGCCGGATTGTTGTTGTAGTTGAGGCCGCCCAGCGTCATCACGGCAAGAAAGGCGCCGAAAAACAACCCGAAGCGGGTCGGCACGACGTAGATGCGTCGACGGTCCAGCGTGATGGGCAGTGCCTCGGCAGCCTTGTGCCGGGTGAGCGCCGGCAGGCGTCGCTCCGCGAACCGCAGCAGGCGATCCCACCACGCGCTGACAGCGGCGCTGCGCATGGGGTTGATCAGGGCACCGGCACCGAGCGAAGTATCTGCTGCGCAAGCGCCGCGCGATCACCGCGATCACCGTGTGGCACCAATCGATGCCCAGCGACTTCGGCAAACACCGCTTGCACCGTTTCCGGCAGCACGTACTCGCCACCGCGCAGAAGGGTCAGTGCGCGCGCTGCCCGCAGCAGGGCCAATCCTGCGCGCGGCGATAGGCCGATCCGGACGCGAGCGTCGCTGCGACTCGCCGCGACCAGCGCCTGGACATAGCCGATCAACGTGTCGCTGGCGTGCACGGCGAGGACGGCCGCACGCAGCGCCAGCACGTCGTCGACGCTGAGCAGCGCGGGAGCGCGCTGGATGAGCAGCTGCCGATCATCGCCGGCCAGCATGCGCCGCTCGGATTCCGCGTCGGGATACCCCAGCGCGATGCGCAGCAGGAAGCGGTCGAGCTGCGAGTCGGGCAACGGAAACGTGCCGGCCAGATCGACTGGGTTCTGCGTGGCGATGACGAAAAACGGCGATGGCAGGGCGTGGCAGTGGCCGTCGATGGTGACCTGGCTCTCGGCCATCGCCTCAAGCAGGGCGCTTTGGGTGCGCGGCGGCGCGCGATTGATCTCGTCGGCCAGCAGCAGTTGGGTGAACACCGGGCCGGGATGGAAGCGGAACTGATGGCTGTCCTGCTCATAGATCGACACCCCCAGAATGTCCGAGGGCAGAAGATCGGCGGTGAACTGGGTGCGCTGGAACTCGATGCCAACGGTGGCGGCCAGTGCCCTTGCCAGCGTGGTCTTGCCGAGGCCGGGTAAATCCTCAATCAGCAGGTGGCCGCCGGCGAGCAGGGCGACAAACGCCAGCTCGACCTCGTGCGACTTGCCGAGCACCAGATCATTGACCTGCTGGATGGCTGCCCGCAGAGCGTCGCGCCGCGCCTGCGGTAGCATCGGTGCGTGGCCATCGGATCCCGACATCGGAATATCTCCTTGAAGTTCAGTCGACAGTGTAGCGGCGCCGCAGTGAGCGCCGCATCGTGACGGGTCGTCGGCGTTGAGCATGGCCGGTAGGGCGCTGCTGTGCGCACTTCTGCTCGGATTGGTGCTGGCCAAACTGTGGCTGGCCAGGGACCTGCCGCTGTTTGGTGATGAGGCGTTCTACTGGCTGGAGAGTCGCCAGTTCGCGTGGGCGCATGATGATGTGCCGGCTCTCGTGCCGTGGTTGATCCGGTCGGGCGTCGCGCTGGTTGGTCCGGTTGAATGGGCGGTACGGCTGCCGTTCGCGCTGCTGGCGCTGGCGACGCTCTGGCTGATTGCCCATATGGCGGTTGCGCTGGGCAAGCCTGGCGATGGCTGGATCGCTGCAACGCTTGCGCTGCTGCTGCCGCTGTTCGCAATCAACGGTCTGCTGGCCCTGCCGGACGTGCCGCTGACGTTGGCGGTGCTGCTGTGCGTCGAGGGGCTGCGGCGCCTGCTGCTGGGTGAGCGTCTGGCGGCAGGTGTGCTTGCGGTCGGCATCGCGCTGGGCTGGCTCAGCCACTACCGGTTTGCGGTCCCATTCGGTGCCGCAGGGCTGTGGCTGCTGGCGCACCCGGTCGGTCGACAGCTGCTGCGCACGCCCAGGCTTTGGCTGGGTGGCTTGATCGGATCGACCCTGGGCCTCGCGCCTCTGCTATGGCACCAGCTCAGCAATGCGGGCGGCGGATTCGCGTTCCAATTCGTGGATCGGCATCCGTGGCGGTTCCAGCCGGAAGCGCTGATTGACCCTGTGCTGCAGGCCCTGGTGGCGACTCCCCTGCTGTTTGCGCTGCTCCTGGCCGCCGCCTGGACCGCCAGCCGCGAGCTGCGACGGCCGGATCGGGCCTTGGTTGGCGGGGTCGCGCTGAGCATTCTCGGCTGCTACCTCCTGCTTGGACCGTTCGTCGATACCGAGCGCAGTCGGCTCCATTGGCCGCTGCCCGCGCTGCTGATCGCCACCGCGCTGGCGCCCGCCGCGCTGGCCCACGCGGGTCTCTGGGCGCGCCGAATCTGGGCGGCGGGAATCGGGCTGGCGAGTGCCGCCGTGGGCGCCGCGCTGGTGCTGCTGGCGATACTTGCGTCCGCCCCGCAGCGTCTAGCGGATGGCGATGCCTATCTGCACGGGTTCACTGGCTGGCGCGAGGCCGGACGGGAGGCGCAGGGGGCGCTGCAAGCGCTGCCCGTCGATACCCTGCTGGTGGCCGATCACTTTGCCCTGGCTGCCGCGCTGGCGTTCGACCTTCCTGAGCAGCCGCGCGTATTCAGTCTGGACAGCCCGATCAACCGCAAACACGGGCGGCAGGGCGAACTGGCGCGGATGGGGTTGGATGAGCGTGCACTCGGTGTCGCTGCTGGCGGTCGGCCGCTGCTTCTAGTGCTGGAGGAAAGCGCCACCAGCCTGCGCCAGCGACCGGCCTGGTTTCGTCGCGTATGCGAGGTCTTTCCGGGCGCCCGGCCGCACTTCGAGCGCAGCATTGATCATGGCCGCAAACGACTGATCGGCTATTTTCAGGCCGCCTCGGCGCAGTCCGGTTGCAGTCCGCCGGCAGTTGGCTATCTGTCAAAACCGGAGGCCGGTGCGGTCCTGCAGGGCATGCTGGATATCGAGGGCTGGGCGCTGCGCGACGCGGTTGGACTGGCTGCAATCAACGTCTGGATGGGCGGGCGAGCGCTGGGTCGCATTGACCACCTTCGCCTGTCGCCTGACCTGCTCACGCTGTTTCCCGGTTCTGACGATCCGCGGCATCCTCACGTGGGTTTTGGCGGGCAGCTGGTCAGCGACCTGCCGGCCGGCCACTATTGGCTGGAGATTGAGGCGGAAGGCTACGACGGGGTTCGGTCCATCATCGCGACGGCGCCGGTCAACTGGCGCCCGCCGGCAGATCAGGGCAACAGATAGCCGGCCTGGCGCAACAGCTGCGCGGTGGCAATGAGGGGCAGCCCGACCAGGGCGGTGGGGTCGCTGCTTTCAATCCGCTCGAACAGTGCGATGCCCAAACCCTCGGCCCGGAAGCTGCCGGCGCAATCCAGGGGCTGGTCGCGCTCCACGTAGCGCTGTGCTTCGGTGGTCGACAGCTGGCGGAAGACGACGGTAGTCGTGTCCAGTGCGCCCTGCGCCGCGCCGTCGCGATCAATGACACACAGCGCAGTGTGAAACATCACCCGTTGGCCGCTGAACAGCAATAGTTGTTCGACTGCCCGGTCGATGCTGCCGGGCTTGCCGAGCACGCGGCCGCCCCATTCGACCAGCTGGTCGGAGCCGATCACACAGCTGCCGGGTCTGCGCTGCGCCACCGCCGCCGCCTTGGCGTGGGCCAGTCGTGCCGCGCAGGACTCCGGCGTCTCGGCCCCAGCGGGGGCCTCGCTGACCGCCGGATCGACGATCTCGAACGAAACCTGCAGACGCCGCAGCAGCTCGGCGCGGTAGCGCGAGGTGGACGCGAGGATCAGGCGCGGTGAGCTACTCATGACCAGCCCGGCCGCCGCCGCGACGCAGTGCGGCGGGCTCGCGAGCGGCCTGCTCGGCGGCGCTGCGGGTGATCTCCGCCAGCTGCGCGCCGGCGTGATCAAGCTGATTCAGGCGCGTTTCGATCTGATCGCGCGACCGCTCGACCGCGCTGACCGCCTTCTTCAGCTCGGCCAAACTCGCGGTCTGGGCGCTGCGGGCGATCCACAGCCGGTGTTCGAGGACGTTGCGCAGCCCCTGCCGCACGGGCGCGTCAGCGTCGAGCGACGCCTGCGCCACCGCGGCGATGTCCGAGGGCACTCGATTGACCACCGATTTCATCGCGCTCATGCGTCGGCGCGTCGCCTGCAGGGCCGCTTCAAGCGCGTCCGTGCCGTCCAGCAGGCGCTCCAGCAGGTCGGTGCGCAGCCGCATCCTGCGTTGGAATATCCAAACACACAGAGCCGCCAGGCCAAGGCCGGCACATACGAATATCAGGTAGTCAGTGGAATGGAGCACGTCGGTGGCTGAATCCGTGCCAGGTGAGTTGCTGGCCCAAGAGTCTGCGCCATCGTGGCGCGCGGGTAAATCAAGCCGATGGCGGCAATTGACCGGGGGGCTGCACAGCCCTTATGCTTCGCAGCTTATGTCCGCTGGTCTGCCAGAAACTGTTGATGTGTGGCGCGCTGCTGGCGCCGGTCGCGTCTACGAGGGTCGAGTCGAGCTGGCACGGTTGTCACGCCTGGTGCCATCGCTGTTCGATGCGCAGGGGAGCTGCGAGTTCCGCATTGTCTTTGGTCGCGATGCCACCGGTCAGCCGGTGGCACAGGTGACCGCCTCGGCGCAGCTTCCGCTGCAGTGTCAGCGCAGCCTGGAGCGGTTTCTGCTGCTGGTGGAGGTCGATCAGGCCCTCGGGCTGGTTCGCAGCGAGTCTGAAGAGGCCGCGCTGCTGCCGGACGTGGAGCCCGTGCTGGTGCCAGACAACGGCATGCTTCGACTGCTGGACCTGCTTGAGGATGAGCTGATTCTTGCGGTCCCAGCATTGCCTACGCGACCGGGGACAGAGCCAGTCGAGCACGAGGTGCTGGCGGACGAGGAGGAGGAGGTCGAGACCCGGCCCAATCCGTTTGCGGCACTGGCGACATTCAAACCGTCGCAGCATTGAGGCACGTACGGGTTCCAGTGACCCGTGCCTGCCAACGTCGGGTCAGCCCGATGAGTACTGGTCAGCCAGCAGGTTGATCGCGTCATGCCCGGTTTGGCACGTTGCCAGATCGAGGCCGGTTCGGCCCCGCTGTTGGGGGTGTGCCGATTCAAAGTCACGTATGGAGCAATGTCATGGCTGTCCAGAAATCCCGCGTCACCCCGTCACGTCGCGGCCAGCGCCGCTCGCACGATGCGCTGTCAGCCAAGCAGCTGTCGACTGATCCGACATCGGGTGAGACGCACGTGCGGCATCACGTCACCAAGGACGGCTACTACCGTGGCAAGAAGGTGATTGAAGTCCGCAGCAAGGTTGCCGATCAGGAATAAGTCCTGCGCGCAGCCTCTGCGCTGCGCTGCATGATCAGGTAAGTCGGCGGCAACGGCGGGCAGTGCCCGCCGCTCGCGTTGGCTGCTGGCGACCGACGTCCGGCACCGGCGCCGGATGTGCATACTGCGGCCGCTGCAGCCGCTCATGGAGCTTGTATGTCGACGACGTCCTTCGCCCGCATCGTGGGCACCGGCAGCTATCTCCCGGAGCGCGTGCTGACCAACGAAGAGCTGGCGCGCAGCGTGGATACCAGCGATGAGTGGATTCGCGACCGCACCGGCATTCGCCAGCAGCACGTGGTGGCTGATGGTCAAACCACCGGTGACTTGGCGTTCGAGGCCGCGACCCGCGCGCTGGCCGCGGCGGGCGTGAAAGGCAGCGATATCGATCTGCTGGTGGTCGGCACCACGACGCCCGATCTGATATTCCCGTCAACCGCCTGCCTGCTCCAGCATCGCCTGGGCGCCAACGGCTGCACGGCGTTCGACGTCAATGCAGCCTGTTCGGGCTTCATGTACGCACTGGGCGTCGCCGACAAGTTCATTCGCTCCGGGTCGGTTCGTACCGCACTCGTAGTGGGTGCGGAAACCCTCACCCGGCTGCTTGACTGGGATGATCGCAACACCTGCGTGCTGTTTGGCGATGGCGCCGGCGCGGTGGTGCTGCGCGCCGACGACGAACCCGGCATCCTGTCCACCCATCTGCACGCGGACGGTGGCTTCAAGCACCTTTTGTATACGCCGGTGGGCGTGTCGGCCGGGTTCAAGGACGAGAAGAATCACGGCCTGAAGGTGCTGATGGCGGGCAGCGAGGTCTTCAAGGTTGCGGTGAAGACGCTGGATGCCGTGGTCGAGGAAACGCTTGCTGCCAACGGTCTGGTCAAGTCGGACATCGATTGGCTGATCCCGCACCAGGCCAACCTGCGGATCATCACCGCCACCGCCAAACGGCTGGCGATGCCGATGGATCGAGTGGTGGTCACGGTCGACAGGCACGGCAACACCTCGGCGGCGTCGGTGCCACTGGCGCTCGATACGGCCATACAGTCGGGTCGGGTCAAGCGCGGCGAATTGCTGCTGCTCGAAGCCTTCGGCGGTGGTTTCACCTGGGGCTCGGCGCTGATTCGCTATTGAGCCGCACCTGGCCCGCATGTTTCGACGGCAGTATTCCGCAATGACCGATGCTCGACTCGCGCTGATCTTTCCTGGCCAGGGCTCGCAGGCCCCAGCAATGCTGTCCGAACTGGCTGGCAGGTTCCCGTCGGTGCTGCAGACCTTCGAGGAAGCTTCCGAAGGTGCTGCGGTGGACCTGTGGTCGATCAGCTCCAGCGCCGATGACGCCCGTCTCAATCAGACCGAATATACCCAGCCGGTCCTGCTGGCTGCCGCCATTGCGGTATGGCGGCTGTGGCAAGCGCAGGGCGGGGCGATTCCAGCGCGCCTGGCCGGTCACAGCCTGGGCGAGTACGCCGCGTTGGTTGCGGGCGGTGCGCTGACGTTGTCCGACGGTGCGCGCCTGGTCCGGGAGCGCGGGCGGTTGATGCAGGAGGCGGTTCCGGCCGGTGTCGGAGCGATGGCGGCGGTGCTCGGTGCCGACGATGCGCTGGTTGCGGATGTTTGTGCGGCGGTCGCCGGTGACGATGTCGTGGTCCCTGCCAATTTCAACGCTCCGGGTCAGCTCGTGATCGGCGGCAGCGCCGCCGCGGTTGAGCGCGCGCTGGCCGAGCTGGCCGCGCGCGGCGTGCGCAAGGCGCTCCGGCTGCCGGTGAGCGTGCCATCGCATACGCCGCTGATGCGCGACGCCGCGCAGCGGCTGGGCGAGGCGCTTGCCGCGGTCACCTGGTCGACACCGCAGATCCCGGTGGTGCAGAACGTGGACGCCAAGGTGCAGGATTCGATTCAGGCAATTCGCGACGCGCTGCAGCGTCAGCTCTACCTGCCGGTGCGTTGGACCGAGTGCGTGCAAGCGCTGGCGGCGGCCGGCTGCACCCGTCTTGGCGAATGTGGGCCCGGCAGAGTGCTGACTGGCCTGTGCAAGCGAATCGACCGCGGGCTCGATGCCCGCGCGCTCGGCACGCCCGACGAACTCGATGCAGCCCTATCCGACTGGAGCGTCGCATGAATCCACTCAAGCCATTGGAGGGCGAGATCGCCCTGGTCACTGGCGCCAGCCGCGGCATTGGCGCGGCGATTGCGGAGGAACTCGCCGCCCAAGGTGCGCGGGTCATTGGTACCGCGACCAGCCCGACAGGCGCCGCCGCGATTGACGCGCGATTAGCCGCCAGCGGGGGTGGCGGCAGGCTGCTTGATGTCACCGACGCGGCGGCCGTTGAGGCCCTGATCGAGTCGCTTGCAGCCGACTTCGGCGCGCTCAGTTTACTGGTGAACAATGCCGGCATCACCCGCGACCAGCTGCTGATGCGGATGAAGGAAGACGACTGGCAGGCGATCCTGGATACCAATCTGAGCAGCGTCTACCGCTGCTCCAAGGCGGTGCTGCGCGGCATGATGAAGGCGCGCCGCGGCCGTATCATCACGATCGCCTCGGTGGTCGGACTCACCGGCAACCCCGGTCAGGCCAACTATGCTGCTGCCAAGGCCGGGATCATCGGATTCTCGAAGTCGCTGGCGCAGGAAATCGGCAGCCGCGGCATTACCGTCAATGTGGTGGCGCCCGGTTTCATCGACACCGACATGACGCGGGCAATGCCCGAGGCGGCGCGTGCTGCGCTGCTTGGCCGCATTGCGCTGGGGCGGCTGGGCGAGCCGGTGGACATCGCTCGCGCAGTGGCGTTTCTCGCCGGGCCGGCAGCGGCGTACATCACCGGCGAAACGCTGCATGTCAACGGCGGCATGTACATGGCCTGATCCACCCAGTCGGGAGACGTTACCCGCTGGTGAAGATTTGCCACTAAACTAGGCGCCGGTTCGCGGGCGCGGACTTCCGTCCGCGCAGATGCGACGGCACACGCGGTGCGGGCAGGAAGCGCCGCCATCCATCCAAAACGGTTTCTGGAGGAAGTAACCCCAATGAGCACCATCGAAGAACGCGTCAAGAAGATCGTCATTGAGCAACTCGGCGTGAAAGAGGACGAGGTCACCACCGGCGCCAACTTTGTTGACGATCTCGGCGCCGACTCGCTCGACACGGTCGAGCTGGTGATGGCGCTCGAAGAAGAGTTCGAGTGCGAGATTCCGGACGAGGAAGCCGAGAAGATCACCAGCGTGCAGCAGGCGATCGACTACGTGAAGGCTCACGTAAAGAGCTGATCGAAGGCATCCCAGCAGACGCCGGGGCCGCTTCGTGCGGCCCCGCACGTTTCTGCAGTCGGCACGCCCGTACTGGACCGCATGGCGTGCGCAAGCGCCCGCCGTGCGGCGCCTTACCGCGGCATCACCCATGAGGATCCCCGATGAGCAAGCGCCGAGTGGTGGTAACCGGGCTGGGCATCGTTTCGCCCGTTGGAAATTCCATCGACACCGCGTGGGATGCGATCAGCAACGGCAGATCCGGCATCGGTCCCATCACCCATTTCGATGCTGCCTCGTTCGCCACCCGCATCGCCGGGCAGGTGAAGGACTTTGATCCGACCCACTGGGTATCAGCCAAGGACGCCCGCAAGATGGATGAGTTCATCCACTACGGCGTGGCGGCGGCGCAGATGGCGATCACCGACGCCGGCCTGCTGATCGACGATGCTAACGCCGAGCGCGTGGGCGTCGTGGTCGGCTCTGGCATCGGCGGCATTCTCGGGATCGAGGAGCAGACCGCCAGGTATCTAGAAGGCGGAGCGCGGCGGATATCACCGTTTTACGTGCCGAGCACGATCATCAACATGCTGCCGGGTCAGATCAGCATTCTGAATGGCATCAAGGGTCCGAATTTCTCCGCGGTGTCGGCTTGCGCCTCGGCCAACCACTCGATCGGCACGGCGATGCGCATGATCCAGTACGGCGACGTCGACGTGATGATCGCGGGCGGCGCCGAACGCGGCTCTTCGCCAACGTCGGTGGGCGGCTTCTGCTCGATGAAGGCGATGTCGACCCGCAACGATGATCCGCAGCGCGCGTCGCGCCCATGGGATCGGGAGCGTGACGGGTTCGTGCTCGGCGATGGCGCCGGAATCCTGGTGCTTGAGGAGTTCGAGTCCGCCAAGGCCCGCGGCGCGCGCATCTACTGCGAACTGGCCGGCTTCGGCGCCAGTTCGGACGCCTTCCACATGACCGCGCCGAGCGAGAATGGAGACGGGCCGGCACGCTGCATGACGCTGGCGCTGAAAGACGCCGGCGTCAACGCCGACGAAGTCGATTACCTGAACGCCCACGGCACCTCGACGCCACTGGGCGATCTGGCCGAGACGCTGGCGATGAAGCGGGCGCTCGGCGACCACGCCTACCGCACCATGGTCAGCTCCACCAAGTCGATGACCGGCCATCTGCTGGGTGCCGCCGGCGGCGTTGAGGCGATCTTCTCGATCCTGGCCCTGCATCACGGCGTCATTCCGCCAACTATCAATCTCGACGTTCCGGGCGATGGCTGCGATCTCGACTACGTGCCGAACACGGCGCGGCAGAAGTCGATCCGGGTTGCGGTTTCGAACGGCTTCGGCTTTGGCGGAACCAACGGTACGCTGGTCTTCCGCGTGCTCTGAGCGCCGGTGAACGGAGTCGCGGCCAGGTGCTGATCCACGAACTGGCCCGGCTGCCCGATCTGCTGTCCTTACAGGCCGGTGACCCGAAGCGTTTTCCATGTCTGTTGGAAAGCGCTGCGCTCGGAACGGTCCGGGCCCGATTCGACCTGCTGCTGGCGACCGATGGCAGCGGTCTGCGGCTCTCGGCGGAGGGAGACCTGCGCTCGCTTGCTGGACGCCGGATAGCCGGCAGTTTCATCGATGCACTTGATCAGCAGTGGCGTGCAGCGGCAGCATCGAGCGGACCGCTGCTGCCGCCGACGCTGCCTTTTGGCGGCGGCTGGGCGCTGTATCTGGGCTACGAGATTGCCCGCGAGGTGGAGCCTACCCTGCGGTTGCCGCCGGGCCCCACCGGAATACCGGGCGCGCTGGCGCTGCGCTGCCCGGCGGCGCTGGTGATTGACCGCCAATTGCAGCGTGCCTGGGTGCTGGCTGAGCCGGGACGCGACGCGCTGTTCGCCGAGCTGCGTGCCGTCGCCGATGCCGAGTTTGCTCCCGCGCCGCTGACGCTGCCGTCGGTGCAGGTGGTCGAGGATGCCCCCGAACGCTTTCTGGACAGTGCGCGGAAGGTGATCGACTACCTGCGCGCCGGCGATGTTTTCCAGGTCAATCTGTCGCGCCGCTGGTCCGCCATTTTCGATTCCGCGCCCGATCCGGTTGCGCTCTATCGCCGGCTGCGACAGGCCAATCCCGCCCCCTTTGGCGGACTGTTGCTGGACGCTGACTGGGCGCTGCTGAGTTCCTCGCCCGAGCGTCTGGTGTCCCGTCGCGGAGATCGCATCGAAACCCGCCCGATCGCCGGAACCCGGCCGCGCCAACCCGGCGATGACGATGCCG
>JBBRBN010000063.1:0-23168 GCA_038205755.1 Lysobacterales bacterium | reverse complement strand
CTGGTTGAACATCGAGTCGACGATGTGGATGAATGCCTCGTAGCAATTGAACAGCCCATGCCGGCCGGTCAGCAGGTAGCCCTCCAGCCAACCTTGGCACTGGTGTTCACTGAGCATCGAGTCGACGACGCGACCGCTGGGCGCGAGGAACATATCGTTCGGCTCGGTCGCGGCGTCCCACTGGCGATCGGTGACCTCAAACATGGCCCCAAGCCCATTCGACAGCGTCTCGTCCGGGCCGAACACGCGGAAATTTCTTTGCTCATCGTTCAGCTTTGCAACATCACGCAGAAAAGGTCCAAGCACGCGCGTGTCGCCTTGCCCCATGACGCCCGGCGTCGGCACGGCCTGCGCATAGTCACGGAAATCCGGCATCTGCAGGTCGCGCAGCAGCAGGCCGCCGTTAGCATGCGGATTCGCGCCCATGCGGCGCTCACCGTCGGGCGCAAGCTCGGCCAGCTCGGGCTTCAGACGGCCCTGGGCATCGAACAGCTCATCGGGTCGGTAGCTCTGCAGCCAGTCCCGCAGCAGCGTGACGTGCTCGGGGTGGACCGACGGGTCCGAAATCGGCACCTGGTGTGCGCGGAAGGTGCCTTCAATCTGCAGGCCATCGACCACCTTCGGCCCGGTCCAGCCCTTGGGTGAGGCAAGCACGATCATCGGCCAGCGCGGACGCGTCAGATCACCCCGGTTGCGGGCCCGCTGCTGGATGTCTTTGATCTGCTCCACCGCGCTGTCCAGCGCCTGTGCCATGGCCGCATGCATCGGCATGGGCTCATGTCCTTCAACAAAGATCGGCGTCCAGCCGTAGCCGCGCAGCAGTTGTTCCAGCTCCTCGCGGCTGATGCGGGCGAGGACCGTTGGATTGGCGATCTTGTAGCCGTTGAGATGCAGGATCGGCAGCACCGCGCCGTCGGTCGCCGGGTCGAGAAACTTGTTGGAGTGCCAGGCGGTGGCGAGCGGCCCGGTCTCCGCCTCGCCGTCGCCCACCACGCAGGCCACGATCAGGTCGGGATTGTCGAATACCGCGCCGAACGAATGACTGAGCGAATAGCCCAGCTCACCGCCCTCGTGGATCGAGCCGGGACACTCGGGCGACGCATGGCTTGGGATGCCGCCTGGAAACGAAAACTGCTTGAAGAGTCTGCGCAGCCCGTCGTCGTCCTGACGTATGCCTGGGTAGATCTCGCTGTAGGTTCCTTCGAGATAGGTGTTGGCGACGACGGCCGGGCCGCCATGGCCGGGACCACAGACGTAGATCATGTCGAGGTCGTAGTGCTTGATGATCCGATTCAGATGCACGTAAATGAAGTTCTGACCCGGTGTCGTGCCCCAGTGGCCGAGCAGCATGTGCTTGATGTGCGCGAGCGCCAGCGGCTGCCTCAGCAGCGGGTTGTCGCGCAGATAAATCTGCCCCACCGAGAGATAGTTGGCGGCCCGCCAGTAGGCGTCCATTCTGCTTAGCAGCTCGGTGGAAGCGGTATGGGCTGTCATGAACGTGTCCTTGCTGCATGAGAGACGCCAAGAAGCTCGCACGTCAGTTCCGCGATCGTGCGTTCTTCATCGGTCTTGATGACTCGCACCAAGGTCGGCCCGGCCGACGCTGAGATCAGCGGCGCGTTGGCCGCATTGCGAGTCTGGTCGAGCGCGATGCCGAGAAATGCGAGGCCATCGCAGATTCGCCGGCGAACTTCGGGCGCGTGCTCGCCGATGCCACCGGCGAACACCAGGGTGTCGAGCCCGCCCATAGCCGCCGCGAACGCACCGATCCACTTCTTGATCTGGTAGCAGAACACCGCGATGGCTTCTGCCGCGCGGATGTCCTGATGCTCACGCGCCAGCAACTCGCGCATGTCGGAACTGGTTTCGGACATGCCCAGCAGCCCCGACTCCGAGTTCACCATGGCATCCAGTTGCGCCGCGCTGAGGTTCTGGTCACGCGCCAGATAGCTGAGCAGCCCGGGATCGAGATCGCCGGAGCGCGTGCCCATCGGTACGCCACCGGTCGGCGTGAAGCTCATGCTGGTATCGACCGGCTTGCCGTGATGCACCGCCGCCAGGCTAGCTCCATTGCCCAGGTGGGCGAGGATCACTCGACCTTTCGCAGTGGCTTGGCCATCCAGACGCGCCAGTTCATCGATCAGAAAGCGGTAGGACAGTCCGTGAAAGCCGTACTTGCGCACGCCTTGTGCTTCAAGGCGGCGTGGAATCGGCAACAGCCGGGCGACGCGCGGCAACAGGTGATGAAACGCCGTATCGAAACAGGCGACCTGGGGCAGATCAGGAAACTGCTGCTGAAATGCCTTTATCAGCAGGATTTCCTCGGGCAAGTGCTTGGGTGCAAACGGGCTGAGCGCCTGCAGCTCGTCGAGCACCTCCGCGGTGATTCGTTGCGGCGCGGCGAATCTGGGGCCGCCATGAACCACGCGATGGCCGACCGCGCCAAACAGGATGCGCTCGCGGCGGCCTTCAAACCAATCCATCACGACGCTGACTGCCGCGGTATGGGTCGGGGCAGTGACGATGCGCGATTCGCGGTCGCCCGGGTTCTCTCCATCTACGTTCAACGTGGACTCACCTGGACCGATGCCATCAAGCCGGCCCAACAGCGTTCGCCGCAACGAATCACCGGTTGCGAAAAGCGCAAACCTGATGCTCGACGAACCGGCATTGATGGCCAGAATGTTGGTGTCAGGCGGGCTCATGCCGACGCCGATTCTTCAGCTGCCGTGCTCGATTCCCGGCGCTTTTCCATGAGCGCGTCATTGACGATCGTCTGAGCGTCTTCGATGACACGGCGCAGATGCTCCTGGCCGCGGAAACTCTCCGCATAGATCTTGTAGATGTCTTCCGTTCCCGACGGACGCGCCGCAAACCAGCCACTTTTCGTCACTACCTTCACGCCGCCGATCGGCGCACCGTTGCCAGGCGCATGGGTGAGGATGGTCTGGATGGTTTCGCCGGCAAGCGTAGCGGACGGCACCTGCTCACGCGAAAGGTCGTGCAGGATCTGCTTCTCCGCGGGGGTGGCCTTCACCTCGATCCGGTCGCAAACCGGCTCGCCCAATGCCTGCGCGAGCTCACGGTAGCGTTCGCCGGGGTCACGCCCCGTTATCGCGGTGATCTCGCCGGCCAGCAGGGCTGCAACGATGCCATCTTTGTCAGTCGTCCAGACACGTCCGTCCCGGCGCGAGAACGATGCTCCTGCGCTCTCCTCGCCGGCAAAGCCAAGCCGGCCATCGCGCAATCCGTTGGCGAACCATTTGAAGCCGACCGGTGCCTCGAAGACGGCGTGTCCAAGCGTTGCGGCCACGCGCTGAATCATCTGGCTGCTCACCACAGTCGTCCCGATGGCCGCCGCCTCAGGCCATCCCGGTCGATGCTGCAGGAGGTAGGAAACAGCGGCGCAAAGATAATGATTGGACGGCAGTAACCCGGCGCTGCGGGTGACTATGCCGTGGCGGTCGTGGTCGGTGTCACAGGCGAACGCAATATCGAAGCGCTCTTTGAGTCCAATCAGCCGCTGCATCGCATAGGGCGACGACGGATCCATCCGGATCTGGCCGTCCCAATCAAGCGACATGAAGCGAAAGGTCGGATCAACCGCGTCATTGACAACCGTCAGATCGAGTCGGTAGCGCTCGGCAATTCGGCTCCAGTAGTGGATGCCGGCGCCGCCCAGTGGATCGACGCCCAGGCTGATCTTCGAGCTGGCAATGGCCTGCATGTCAATCACGCTGCCCAGATCGCCGACATAGGTGCCCAGATAGTCGTGCCGATGGGTGGTCGAGGCGGCGATCGCTCGCTGCCACGTGACCCGCTTGACACCTTCCAGCCCGGCCCTCAGGAGTTCATTGGCGCGCGCTTGAATCCAGTCGGTGATAGCGGTCTCGGCCGCTCCGCCGTGCGGCGGGTTGTACTTCAGACCGCCATCGTGCGGTGGATTGTGCGAGGGCGTGATGACAATGCCATCGGCAAGTCCGCTGGTGCGGGCGTGGTTGTGGCCGAGGATCGCGTGGGAAATGGCCGGCGTTGGGGTGTATTCGTCGCCATCGGCAAGCATCACGTCCACGTCGTTGGCAGCCAGCACCTCCAGCACGCTGGTCAGCGCCGGCACGGAGAGCGCATGGGTGTCCATCCCCAAAAAAAGCGGACCTTCGATACGATTCTGCCTGCGGTAGTGGCAAATGGCTTGGCCGATGGCGAGTACGTGCCGTTCGTTGAAGCTTCTTTTCAACGACGAGCCGCGATGGCCCGAGGTGCCAAAGGCCACCCGTTCGGACGCCACCTCGGCGTCAGGAATCTCGCTGTAGTAGGCGGTCACCAGTCTCGGCACGTCAACGAGCGCGTAGTGCTCTGCCGGTTTTCCGGCAACGGGGCTTGTCTTCATTCCAGCGGCTCCAGCGCAATCTCCAGGGCGGGTCCGACGACACGGTGGGGCATGGCGGCTCCGACCTCACTGTGGCGGCTGCGCTCGCGATCCGTCTGTGTGCTAACAGACCGACGGGGTCGGCCTGCGCGCCCAACCTGCATCGACTGCGTGCATCGCCACCGACTGCGCGCCGGAGGAGAAAGGAGTCCCGTGGTGAGCGACAGATGTCGGAAACCTGGTGGCCTTGTCCAGCGACGCATCAAAGTGCGTGAGCTCGACCGCAAGCGACCGCTGCGAGCTCAACCGGGTCGGCCAGGCCATGCAGCAACTGGCGCACTGAGCGCTTGACCCAATGAACGCCACCGCCAGCGTCGCCAACCAGCCCGACAGGGTGGCGGCAAAAGAACCCAAGGTGTCAAACATGGGGGTCGTCACGGCGGTGCGCGGCAGCGTCGTCGAGGTGCGCTTTGATGCACGACTGCCGCCGATACGTTCGCTGCTGCGCGCCGGCGCCCACGCTCAGATGGCGATCGAAGTACTGACCCAGATTGACGCCCGCCACGTGCGCGGCATCGCGCTCACGCCAACCCAAGGCTTGGCGCGCGGCACGCCGGTGTCGGACACCGGCGGCCCACTCCTGGCACCGGTAGGCAAGGCCATCCTGTCGCGCATGTTTGATGTGTTCGGTCACGCGATTGACCGTCTGGAAGAACCTCTAGAGGTGACGTGGCGTTCGGTGCACCGCGAGCCGCCGCCGCTGGTCTCGCGGTCCACCGCGTCGGTTGTGTTCCAGACCGGCATCAAGATGATTGACGTACTGCTGCCGCTGGAAACCGGCGGCAAGGCGGGCTTGTTCGGTGGCGCCGGCGTCGGCAAGACAGTCCTGCTGACCGAGATGATCCACAACATGGTGGGAAAGCAGAAGGGCGTCAGCATCTTCTGCGGCATCGGCGAACGCTGCCGCGAGGGCCAGGATCTTTATGAGGAGATGAAGAAGGCCGACGTGCTGAAGAACATGGTGATGATCTTCGGCCAGATGAACGAGCCGCCGGGTGCGCGCTTTCGCGTCGGCCAGGCCGCATTGACGATGGCCGAGTACTTCCGCGACGACGAGCATCGCGATGTGCTGCTGCTGATCGACAACATTTTCCGCTTCATCCAGGCCGGCTCCGAGGTCTCCGGCCTGATGGGCCAAATGCCGTCACGCCTCGGCTACCAGCCGACGATGGGCACCGAACTGTCGGCACTTGAAGAGCGCATCGCCAACACCGACAGCGGCGCGATCACGTCGATCCAAGCGGTCTATGTGCCAGCGGATGACTTCACCGACCCGGCTGCCGTGCACACCTTCTCGCACCTCTCCGCATCCATCGTGCTGTCACGCAAGCGCGCCAGCGAAGGTCTGTTTCCGGCCATCGACCCGCTGCAGTCGAACTCCAAGATGGGAACGCCGGGCATCGTCGGCGAGCGTCACTACGCGCTGGCACAAGCAGTGCGACGCACGCTGGCGCAGTACGCCGACCTCAAGGACATCATCGCGATGCTCGGGCTCGAGCAGCTGTCGCCGGCGGATCGCAAGGTGGTCGCCCGCGCGCGCCGGATCGAGCGCTTTCTGACCCAGCCGTTCTTCACCACCGAGCAGTTCACCGGGCTTACGGGAAAGCTGGTGAGCCTTGCCGATGCGCTCGACGGCTGTGAGCGGATCCTGCGCGACGAGTTCGAGGACTGGCCCGAGAGCGCGCTGTACATGATTGGTGCCATCACCGAGGCCAAGGGCGGTCCTCGTGCCAGCGCCAGCAGCCGTCGCAAGCGGGATTCAGCGGCGAAACCCGAGATGCAACCCTCGGCTGCAGAAGGGCCCGTCGCAAGACCTTTGGTCGCAGCCGTCCCCGCCGCCGTCGTCGATGAATCTTAAAGTGCTGCTGCCGTCGCGCGTCTTTGCCGAAAAGGCCGGCGTGACCCGCATCGTCATCGAGACAACCGAGGGCGCGTTCGGCTTGTTGCCGCGTCGGCGCGACTGCGTCGCTGCATTGGTTCCGGGCGTCCTCACCTACGCGACCGACATCGATGGCGAGGTCTTCGTCGCCGTTGACCAAGGGGTTCTGATCAAAGCGGGCGCCAACGTGCTGGTGTCGGTGCGGCGCGCGACAGCGGGCGCCGATCTCGGGCAGTTGCGGGATGCCGTGCAGCGCGACTTTCTCATCCTGGACGAACAGGCGCGCAGCGTGCGTAGCGCCACCAGCAAGCTGGAAAGCAGCTTCGTCAGCCGCTTCGCGAGTTTTCGCCATGACTGACGAACCCCCCGTCACGCCGCTGGCGGCACAGGTCGGCGCCGCCGCCCAACGCAAGTTGCGGGCGCGCCGCGACGCCACCCAAGGCGTGTGGTTCGGCCTCGGCATGATGGGCCTGATCGGCTGGTCGGTGGTGGTGCCGACGCTGCTCGGTGCCGCTTTGGGCATATGGCTCGATGCCAATCATCCCGGCAGGCATCCGTGGACGCTGGCGTTGCTGATGGCCGGGCTGGTGCTTGGCTGCCTGAACGCTTGGCACTGGGTGGCCAAGGAAGACCGCGCGATGCGCACCCACGAACAGGATGATGAGTAAGTCGCCATGGATGAGTTCCTCGCCAACGTTCTTTCCGCCATTGCAGGCGGTGTTTTCGGCCTGCTTTTTTTCGGCGGCCTGTGGTGGACCCTGCGGCGTGCGTTGACATCGCCCCGACCAGCGCTTTGGTTTGGTGCCAGTGCGCTGTTGCGGTTCGTCATTGTGACCGCCGGTTTCGTCGTGATCTCGGCCGGGCATTGGCAGCGACTGCTGATGTGCCTGATCGGGTTCTGGCTCGCACGATGGCTGGTTCAACGTCTGACCGCAGGTGCCGCAGGGTCAGCCAGCTTGCCCTTGCGCACCAGCGCGTGAACATGACCTTCTGACGCACACAAAAAGGACCCCGCAATGAAAATCCAGATCAACACCGACAATCACATCGACGGCAAAGAGGCCCTTGCAACGCACGCTGAATCTGCCGTTGAGAACGCCCTGCGCCACTTCAAGGATCGACTTACGCGGGTGGAGGTTCACCTTCGCGACGAGAACGCTGGCAAAAGCGGTAGCGACGACAAACGCTGCATGATGGAGGCGCGGCCGAAGAGCCATCAGCCGGTTACGGTCAGCCACCACGCCGGCAGCATCCACCAGGCCATCGACGGCGCAGCCAGTAAGCTGAAGGCGTCGCTGGAGACCGTGCTCGGTCGACTTGATGACCAGCACCGCCATGCAGCAGTCGATCTGACCGGCGCAGAGTGAGCCACGATGCGACTCGGCCCTGATCAGCTGATCTTCTGGCAATACGGGCTGGTCACCCTCAACGGCACCATCGTGTTCACCTGGGCCCTGATGGTGGTGCTGGTGTTGGGCTCAATGCTGATCACGCGCAATCTCTCGACCGAGCACCAGCGCTCGTGTTGGCAGAACCTGCTCGAAATTATCGTCACCGGCATCAAACAGCAGATCAGCGAGGTGGGGCTGCGGCAGCCAGACAAATATCTGGCTTTCCTCGGCACCTTGTTCCTGTTCGTCGCCGCCTCAGCATTGGCCACCGTTGTCCCCGGCTTCGAGCCGCCTACTGGATCGCTGTCGACCACCGTCGCGCTGGCGCTGTGCGTGTTCGTCGCGGTGCCGCTGTTTGGCATCCGCGAGCAGGGCCTGGGCGGCTATCTGAAGTCATATCTCGAGCCGACCCTTTTCATGCTGCCCTTCAACATCATCAGCGAAGTCTCACGCACCCTGGCACTGGCGGTGCGTCTGTTCGGCAACATGATGAGCGGTGCGATGATCGTCGGCATCCTGCTGACCATCACGCCGTTCCTGTTTCCGGTGGTCATGACCCTGCTCGGCCTGCTCACCGGCATGGTGCAGGCCTACATTTTCAGCATCCTGGCGGCGGTCTACCTGGCCGCGGCGACCCGACCCGCCAGGCCCTCTCCCGAGGACAGGTCCTCCCCTTCGATCGCGCCCGCTGCCGGCATCGCGGCCGAGACATCGCAATGAATTCTTCCTGGAGTGCCCATGGATAGCGCGACCATCATCGCCGTGGCATCGATTGTCCTTGCCGGTCTCACCACCGGCTTCGGCACCATGGGGCCGGCGTTAGCCGAAGGACGCGCCGTAGCCGTTGCCCTGACCGCGCTGGCGCAGCAACCCGACGCGTCGGCAACGATTACCCGGACGCTTTTCGTCGGCTTGGCCATGATCGAATCGACCGCGATCTACTGCTTCGTGGTGTCGATGATCCTGATTTTTGCCAACCCGTTCTGGAACGCGGCGGTAGCGAAAGCCGCAGGCGGCTGAGCGATGTTGATCGACTGGTTCACCGTCGGCGCGCAGGTGCTCAACTTCGTCCTGCTGGTGTGGCTGATGAAGCGCTTTCTCTATCGGCCGGTGCTGAACGCGATCGCGGCGCGGGAAAAGCGCATTGCTGACCAGATTGCCGACGCGGAGGCGAAAGAAGCGCAGGCCGAGGTTGAGCGCAAAGCCTTCCAAGCCAAAAATGCCGACTTTGATGCAGGGCGCGCTGATTTGCTGGCGCAGGCGACGGCTGATTCTCTCGCAGCAGGCCAGCGGATTCTTGACGACGCCCATCAGGCAGCCGATGAACAAGCTGCCAAACGCGAGCAGGCGCTGAACACCGAAGCGGCGCATCTGAGCCAGATGATCGGCAGCCGGGCGCGCGAAGAAGTGTTCGCCATCGCCCGCAAAGCCCTCGCCGACCTGGCGTCAGCCACACTGGAAGAGCGCATTGGCGAGGTGTTCGTGCGACGTCTTGGCGAATTGACTGAACCTGCCAAAGCCCGGCTAGCCGCTGCGCTCAAGGCAGCATCCGAGCCAGCGAGGCTGCGCAGCGCGTTCGAACTGCCGGCCGGCCCCCGCCAGCTGATCCAGGACGCGCTCAGCGAGACCTTCTCAACCGCCGTCCCTCTGCACTTTGAAACGGCGTCTGACCTCGTGTGTGGCATCGAACTGAGCGTCGGTGGCGAGAAGCTGGCATGGACCATCGCGGAGTATCTGAAGGCATTCGAAGAGGGCGTGGCCGACGTGATTGCAACGCGCGGCAAGGCCGATTCGCTCAAGGCCGCGGTGCCAGTGGCAAACCATCCCGCGTCCAGAAATGCGAACAAGCCAGCAGCCGAACCCACATCGAGCGCCGCATGAGCGTGCTGCCCGCGACCGTGTCCAGCTCGCTCGACCGCAGCTTCGCGGCGATGGGCCACGCGCGCAGCGCGTTCAGCCCGCAGCTCGTGCCGCGCGAAGTTGGCCGCGTCACCCAGGTGGCGACCGGCATCGCCCACGTCAGCGGCCTGCCCGGCGTCGGCTTCGAGGAGTTGCTGCAGTTCCCCGGCGGGCTGTTCGGCATCGCATTCAATCTGGACGAGTACGAGTTGGGCGTGGTGCTGCTGGGCGAATACTGGCGCGTGCAGGCCGGTGACGAGGTCCAGCGCACCGGGCGGGTAATGGACGTTGCCGTCGGTGAAGCGCTGCTCGGCCGCGTCATTGACGCACTGGGCCGTCCGCTCGATGGCCGCGGGCCGGTACTCACGAGCGAGCGTTTGCCGATCGAGCGGCCCGCTGCGGCGATCATGGACCGAGCCAGCGTCGACGTGCCGCTGCAGACTGGCCTCAAGGTCATCGACGCGCTGATCCCGATCGGCCGGGGCCAGCGCGAGCTGATCCTCGGCGATCGCCAAACCGGCAAGACGGCCATCGCGATCGACACCATCCTCAATCAGCGCGACAAGGATGTTCTGTGTGTCTACTGTGCCATCGGTCAGCGTGCATCGGCCGTCGCCAAAGCCGTGGCGAGCCTGCGTGACAGGGGTGCGCTGGACTACACCGTGGTCGTGGTCACCGACGGCAATCAGCCGCCCGGGCTTGCGTTCATTACGCCCTATGTCGCGACCAGCATTGCTGAGCACTTCATGGAAGCCGGCCGTGACGTACTGATCGTTTATGACGACCTCACACAGCATGCCCGCGCCTATCGCGAACTGTCGCTGCTGCTGCGCCGGCCGCCGGGGCGCGAAGCATTTCCAGGCGATATTTTCTACATCCATTCGCGCCTGCTTGAGCGCGCCACCCATCTGTGCGAAGCGCGCGGCGGCGGCTCGCTGACCGCGCTGCCCATCATCGAGACCGAGGCTGAGGACATCTCGGCCTACATTCCGACCAACCTGATCTCGATTACCGACGGACAGATCTACCTTTCGCCATCGCTGTTCGAACTCGGCGTGCTGCCCGCGATAGACATTGGCAAGTCGGTATCGCGAGTCGGCGGAAAAGCGCAGCACGGAAGCTTCCGCGCCATTGCCGGCGACTTGAAGCTGACCTACGCACAGTTCGAGGAGCTTGAGACGTTCTCGCGCTTTGGCGCCAGGCTTGACGACGCGACGCGCAAGATCATTGAACACGGGAAGCGGATCCGGGCGTGCCTCAGGCAGGCGCAGTTCGATCCGGTAGCGGTGCCGGCGCAGATCACCGTGCTGCTGGCCCTGACTTCCCACCTCTTCGACGACCTGCCGCTGACCTGCATGGGCGACGCTCAGAACGCCGTGCAGGCCGCCGCGTCAAGGATCGCAGCACCGCTGCGCGCACGCCTGTTCAGCGCTGAAAAACTGAGCGACGAGGATCGTGCATCGATCACCGCACTGGCTGCCGAATCGCTCAGACAATTCCAACCCGACGCCGCAACGCAGACAGCCAGATGAGCGAATCGATCGCCAGCCTGCGCCACACGATTGCCGGCGCGCGCGACCTGCACGCCATCGTGCGGACCATGAAGGCAGTGGCCGCTTCAAGCATCGGCCAGTATGAGCACTCGATGCTCGCACTCGCTGACTACGACCGCAGCGTGAACATCGGTCTGGGCGAATGCTTTCGACAGGCCCGCGTGTCGCCGGCTGCTTCAGAACCGATGCCGCGGCAGGATGCGGACACAGTCGGTGCCATCGTGTTCGGCTCCGACCAGGGACTGGTCGGCCCCTTCAACGACGTCATCGTAGACCACGCGATCAAGGCGCTGTCTGCGCTGCCCGGCAAGCCTCGGGTCTGGGCTGTCGGCGAGCGCGTTCGGGTGCGTCTGGTCGGCGCCGGTCTGTTGATCGCAGGCCACTACGCAGTGCCAAGCTCAATCGACGCTATTGCAGCGCTGGTTGGCCAAATCCAGATCGACACTGAGGCCGACCGCGAGCAGCGGCACTACACGCGCGTGCAGGTCTTTCACAATCGTCCGACCGCAGGCTCGCTCTATGCGCCAGTCAGTCAGCGCCTGCTGCCGCTCGATGCAGTCTGGCAAGACAAGCTGGCCGCGCGCCCGTGGCCGCGCACGAGCTTGCCGGAGATCGTCGGCAGCGGCGCGACAACGCTGCGCGCGCTGGTGCATGAATACCTGTTCATCTCACTGTTTCGCGCCTGCGCTGAGTCGTTGGTCAGTGAAAACGCGAGCCGCCTGGCGGCAATGCAGCGGGCCGACAGCAACATCAACGATCTGGTCGAACAGGTGGGCAGCAGGTTTCGTCAACTGCGTCAGAGGTCGATCGACGAGGAACTGTTCGATGTCATCTCGGGCTACGAGGCCTTGTCGGAGGCGCGCGGCGCAGCTTGAGCAGGCCGGTATGCCAGTCCAGAGCACGGAGCGGTGTGAACAGCAAAGGCAGCGACGGCGACCGCCGGCGCGCGGCAGTCGCTGAATCGCTGGCCGTAGCATCCGCCATCGCAATTGCGACTGCAGCGCGATGATCCGTATCGACCTGTCCAACTCAGCTCGGCCCGCTTCGGCAGCTCATTCCGGAGCCTGCTGCAAGGGCGAGTGACCACGCCGCTTGTGATCTCCGGCTTGCTGTCTGCGCTGGCGACACGGGCGCCAGGAACGCCTTCCGTGGACGGCGCCGCCGGGTGCGGTCCATGAATGAACCGCACATTCCTGACCCCCACGATCCCTGGCGCGAGCGGAGCGGTTGCCCGCCGGAGCGAGCCTTCGACCAGCCGGAGGAAGGTCCTGTGGTTGGAGTAATCACACCTCGGATTGCGGCTACTCTTGCTGCACTGCACGCAAAGGATCAGTGGCGCCCATGAAAACCGCCTCGCAGGCGCACCGCTGGCTGTCGGCCATCGCAGTGACGCTGATTGTCGCCACCGCGCATCTGGCGATCTGGGGCTATATGCATCGGCCGACGACGCCGCCGGACTGGTCGGGCGAGGTCGCCGGTTTCGCGTTCTCGGCCTTCCAGCGCGACCAGAGTCCGTTCGAGTTCACGTTTCCAACCGTCGAGCAGATCGAAAACGACATTGCGATTATCGCGCGCTACAGCCCTCGCATCCGCAGCTATGCCAGCGTGGGCAGCGACGCCATCCCTGCGCTGGCGCAGAAATACCAGCTGGATCTCCTGGCAGGCGCCTGGCTGGATCGACGTCTGGACAACAACGATCTGGAAATCTCCGCGCTGGCGTCGGCAGCGCAGCGCTATCCCTCAATCACCCGCGCGGTGGTCGGCAACGAGAGCATCCTGCGTTCGGATCTGACCCCGCGGCAGCTGATGAAATATCTTGACCGGGCGCGGGCCGAGCTGAATGTGCCGGTGTCGACTGCCGAGCCGTGGCACGTCTGGATGAAGTATCCGAAGCTGGCCGACCACGTCGACTTCATCACGGTTCACCTGTTGCCATACTGGGAGGGCGTGCCGCGGCGCAACGCGGTGGGCCACGTGCTGTTTCGCTACGACGAGCTGCGCCAGCGGTTTCCCGATAAGCCGATCGTCATCGGTGAAGTCGGCTGGCCATCGAATGGCGACCGCTTCCGCAACGCGCGCGCCTCCACCGCCGACGAAGCCCGCTTTCTGCGCGAGTTCTTCCGCGTTGCCGACGAGCGCAAGCTCGACTACTACGTGATGGAGGCCTTCGACCAGCCGTGGAAGGAGGCCGGTGAAGGCCGGGTCGGCGCTTACTGGGGCCTGTTCGACGCCGCCCGACAGATCAAGTTTCCGCTCACCGGCGAAGTCAGCGAGGACCCAAGCTGGGAGCTCAAGGCACTGGGTGCGACCTTGCTGGCGCTGCTGCCGATGCTGCTGTTTGCGCGCCAGTTCAGTCGCTTCAGCCTGTGGGGCAGGGTGTTTTTTGCCAGCATGATCCAGGCCGGCAGCGCGCTGCTGGTGTGGAGCTTCACGCTGCCGATGGAGTTCTATCTCGAACCGCTGGACTGGGCCATGCTGCTGGTGCTGGTGCCAGCGCAGGTGGCAATCCTGGCGATCCTGCTCATCCACGGGTTCGAGTTTGTCGACACGCTGGCGCAGGAGCGCTGGCAGCGCCATTTCGGTCGCGTCGCGCCGACCCCGGGATCGCGACCGATCAAGGTCTCCATCCACCTGCCGTGTCACAACGAGCCGCCGGAGATGGTGATCCAGACCCTGGACAGCCTCGCCGCGCTCGACTACTCCGCCTTTGAAGTGCTGGTGATCGACAACAACACCAAGGATCCGGCGGTCTGGAAGCCGGTCGAGGCGCACTGCGCAAGCCTGGGGTCGCGGTTCCGCTTTTTCCACGTCGATCCGTGGCCGGGCTTCAAAGCCGGGGCGCTGAACTTCGCGCTGCAGCAAACAGATCCGGAGGCCGACGTGGTGGCCGTTATCGATAGTGACTACGTGGTTGATCCGCGCTGGTTGGCTGATCTGGTGGGACATTTCGAGCGCCCAGAGGTTGGCGTCGTGCAGGCTCCGCAGGCCCATCGCGAGTGGGCTGAAAGTCTGTTCAGACGCATCTGCAACTGGGAGTACGAGGGCTTCTTCCGCATCGGCATGCATCATCGCAACGAACGGGACGCGATCATCCAACACGGCACCATGACCATGGTGCGAAGGGCGCTGCTCGACCGCCTGGGCTGGGCCGAGTGGTGCATCTGCGAGGACGCCGAGCTTGGCCTGCGTGTCATGCAGTCGGGCTATGAGACGGTCTATGTCGACGAAGTGTTTGGACGCGGCGTCACCCCGGCCGACTTCGCGGCGTTCAAGACGCAGCGGTTCCGCTGGGCGTTCGGTGCCATGCAGATTCTGCGGCGCCACTGGTCGAGCTTCTTCACCCGCGAGCCCTTGAGCCACGGCCAGCGCTACCATTTCCTGACCGGCTGGTTCTCATGGTTTGCCGACGCGCTGCACCTGGCGTTCACCCTGCTGGCCCTGCTGTGGACGGCCGGCATGGTGCTGATGCCCGGCCAGTTCGCCCTGCCGCACCCGCTGTTCATGGTGCCGGTGATCGGCTTTTTCGTGGTCAAGGTGCTGTTTGGTCTGGTGCTGTACCGCGCCCGGGTGCCCTGCTCGTGGGCCGATACGCTCGGTGCCGCGCTGGCCAGCATGGCGCTCAGCCATGCCATCGCCCGCGGCGTGCTGCGTGGGCTGGTCGCGCGCGAGCACCCGTTCGCCCGCACCGCTAAGCGCCGCCGCCTGAATCAAAAGCCCAGCATGTTCACGGCTGCTCGGGAAGAGCTGACGCTGCTGTTGCTGCTGCTGGTGGCGCTTGCCGGCGTCGCCGCGATGCCGGGCAGCGAGGAGATCGAAGCGCTGCTGTGGACGGCGATCCTTGCCGCGCAGTCGTTGCCCTACCTGGCCTCGGTAGTGGTGGCCTGGCTGTCGGCACACCAGAGAGGAGCGGACGCCAGCGACGCGGTCGCGTAAGTCGGCGCGCTCAGCCGCTGCGCCACGCGCCCGCCCCGCCGAACGCCCCGACCCTGTTCGGACCATCCACTTTCGCGGACAATGCCGATGCGAAGCCATGATCGGGTGGGACAGCGCGCCCACCGCGCAACGTACGAGCCTGGAGCACCGCCGCCCTGAGCCGCGCATCGGCCGAAACCGGAGGTCGCAAGGCGCAACCGAGCGGGCTCGCCTTGGCGCGGCGGCGCCCTGACAACCCCCACCCGGGGCTGCGCCAAGACGCTGCTGTCGAGAGTGACAGATTGCGCCGACGTCGAACACATCGCGGGCCTATAGCTCAACGGTTAGAGCAGAGGACTCATAATCCTTTGGTTCCAGGTTCGAATCCTGGTGGGCCCACCATCCGCTGACCGGCTGCCGCTTGTCGTATTCGAATCGCCAGCGGCTTGGCCAGGCTTGCCAATCGAATTGATCGCAGCTGCGGCTGAAGTTGCCCGTGACTGGCGAGAACCTGGCTGGCCGCGTCCTACCGACGTCGGCCGCTCTAACCTGCATGTTTCATGAATTCGCGCGATGATCGCGCAGGATGTTGTTCGCACAGGAGATTTTCCTTCGATAGTCCCTTGTGCGAACACTGTCCGATCATCGCGCGAATTCATCAAACATGCGGGTTAAGTCCGACAGGCTGCTGGTCCGATCGGTCACCCGAGCCGCTTCCGCGCTCCTCGACGATCCGCTGCAGCGTCTTCATTGCGGTGCTGAAATCAAACGCTTCCAGCTGACGGTCCAGCGCCAGCAGCAGGGCCAGCCGGGAGTCGCCTAGCTGCGGTCGAAGCCCGGCCCAGACGGCGTCGGCGGTCGGGTCGGCGCGGTTGAGCTGGTCGGCAAGCCGCTCAAGCAGCCGCCGGATGTCGTTATCGCTCATCGCTGGCGTCGATTCGGCCTCGTCAAGCGCGTCTTGACTGAATGCCGCGGCGGCGGTCCACGCGTGCAGCAGGTTGTCCTTGAAGCGCTGCAGCTGCGGCTTCAGTGTTTCCTTTTCCGCTTTTTCCTGCAGCGCGCGTTCAAGCGCGTTGGCCGATTCGGCAAGATCGGCGGCACCGAGGTTTGCAACGACGCCGCGGAAACTGTGCAGCAGTCGCCGCGCGCCCGGTTGATCGCCCTGCAACAGCAGCTCCGCGAGGCGATCAGAGAAGCCGGCGTAGTCGCGAACAAAGCTCGCCAGCAGTCGAATATAGAGCGGTTCGTCGCCCGACAGCCGGCGCAGGGCGGATGTCACGTCAAAGCCCGGCAAGGCGGCAAACGATGAAGCAGCCGGCAGCCTGTCTGTGCCGGCGGTCGGAGCCGTGTCGGCGACATCCGCAGACGACATCGAGGCCTGGGTCCAGCGCGCCAGCATATCGAGCAGGGCTTCCGGCTCGAACGGCTTGGTCAGGAAGTCGTTCATACCGGCGTCGAGGCAGCGCTCGCGGTAGCCCTGCACGGCGTGCGCGGTGACCGCAATGATCGGCAGATTGCGCAGCCGGCGCTGGGCGCGGATTCGCGCCGTGGTCTGGTAGCCGTCCATCTCCGGCATGTGGACATCCATCAGGACCGCGTCGTAGCGACCCTGTTCGAGCGCCGTCAGCGCCTCTTGACCGCCGATGGCGGTGTCTACCGCTATTCCAGAGCGGGCCAGAATCTGCACCGCGACTTCCTGATTGATCAGGTTGTCCTCGACCAGAAGTACCGACAGTCCGGCCAGGCCGTGGCGCGATCGTCGCGCCGTGCTGTGGCGCTTCACCTGATCGGCATCGCCGCGTCCGAGCAGCACCTCGAAGCGAAACACGCTGCCCTTGTTCTCGATACTTTCTACCGTGATGTCGCCACCCATCAGCTGGACCAGCTTGCGCGCAATCGACAGCCCAAGGCCGCTGCCACCGTAGCGGCGCGCGGTGCCGGCCTCGGCTTGGGTAAAGGGCTCAAAGAGGCTGTCGATGCGCCCGGACGGCACCCCGATGCCGCTGTCGCTTACCGCCACCTGCAGCAGGAACTGATCGCCTTCTTCCCGCGACCGCAGGCTGACGTTGACCTCGCCATGCTCAGTGAACTTCAGCGCATTGCCAACCAGATTCAGCAGCACCTGCTGCAGTCGCAGCGGATCGCCGACGACATGGCGCGGGATCAAATCAGCGCCCTCAAGCAGCAATCCGAGGCCCTTTTCGCGCGCGCGCGGGGCAAACATGTCGAGCACCTGCTGCACGTTTGAAGGCAGGTCGAAATGCGCTTTTTCCAGCTCGAAGCGGCCGGCCTCTATCCGCGAAAAATCGAGCACGTCGTTGACCAGCGACAGCAGCGTGTCGCCGGCTTGACCGACCTTGCGCAGATAGTCACGCGTGGTTTCCGCCTCGCTGGCCTGCTCGCCAAGTCGCGAAAAGCCAATGATGGCGTTCATCGGCGTGCGAATCTCGTGGCTCATCGTCGCCAGAAACTCGCTCTTTGCGCGGGCCGCAGACTCTGCTTCGTCCCTAGCCAGCTGCAGCGAACGGGTGCGCTCATCGACCAGCGTTTCCAGTCTTTTGCGGTCCGCTACGAGTCGCCGGTGCCGCCAGCGCAGCAGCAGCCAGATCAGCGCCAGTGCTGCCAACCCGAAGCCGAAGTAGGCGATTGCCGTTCGGTACCACGGCGGCGCGATGCTGAAGAAGAGTTGATCTTCGTCGCTGATGTCACCGTTGGCGTCGCGCGCGCGAACGCGAAAACGGTAGTCGCCTTCGGGAAGGTTGGTGTAGTCGCGGTAGGTCTCGTTGGTCCAGGCTGACCAGTCGCTGTCCTGGCCGTCGAGCCGGGTTTGAAAGCGAAGCGACTCCAGCGACCTGAAGCGGGTGGCCGAGTAGGCCAGTCGCGTGGCGGTATCGGCGAACGGCAGCGGCAGGTTGGCAATCCGGCCGGCGCCAATGGCCAAGGGCTCGCCGTCCCGGATGACGCGCTGGATCATCACGTTGAACGCTGCGTCGGCGGCGAGCTTGTCGCTGGCTGCCAGCCGAAACACGCCCTCATCGGTGCCCGCCCACAGCGTTCCGTCGCTGTCCGCGAAGGCCGAGTTGAGCTGCAGGTTAGTCAAACCGCCCAGCCCGGCGCTGTCCCAGCGCAGGCCACCTGCGCCGTCCGCGACCGCAGCGCCGACCACCGATCGGCCTTCCTCCAGCCACGCACGCATCCACAGTCGGCCGTCGGGCGTCTGTGCCAGAGGCATCTCGTTGACGCCGCCACCTTGTTCATCGAACAGCCCGGCAAAGGCCGTCGCCGGGACGAAGCGCTGCTGCCCCGCGTCAAACAGCAGCGTGTCGTTGCCGATCTGGAAGAGCAGTCCGTCACGGGTTGCGGTGACCCGGGTGCGCAGCAGTGATGGCAGGCCATCGGCTTCAACAAATCGCCGTACCGATGCCTCATCGAGCAAGTCGTCACGCGCCCCCGGTGGGCCGGGTTGGAAGCGGATGATGCCGTCCTGTTCGGTGCCAAGCCAGATGGCGCCAGCGTCGTCCTGCACCAGGCTGCGGACGAAGGAGCTGGTCTTGAACGCCGCCGGCTCCTCGATCCAACCCGTTGCGGTCCGCCGCAGGCTGGCGACGCCACCGGAAAAGCCGATCCACACGCGGTCGGGGTCGCCGCGATCCTGCTGCAGCGCCATAGTTGGCTGCAGCGAGCCGATCTGAGTGACCGCGTCGGCGGTGACCAGAAAGGCGCCGGCGGAATGGCCGACCAGAAGACCGGCGTCAGTTGATGCCAAGGCCCAGACCGGTCCCTTGAGGCGGTCATCGGCGACGAAGCGGCCGGGGCTGGGCGCAAGCCGCAGCAAGCCCTCCATGCTGCCGGCCAGCAGCTCGCCGCGGTGGCGGACAAAGGCATTCATCAGGCCATTGGCGCCGTCGTCCTCGCCGAACCGGGTCAGCGGGGAAAACGGCTCGGTTCGCGCCAAGCCGTTGCCCAAGCCGAGCCAAACGCTGCCTTCGGCGTCGCCGCGAATGCTCAGCACCTGATCACTGCGCAGCCCTTGCTTGCGTCCCAGCCGCTGCAGCACGCGACCCCGTGTGTCCATCACCAGCAGTCCCGCGGTCAGCGTTGCCAAACCGTAGCGACCGTTGCCCAGGTCCATTCCGCTGTACAGCGGCAGGGTGCCCAGCTCGTCGTCGATGGCGGTGGCAAACGGCTCGGCTTTGGCGCCATCGTGGCGCCAGAAACCGTTGCGATCGGTGATCAGCAGCATCTGCGCGGCGTCGGCATCGAGCGGCATGGCGAACACCAGTCGCTTTCCGGCCAGCGTCGCGGCATCGGCGAAGGCCGACAGCTCGTTGCTCTCGAGTTCAAGCAGTCCGCGTGCGCTCTCGCTGATCAACAGCCGCTGGCCGACCAGGAAGGCGCGAAGAAAACTCGCGCCCTCTTGGGGCACCCAAGAACGTGTCTTTCCGTCGGCGTGGAAAAACAGCCGCGCCTGGGTCTGGAAGTAGACGCCCTGCTCGCTGGCCAACGTCCACCAGACGTCGGCGAAGCCAGCTTCTTCTTCTGGCAGGCTGTCGCTCAGCGACACAAAGCTCAGCTGGTCGAGGCTGGCGCCTTGTATGACACCGAACTCGCCCTGGCCGCCGACATAGACCCGGCCGTCCGGGCCCAGCGCGAGCGAACGCACGCCAGTTTCCAGCGCTGTCTTGATCAGGCGAAACTCGACGCCGTCATAGACCAGCACGCCGTCGGTATTGCCGACGTAGATCATCCCCGTGCTGCCCTGCACGACCGACCAGTTTTGTGGCGCTGCGGCGTAGTCACGAGGGCTGAAATTGACCACCGTGACGCGACCGGCCTCCGGCGCCTGGGCGTGCGCCACCGTTGCGAGCAGCAACAGCAGCGCCAGCACGCCAAAAGTCGGCCAACGTAGCAACAGCGCGTGCCGGGACGCGGATCTGCGGGCGGTCGACAGCGGACGGCCGACGGCGGCGTCAGTCAAAGCAGATGCGGTCACGGCCGGTTTCCTTGGCTAGGTAGAGCGCGCGATCAGCGCGGGCGATCAACGATTCAGCCGTTTCGCCAGCCACGCCATTGAGCATGGCCAGGCCGAGGCTGAGCGAAACCACGCCGTTCGCTGCGCCGTCGGGGTGGGCAATGCCGAGCTTGCGGACCTCGGCCCCGAGCCGCTCGGCAACGCTGCGCGCAATCGCGGCGTCGGCATCCGGCAGCACGCAGGCGAATTCTTCACCGCCATAGCGCGCCACCATGTCGACGCCCTCACGCACCGCAGCGCTCATCGCACGGGCCAGCTTCCGCAGACAGTCGTCGCCGGCAAGATGGCCAAAACGATCATTGAAGCGCTTGAAGCAATCGACGTCGGCCATGATCAGCGCCAGCGGCTTCTGCTGCCGCAGCGACAGGTCAATCTGCCGCTGCAGGAAGTCGTCGAACTTCAGTCGATTGGGAATGCCGGTCAGTCCATCCCGGTAGGAGCGGTCGCGCAGCAGATCGCGATAGCGCTTCAGCTGCAGGTGCGATCGCACGCGCGCCCGCACAATCGCTTCGCGAAACGGCTTGGTGATGTAGTCGACCGCGCCGGCCTGCAGCCCGCGAAGCTCGTCTTCTTCGTTGTGCCGGCTGGTGACGAAAATGATCGGGATTTCGCCCGCGATGGGCGATTCGCGCAGCTGCCGGCACACTTCGTAGCCGTCGATATCGGGCATTTCAACATCGAGCAGAATCAGCGAGGGCTGCGCCTGCTCGACCATCTTCAAGGCGTCGCGGCCGCGCGTCGCAGCGACGATCTCATGATCGGCCGAGAGCGCCTTGACCAGCGCGCGGATATTGGCCGGAACGTCGTCCACGATCATCACCGTCGGCCGGTCGGCGGTATCTCCAACCTCGTCGTCGATTCTTCCCAAGTCGCAGTTCCCCCGGCCAGATTGCGTCTCAGGCCAGAGTATAGGGCGGTTGAAACGATGCCTCATGTGCAGGCGCCGTGCGCGCCGCGAGCATCCAAGCCAGTCGGGTCAATCGAGGTGACCAGAAACCTCTCCGTGCCTTCGTCTTCCGCGTTGAATCGCCTCGCCAAGTCCTCATTGAGCTGCGCCATACCAAGACAAATCGCAAAACCGATCCCGACGAACTGCCAGCGCATCTGGGTCTTGGAGCAGCGCCGCGCGCCGCGATTCATGCTTCTGGGCATCGGCGGCAGGAAACAGCGAAAGCCAGCGCTCGACGGCTGCGCCATCACACTATCCGCGAGCCGGATCCGGCAGCACGCTGAGCACGACATTCAAGTGATTGCACATTGACCGCTCAGGCATGGACTCCGACGGCGACGATCTCCCCAAGCGCCAAGCTCGATGATGGGTTCGCAATGTTTGCTGGTGGCTTCTATCAAAGGATCCAAGCCAGCGCGACAAGCACGCCGCGCACAGCGAGACGCGCAGTGATGATGGTCAGCGTGACCTGGCCCGCATCTTTCATAAACCCTCTTTCACCACCGACGGGTTGCCTGCGTCGGCGCATCGACCGTCGGTCAGGCCGCGTTTCGAGATCCTTGGCTGGGCCAATACCCGTTGATCCGCTGGTTTTCGCTGTTTTCTCCGGCGTGGTCATGCGCTGCTAGGCGTTTTTTCACGCCCGGCGCACGACGCATGCTCCGAATGGCATCGGCGCAGGCTCCGACGGGGTGAGGCGTGGCTCAGGCGGGCGCGGGCGGGCGGGCGTGGAAGCGCAGTTCGGTGACCCGCTGCAGCAGGCCTTTCACCGGGCTGGCGCTGGGCAGGTGCAGCTTGATCCGATCCTTGTACTCCACCACCCGCACGGCCAGCTTGAACCGCTTCAGGATGATGCTCATCGGCTGCGCTTTGGCCAGTTCGGTATCGCATAGGGTGTGCTCGCGCAGGCTGTGGATCACGCTGTAGGCCGCGCAGGCGTGGAACAGACGCACTGTGCGAGGCTTTAGCGGAGCAAGCTCCGCTCTACGGAGGGCCTCGCACGGCCCGACGCGCTCGCGCGACGCGACGCGCTCGCGCCACGCGACGCTCTTGCACCACGCGACGCTCCCGCACCTTGCGACGCTCTCGTAGAGCCGAGCTTGCTCGGCTGCCACTTGCGGGGTGCCGCACTGTGCGAGGCTTTAGCGGAGCAAGCTCCGCTCTACGGGGAGTCCTCGCGCCTCGCGATGCTCCCGCACCACGCGACGCCCTCGCGCCACGCGACGCTCTTGCGCCTCGCGACGCTCTTGCACCTCGCGACGCTCTTGTGCCTCGCGACGCTCTTGCACCTCGCGACGCTCTCGTAGAGCCTAGCTTGCTCGGCTGCCACTTGCGGGGTGCCGCACTGTGCGGGGCTTTAGCGGAGCAAGCTCCGCTCTACGGGGGGGCCTCGCACCACGCGATGCTCCCGCACCACGCGACGCTCTTGCACCTCGCGGCGCTCTCGCGCCTCGCGGCGCTCTTGCACCTCGCGACGCTCTTGCACCTCGCGGCGCTCTTGCACCTCGCGACGCTCTCGCACCTCGCGGCGCTCTTGCACCTCGCGGCGCTCTTGCGCCTTGCGACGCTCTTGCGCCTCGCGACGCTCTCGTAGAGCCGAGCTTGCTCGGCTGCCACTTGCGGGGTGCCGCACTGTGCGGGGCTTTAGCGGAGCAAGCTCCGCTCTACGGGGGGGCCTCGCAGGGCCCGACGCGCTCGCACCACGCGACGCCCTCGCGCCACGCGACGCTCTCGTAGAGCCGAGCTTGCTCGGCTGCCACTTGCGGGGTGCCGCACTGTGCGAGGCTTTAGCGGAGCAAGCTCCGCTCTACGGGGGGTCCTGGCACCACGCGATGCTCCCGCACCACGCGACGCCCTCGCGCCACGCGACGCTCTTGCATCACGCGACGCTCTTGCATCAGGCGACGCTCCCGCACCTTGCGACGCTCCCGCACTACGCGACGCTCTCGTAGAGCCGAGCTTGCTCGGCTGCCACTTGCGGGGTGCCGCACTGTGCGAGGCTTTAGCGGAGCAAGCTCCGCTCTACGGGGGGGCCTCGCACCACGCGATGCTCCCGCACCACGCGACGCTCTTGCACCTCGCGGCGCTCTCGCGCCTCGCGGCGCTCTTGCACCTCGCGACGCT
>JBBRBN010000062.1:0-23301 GCA_038205755.1 Lysobacterales bacterium | reverse complement strand
CGCCATGCGCCGCAGGTTCTCGATCAGCGCCAGTCGCAGCATGATCGGGATCGCCCATAGTTCACCCAGCGTCAGCGGGATGACCGATTGGTAGGCCCTGATGAGGCGGCCCAGCGTGTGCGCGTCAACCCGGCCGTCGCCGTGCGAGATGGTCTGGATGGCGAGGTCATAAACCCGCGGCATGCCGCGCGATGGGCCCTTCGCCAAACTCGGCAGTTGCCGGCTGTAGGCCTTCGGTAGATGCTGCCGCGCGGTGCGGATCTGCTCTTCAATCAGATAGAAGTTGTCGAGCAGCCACTCACCCGCAGGCGCGATCCGCTGTCGGGCCTTGAGGGCAGCGGTCAGAACGCTGCAGGTCTCGATGAGCACCTGCACGTTGTCGGTCAGCCTATCAAGCAACTGGTTGCGGGTGCCGACCGCGCTCAGGACATGGCTGGCCGCCAGCCTTCTGCCGTGTTGCTCCATCTGCTCGGCGCTGAACAGTTCAGCCGGTGCCGACGGCAGATGGACTGCTGGCGCGCTGCGCGCCCGCAGCCGCCGCCAGCCACCCGAGAGACGGGTGGCTGTGCGCAGCATGTTCTGGAAGGGCCCGCGCCGGCTCATAGGCTGTCCAGTCGTGACTCTGCGCGCCGGGTCGGTTGAGCCCGGTTCACCTGCCGCGCGTTCGGGGTCAGATTCGACCCATCAGCACCAGAACGATCAGGATGACTACCACCAGGCCGAGACCGCCGCTCGGACCATAACCCCAGCTGCGGCTGTGGCCCCAGGTCGGGAGCGCGCCGATGAGCAGAAGAATCAGGATGATTAGCAGAATTGTGCCGAGTGACATGAGTGTTTCTCCAGAGGGTGGGACGCGGTGAAAGGGGGTCAGCCAGGCTGACGCGTAATCAACGGAAAGCACCGCTGCCAAGCAGGCCGAGAACGCCGATCACGATCAGGTAAATGGCGACGATGAAGTTGAGCAGCTTGGGCCGGACCAGGATGAGGATGCCGGCGATCAGGGCGATGAGCGGGGCGAGGGTGAGCTGAAGATTCATGGCTGAGTCCTGGTCGTGACGCGGGGTCGGGCGTGCCGCGGTGTGGCCCCGATAGTGCGCATGGGCCACGGTGCCAAGCGTGCGCCGGAGCGCCGCGAATGTCGGTGCGATAGCGCACCCACGCGCGGACGGCTACATGGGTGTCGCCGGCCTGGGCGGGCCGGCGTCCGCTGTCGCCCGACGTGCTGCGCGGTCAGGTCGCCGCAGGATCCGGCGGCAGTCGGCGGCGCGAGCGCTCCTGGCGGGTTTCCTCGTCGACGACGTCTTCCTCGCTGGTCGCTTCCCGTTGACGCGCCTCCCGCGATTCACGGCTGCGAATGGGGGGCGCTGACTCGGCCGGTTCCTCGCGAGTTTTTTCCTGCCTGGTTGGCGGATTGGCGGGCGGCAGCAGGGCCGGCTCCGGGATCGTTGCCGGCTCCGGCTGCTGCACCGATTGCGGGCGCTGTGGCGGGCGTTGCTCAGTCTCGGGTGATCGCTGCGGCGTGTCGCGGCCACGCGACTCGCGTGACTCATCTGGCCGGCGTTGCGGCGTTTGCCGCTGCGGCGATTGCCGCTGCGTCTGTTGCTGCTGCGTCTGTTGCCGCAAGTCGCGCGCGTCCTGCGGCGCGTCACTGCCCTGTGCCGGCGGCGCGGCCTGACGCTGTCGGGGGGGCTCGCGGGTTGGCCGTGGTGCCTCGCGCGCATCAGCAGCAGCGGGCTGCCGCGAGCGTGACGGCTGCGGCGGCGTCGCGCGCTGACTCTCGGCCGCACGGCCATCCGGCTCAACGGTGCCGACTGCCTGCCGATCATCCGTTTGACGCTGCCGCGACTGCGCAGCGGTGCGCCGTTCAAGCGGCGGCAGGGCTGCCGGTGACGCGGCGTCAGCAGTGCTCGCCGCGCGGAGCTTTACCGTGTCGCCGCGGTTGCGCAGCACCCGCACGTTGTCGCTGGGATTGACGCCCCGCCCGGCTGTTGCGGCAGGCTCGGCAGCCGGCAGCGGCTGGCCCGGCGTGCGCTGCAGCTGGCGCTCACGCGCAGCGAACGGCGGACTGACCGCCACCGCGCTGCGTGCCACGACCGCCCGTTCAAAGTCGCCGCGGCCCGGCGTGGCCCTCGGATTGCCGGCAGCCCCAAGGACGCTGCGCGCGCTCGGCGCCAGCGGCGCGAAGCGGCTCAATTCGCCGCTGACAAGCATGTTGCGTTCCAGCCGGATAGCCTCGCCGCGCACCGAGCCGGCGTTGATGAATACGCTGTTGGGCACGGCGGTGACCGCGCCGGGCAGGCGCCGATAGGCGTAGTTGCCGTCGGCATAGCCCGCGTTGCCGCGCGAGTAGCCGCCGTAGTACGTCGTGATTACGGTTGTCGTGATCACCGTGTTGTTTAGGTTGACCCGGCTGAAGTAGTCGCGGCTGGCCCGGTAGGAGGGCACATAAACTTCACGCGGGCCAAGCGGAAACCAGCCAACCACGGGAGCGCTGCGACCGGAAGAGAGGGTCAGGTTCCAGCCGCTGCCACCAATGAATGCAACCAGCGCGGGCGCGTATACCGGGCGCACGTTGCGCGGGCCCGGAATCCAGCCCCAGCGATTGGACACCGACACCCAGCGGCCGTAGTGCGAGGGCGCAAAGCCCCACGGGGCGTTGTCGATCCAAGTCCAACCCCACGGCTCCTGCCAGACCCAGTTGCCGTCGCGGTAGGGCGCCCAATCGCTGGCAACCTGATTCGGAAACCAGACGTCGCCATGGTTTCGAATCCGCCGCCAGCGGCCGTGATCATCCAGCTCGCTGAAGCCGGCCAGATCGTCGTTGACGTAGCGAAGCGCCCCGGACTGGGCCAGACGACGGTCGCGATCACGGCAGTAGCGGTCGAACTCGTCATCTCGGGGCAGACCGTAGATCTCATAGTCGGACAGGGAGGTGTCGTAGAAGCTCACCGCCTCGCCGGCCTCGACCACGAAGCGGGCTCGGTCGCCATAGGCTTCGCCCGAGCCCTCCCACACCACCACCGTGGTCAGCCACTGCTCGGGGCTGACATCGATGCGGTAGCGTCCGGGACGATCAATCACAAAGGCGAGGGTAGGGGTGGCGATCTCCAGGCTCTGGCCGCGCTGGAGGCGTCGCACGCTGAGATTCAGCACGCCTTCGGTCAGCTGCAGCTGGGCCAGCTGATCGTCCAGCGCGAGAATCTCGAAGCTGGTGTTGGCGCCCAGCCGGACTGCCGCACTGCCGATCTGCAGCTCGGCGCGGCCGTCGCGATCCGTCCACAGCCGATCGCCGCCAATCAGCGGTCGATTGCGCACCACGCGGGTCCAGTCGTCGATGCCGGACGGTGAGTAGACCACGTCACCCTGGCTGTGGCTGAGGAACGCCACGCGGCCGGGCGGATCGGCGTAGTTGGCCTGCGCCGACGCCAGCGAGCAGACCAGGAGCAGCAGGCCGCCGAACAGGGCGGGCCAAACGGAACGGATCGACATGATGTGCTCCAGTGAAAGGTGCGGCCGGGCGCAGCGGACGGCGGCGCCGTATCTGCGTGGCGGATGTATTCAGTGCGCCCAGCCTTGGGAACGCCGGCTGTACGGCCGCTCCAGTCGTTGGAGAAAGCGATGCCCGCGGTTAAGTCTTGCCGCGCACCACCAGCAGAACCACACCCAGGATCAGTGCGCCGGCGCCAGCCCAAGCCGGCACGTTGACGCGCTCCTTGTCCTTGATCGAGAACTCGATCGGACCGATCTTGGCGTCGTGGGTTTCTTTGGTGTACGTGAAGCCGCCGTAGGCCAGCGCCAGGGCGCCAGCAACGATCAGTACCAGTGCTGCCATTCGGGTTGCATTCATCGCGGCCACTCCTCTGCGGTTGGATGGACCCAGGCGATAGCGCCGCGCAGGATCCAGATTCCGCCTGAGCGACCTGCTTGGCGAGCGTTCGGCTGGCGGCGGCCCGCAGGTTCGATCAGGCAGCCGGGACCTTATGCCTCGGGCTTCTGCGGGTCGGTACGACAGCGCACACAAGGCCACCGCGCCGTGCGTCATTCAGCATCGCTACCCGCGAGAAGCGCTGCCAGCGGCCCGCCAAGGCACGCGCACCGATCACATCGAGCTTGCGCGGCGAGCTGGTCGCCGTCCCTGTACATGAAGAACAGCGCGATCAGCAGGAACAGCACGATAAGCGCGAGTCAGAAGATGTTGCTGGTGGTCGACAGCGCGATCCGGTAGCTATCGGCCAGGTGCTCGCCACTGAGCAGGCGCACCCACTGGCTGATCGCATCCGGTTCGGCCAGGTAGTCGTTCCAGTAGCCGATCAGCCGCGGGCCAACCATCGGCAGGGTTCCGATCCAGTCCGGCGCGGCAGCGCCATCGCGGTTGGCCGCCACCGGCCAGGCGATGAAGTCGCCGGCTTCCTGCATCGAATACCAAGCCACCAGTCCGAGCGGCACCACCAGCAGCGCAATAACCAGCAGCAGGGCGGTGCTGGCGGCCAGAGTGCGGCGACCGCCACAGGCCACGACCCAACGCTGGTAAAGCGGCCAGCACCGGCACCAGAAAGCCGATTGAAGAAGTAGATGCCGGCCGCCAGCACCAGCAGCAGGCGCGCCAGCGATTGGGCGGCGATCACCGGCGGCGGGTCAGGCGGCAACGAGGTAGGTAAGGTAGGTAAGCTTGGCGTCATGGCGTTCGTGGCGTGGGCACACAGTGCGGTGGGCCGCCGGTACCCGGCAGTCAATCAGCATTCGAACGCAGTCTGCAGTCTGGCTGAGGCGTCCGGCGCGCGGATCGTCACAGTGTCGCTGCGCGGCGCTGCATTCATGCGGCAGCGGTTCCCCGATAATGCGCGACATGGTTACTGACAACTTCTATTCGCGGCGCTGGCGCGGACGGGTTCCTGCACCGGTGCTGCTGTGGCGCGACATGCTCGGTGTTGGCACCCTGCTCAACGTGGCCTGCACGTTTCTGGCGATGGCGACCATCGTCAATGACATCAATGCCTGGGTTGCCGTGGTGCTGCACCTGGCGCCGCTGCCGCACAACATCTTCCTGCTGGCGGCGCTGCAGCGGGCGCCAGACCGCGACGCGCTGGCGGGTGTCATCGCAAGCGTCTGGTTTGTCGCGATGCTGATCGTGTGAGCGCCGCATCCTCGACTCCCTCAGAGGACGACGCCCTGGCGGTGGCCCGCCGCCAGCCCCAGCGCGTGGCGTTGATCGGCTACGGTCTTGCCGGTGCGGTGTTCCATGCGCCGCTGATCGCGGCGACAACGGGTCTGCAGCTGGCCGCCATCGTCACCTCGGCAACGGAGCGACGCGCGCAGGCGCAGCGTGACTATCCGAGCGCCCGTCTGTTGTCGGCCGTCGATGCGCTGTGGGCCGAGGCCAACGCCTTCGACCTCGCGGTGATCGCCTCGCCCAACAGCAGCCACGCACCGCTCGCGCATGCCGCGCTGGCCGCCGGCCTGCACGTGGTGATCGACAAGCCCTTTGCAACCTCAGTGGCGCAGGGAGCGGCGCTGATCGAGGCCGCGCAGCGCCAGCAGCGACTGCTGACGGTGTTCCAGAACCGGCGCTGGGACGGCGACTTCCTGACCGTGCAGCAGCTCATCGCCGAGGCTGCGGTGGGGCAGGTGCAGCGCTTTGAGTCGCGCTTCGAGCGCTGGCGGCCGGAGCCCAATCCGGGCTGGCGTCAGAGCGGCGGCGCGGACGCCGCCGGCGGCCTGCTGTTTGATCTGGGCAGCCATCTGATTGACCAGGCGCTGCAGCTGTTTGGTCCGGTGCGGGCGGTAAACGCCGAGCTGCGCCGCCGTCATCCCGATGCACAGGTCGATGACGACAGCTTTGTTGCGCTGAGCCACGCCAGCGGCGTCGACTCGCACCTGTGGATGAGCAGCGTCGCTGCGCATCAGGGCCCGCGCCTGCGGCTGCTCGGCAGCCGCGCCGCCTATGTGAAGCACGGGCTGGATCCGCAGGAGGATGCGCTGCGGCGCGGCGAGCGTCCGGGCGCTGGCGGCTGGGGTGTCGAGGCCGAAGACCGCTGGGGCGTGCTGGTGGTCGGCGACCAGCGGCGCCGTGTGGCTACCCGACCCGGCGACTATCCGGCCTTCTATGCCGGCGTCGAGGCCAGCCTGCGCAACGGCACGGCTCCTGCGGTGCGCGCTGAGCAGTGCATCGAGGTCCTGCGCGTGATTGAGGCGGCGCTGGCAGCACGAGACTGAGAGCGGCTCGCGGCTACCGCGCGCCCAGCTTGAAGTCGATCCGGCGCTGCGCGGTGATCGCCTGGCCTGGCGGCTGGAATTGCCAGCGCTGCATGCTGCCGACGGCCTCGCGATCAAACACACCCTCGGGTTCGGCGCCGAGCACGCGGACGTCGTTGACGCTGCCGTCGGGTCGGATCGTGAAACCCACCAGCACCCAGCCCTCCAGACGCTGCCTCAGCGCCCGCGGCGGGTAGCGCGGTGCGGCCTGTGACAGCACCACCGGCAAGGCATTGGGAGGGTTGCTGGCGGGCGTTCGGCTGCTGCTCGCAGCGGGCGCGGCGGGCGGCGTCACCGCCGCCACCTGCGCAGCGGGAGCCGCGGTGATCAGGGTGGGGTTCCGGGCGACGGGCGTGGCCGCCGGCGTGGCGCTAGCCGCAGCGCTGGCTGCCACGGCGGCTGGCGCAGTGGCCGCAGCGCTGGCTGTTGCGGTTGGCGCGGCGGTCGGCGGTACGCTGGCGGACGCTGCTGGCGTCGCGGCGATCACGACGGGTGCTGCCGGTGCCGGGGCATCGAGCAGGTCACGCAATCGTCGCAATGCGCTGGACTGCGGCTGGGCGCGCTCCAGCAGGGTCAGCACGCGCTCGGCTTCAGGGCGGTTGTCCGCCGCCATCGCGCGTTCGACCCAGACCAGGCCGTAGGGAAAGATATCGGCAATGGCCAGCTGGATCTGATCCTGGCGGTCGCCGGAGGCCAGCGCATCGCTCAACCGGCGAGCCCGGCGGGCGTCGCCACCGTTCTCGCCCGCGTCTTCGGCACTGGCAGCGATGGCGGTCAGGTACAGCTCCAGCGCATTGCTGCCGGCCGGCTCAAACAGCTGATCCGCGGCCAAGGCGGCACTGGCGCGCCCCAGCAGGATGTCGACCTGATCGTTGGGCGTGCTGCTGTCCAGCGTCGGTTCTGCGGTGGCTGTGGCGGCTGGCGCCGGGTCCTGTTTCTGTGCCGGCGCCGGCGCGGGCGTTTCACCGCAGGCGGCCAGCAGCAGGGCCAGCAGGGCTGGCAGGGTGATCTTGTTCAGGCGCGGCATGGCTCAGGGCGCAGGTGATGGGTAGGCCGATCAGCCTGCGGCGACAAGATGACGCTTTCATGTTGCGCTGTCGCAGTCGCTGCGACGCACGTCGCATTTCCTGCCATCCGATCCTGCGGGGGCTGCCCTGCGTCTCGATTGGTACTAATATGGTTACCATGATCAGCGAACTCACCCTCCGCCAGCAGGCCATCCTCGACTTCGTCCGCGAGCGCATCGCGGCCGACGGCCTGCCGCCGACCTGGGCCGAAATTGCCCGCGCCTTCGGCTTTCGCCAGACCCGCGCGGCGCAGAAGCATCTGCAGGCGCTGGAAGCCAAGGGACACCTCGTGCTGCTGCCGGGCAAGGCGCGCGGCATCCGCCTGCCCGAGGCCGCCGGCGGGCGCCGCGGCGAGAGCCTGCGCCTGCCGCTGCTGGGACGGGTCGCGGCCGGCCTGCCGATCGGCGCCGATGCCGGCGTGCAGGCCTGGATCACGGTCGATCCAAAGCCGTATCGGCAGCGCCCGGACTGCCTGCTGCGGGTGGTCGGCGACTCGATGCGCGACGACGGCATCCTCGACGGCGATCTGCTGGTGGTACAGCGCACCAGCGAGGCACGCGATGGCGAGACGGTGGTGGCGCGGGTCGAGGGCGAGCTGACGGTGAAGCGGCTGGAGCTGCATCCCGATCGTCTGCGCCTGTTGCCGCGCAATCCTGACTACGCGCCAATCGTGATCGATGCCGGCGTGGTCGACTTTGCCATCGAGGGCGTCTACCTCGGCCTGCTGAGGATCGACTGATGGCGGGCAGCGTATCTTCCCTCGACGCATTGCTGCGCGACCCGCGGCTGTGGCGCGGCCAGCCGGCGCCGTCACGTACACCCGGCGGCCAACCTACCGGCCTGGCGGCGCTCGATGCCGCCTTGCCCAGCGGCGGCTGGCCGCCGGCTGCGCTGAGCGAGATCCTGATTCCTGCCGACGGCGTCGGCGAACTGCGCCTGCTGCTGCCGACCATCGCCCGGCTGACCCGCGCCGGCACACCGGTGGCGCTGATTGCGCCGCCGTACCGGCCGTACGCCGCCGCCTGGCGCGCGGCGGGCGTCGAGCTGACCTTTCTGCACGTGGTTGCGTGCGCGCCGAAGGAAGCGCTGTGGGCAGCTGAGCAGGCGCTGCGTTCGGCCGCCTGCGGCGCCGTGCTGTGCTGGCCGGGCCAGGCCGGCGACAAGCCGCTGCGACGGCTGCAGGTGGCGGCCGAGAGCGGTCGCTGTCTCGGTCTTTGTACGCGCCCGGCAAACGTTGCGACGCAGCCGTCGCCAGCTGCGCTGCGGCTGTGCATCGACGCCGCTCCGGCCCAGCTGCGGGTGCTGAAGTGTCGCGGTGGACTGCCACCGGCGCGACCGTTTGCACTCCCCGTACTGCACTGAGCGGCCATGCCCAGCCACCCTGCGTTGTGCGGCATGCAGCCGAGCAAGCTCGGCTCTACGTGGGCGTTGCGGCGGCGCTCGGGCACGCGCGCTCTTTGTAGCGCGCAGCGTGCTGCGCTGTGCGGTGTGCAGCCACGCGCGCAGCGTGCTGCGCTGTGCGGCATGCGTGATGGCGGTTGATACCGATGCTCTGGGCTTGCATCCGTCTGCCGCAGCTGGCGCTGGACGGCGTCCTTCGCCGCCATCCAGCGCCGGACGCGCCGCTGGCGCTGATCAGCGGTTCACCGCAGCGGCGGCGACTGGTCGATGTCAATCGTTCTGCATATGCCGCAGGACTACGGCCAGGCCAGTCGCTGGCCGGCGCACAGGTCCTGTTGAGTGACTTTGCCTGCGTCGAGTACGACTCCGCCGACGAGATCCGCCTGCTTGACCTGCTGTGCGCCTGGGCCTACCGCTACAGCGGCATGGTGGCGCGGCTCGGCAGCCAGTCGCTGGTGCTGGAAGTGGAGGCCAGCCTCGGCCTGTTCGGGCCGTGGCCGGCCTTCGCCCGCCGGCTGCGCAACGACCTGGCCGACCTTGGCTTCAGTCACCGGCTGGCGCTGGCGCCCGATGCCCGCGCCGCCTGGGTGCTGGCCGGCGTGCAGGATGGCCTGGCGCTGGCCAGTCGTGAGACGCAGCAGCGCGCACTGGCGCAGGTCGAGGTCGAACGCGCCGAGCTTGATCCGGCGACCGCCGATGCACTGACGGGCATGGGCCTGCGCCGGCTCGGCCAGCTGTTCGCGCTGCCGCGGCCGGCCTTGGCGCGGCGTTTCGGTCCGAGCCTGCTGGAACACCTCGATGCCCTGCGCGGGCTGGTGCCCGATCCACTGCCACTGTACGCGCCACCGGACCGCTTCGAGGCGCGTATCGAGCTGTCCTATGACGTCGAGCTGGTCGAGGCACTGCTGTTTCCGCTGCGCCGTCTGACCGCCGATCTCGCCGCCTATCTGGCCGGTCGCGACGGCGGCGTGCAGCGCTTCGAGCTGCACTTCGAACACGACGGCCTGCCGGCATCAAAGCTGGAAATCGGCCTGCTGGCGCCCGAGCGCGACGCCGCACTGCTGTTTGATCTGGCCCGTAGCCGGCTGGAGCGCGCACCGATGCCGGCCGCAGTGCGCGGCCTGCGGCTGCTCGCCGAACAGCTGCCGCCCTTCGTGCCGGCCGGCCGTGATCTGTTCGACGATCGCCCAGCGCAGGCCATGCCCTGGCCGGCGCTGCGTGAGCGCCTGCGTGCGCGGCTCGGCGAAGACGCGGTGCAGACCCTGCACGCCGTCGCCGAGCATCGCCCGGAGTACGCCACCCGCAGCGCTGCTGGCAAGACAGGCGAGGGCGGCCGCCCGCGAGCGGAGCGGCCTGCATGGTTGCTGCCGCACCCGATCCCGCTGCGCGGCCCGCCGCCGCGTCTGCTGGCCGGCCCGGAGCGTATCGAGAGCGGCTGGTGGGACGGCGCCGACGTGCGGCGCGATTACTACATCGCCACCACCAGCACCGGCCAGCGCGCATGGATTTATTGTGCGCCGGGTGAGGTGGGGCCTTGGATGGTGCATGGGTGGTTTGCGTGAGGTTGCGTGTTTGTCATTCCGGCGAAGGCCGGAATCCAGCCTTTTCCCGTCATTCCGGCGAAGGCCGGAATCCAGCCTTTTCCCGTCATTCCGGCGGAAGCCGGAATCCAGCCTTTTCTCGTCATTCCGGCGAAGGCCGGAATCCAGCCTTTTCCCGTCATTCCGGCGAAGGCCGGAATCCAGGGTGCGGCAAGAACACGACAGACGAGAGAAGCAAACACCACAGAATTCCGGCCCTCGCCGCAATAACGAAGATGGCGCAGCCGCCAGCCAAAATGACGAAACCCGGAGAAGGCAGCCCTGCAGGAGCGGCCCTGGCCGCGATGCCGTTGCTGCATCAGGCCACGTGAAAAGCATCGCGCCGAGCGGCGCTCCTACACGGGCGGACACAGCGCCTGCAGCGTTTCCCAGACGGGCTGCGGTCAGCCCATCGCGGCATTGCGCGCCCATGCGCGATTGCTCATCCCCCTACGCCGAACTCCACTGCCTCTCCAACTTCTCCTTTGGCCGCGGCGCCTCCAGCGCGGCCGAGCTGTTCGGGCGGGCCAAGCAGAATGGCTATGCGGCGCTGGCGATCACCGACGAATGCTCACTCGCCGGCATCGTGCGGGCGCTGGAGGCGTCGCGTGCGAGCGGGGTGGCGCTGATCGTTGGCAGCGAATTCACCCTCGACGATGGCCTCAAGCTGGTGCTGCTGGTCGCGGATCTCGCCGGCTACAGTCGCCTGTGCCAGCTCATCACCAATGCGCGGCGGCGCTCGCCGAAGGGCGAGTACCGCATCAGCCGCAGCGATTTCGATGCCGGCAGCGACGGCTTGCTGGCGCTGTGGCTGCCCGGCGACATTCCTGATCTTGAGCAGGGCCGCTGGCTGGCGGCGCAGTTCCCCGGCCGTACCTGGCTGGCGATCGAGCTGCACCGCGGCCCCGACGATGACGCCCGCCAGCGGCAGCTGCTTGACCTCGCGCAGCGACTTGATCTCCCCGCGGTAGCAACCGGCGATGCCCACATGCACGTGCGCCGCCGGCGTGCTCTGCAGGACGTGCTGACCGCGCTGCGCCATCGGATGAGCGTCGCCAGCGCCGGTGAGCGTTTGTTTGCCAACGGCGAACGCCACCTGCGTACGCGACAGGCGCTGGCGGCGATCCATCCGTCCGAATTGCTGGTCGAATCGGTCGCCATCGCCGAGCGCTGCGGCTTCGCGTTCTCCCAGCTGCGCTACGAGTACCCGCGCGAGCTGGTGCCGGCAGGTCACGATGGCGCCAGCTGGCTGCGTGCGCTGAGCGAAGCCGGCTCGCGCTGGCGCTGGCCGGCCGGCGTGCCCGAGCGCGCCCGCGCGCAGATCGAGTACGAGCTGGCGTTGATCAGCGAGCTGGGTTACGCCTCCTATTTCCTGACCGTCCACGACATCGTCCGCTTCGCCCGTTCGCGCGGCATCCTCTGCCAGGGCCGTGGCTCGGCGGCCAACTCGGCGGTGTGCTTCGTGCTTGGCGTCACCGAGATCGACCCGGCGCGCGCCAATCTGCTGTTCGAGCGCTTCATCAGCCGTGAGCGCAACGAGCCGCCGGACATCGACATCGACTTCGAGCACGAGCGTCGCGAGGAGGTCATCCAGTATCTCTACGGCCGCTACGGCCGCGAGCGCGCTGCCCTTGCCGCCACCGTGATCTGCTATCGCAGCAAGAGCGCGGTGCGCGACGTCGCCCGCGCGCTCGGCCTGCCGGCCGACCAGATCGACCAGCTCAGCCGCACGGTCAGCGGCTGGAGCGAGGAAGCCCCCTCGGCCGAGCGCCTGCGCGAACGCGGCTTCGATCCCGACAGCGCGCCGATGCGCCGGCTGGTGGTGCTGGTCGGCGAACTGCTCGGCATGCCGCGGCACCTGTCGCAGCACGTCGGCGGCTTCGTCATCGCGCAGCAGCCGCTGCACACCCTGGTGCCGGTAGAGAACGCCGCGATGCCCGATCGCACCATCATCCAGTGGGACAAGGACGATCTCGACACGCTCGGCCTGCTCAAGGTCGACTGCCTGGCGCTGGGCATGCTGACCTGCGTGCGCAAGTGCCTCGACCTGCTGCGCGCCCATCGCGGCCGCGATCTCACCCCGGCGACGATTCCGGCGGAAGATCCGGCAACCTACGCGATGATCCAGCGCGCCGACACCGTCGGCGTGTTCCAGATCGAATCGCGCGCGCAGATGGCGATGCTGCCGCGGCTCAAGCCGGCGACCTTCTATGATCTGGTGATCGAGGTCGCCATCGTCCGTCCCGGCCCGATCCAGGGCAAGATGGTGCATCCCTACCTGCGCCGACGACAGGGGCTGGAGCCCGTCGTCTACCCCTCGGAATCACTCCGGGCGGTGTTCGAGCGCACGCTGGGCGTGCCGCTGTTCCAGGAGCAGGTGATGCAGCTGGCGATGGTCGCCGCCGGCTACACGCCCGGTGAGGCCGACGATCTGCGCCGCTCGATGGCGGCCTGGAAGCGCCGTGGCGGCCTTGATCATCATCGTCAGCGGATTCTTTCCGGCATGGCTGCGCGCGGCTACACCACCGAGTTTGCCGAGCAGGTGTTCGAGCAGATCAAGGGCTTCGGCAGCTACGGCTTTCCCGAGAGCCACGCCGCCAGCTTCGCCCTGATCACCTACGTTTCCTGCTGGCTGAAGTGCCACGAGCCGGCGGCCTTCGCCTGTGCCCTGCTCAACTCGCTGCCAATGGGTTTCTACTCGGCCAGTCAGATTGTCCAGGACGTGCGTCGCCACGGCGTGGCGGTGCATCCGGTCGACGTGCGCTGCAGCGACTGGGCCTGCACGCTGGAGGATGCCGCCGACCGCGCGCAGCAGCCGGCGATCCGGCTCGGTCTGCAGCAGTTGAGCGGCATGGCCGAGGCGATCGGCCTGCGGATCGTCGCCGCGCGACAGATGCGGGCCTTCGCTGACATCGCCGACCTGTGCACCCGCGCCGATCTCGACCGCGGCGCGCAGGATCGCCTCGCCGAAGCCGGTGCTCTGCGCGGTCTCGCCGGCCATCGCCATCGCGCACGCTGGGCAGTGAGCGGCGTCGAGCCGCAGCTGCCGCTGTTCGGTCGCGAGTCCGCCGCCGAGGAACGCATCAGCCTCGCCCCGCCGACCGCCGCCGAGGACACCCGCGCCGATTACGCCAGCACCGGGCTGACCCTTGGCCGTCATCCCGTATCGCTGATCCGCGCCCAGCTCAACGCGCGGCGCTGCCGGCGCTCCAGCGAGTTGGCGAAACTCGCCCACGGCACGCCCACCCGCACCGCCGGCCTGGTCACCATGCGCCAGCGCCCGGCCACCGCCAGCGGCGTCACCTTCGTCACCTTGGAGGATGAGGACGGCATGACCAACGTCGTCGTCTGGCGCGACCTCGGCCAGCGCCAGCGTCGGGTGCTGATCGAGTCCAGCCTGCTCGCCGTGCACGGTCGCATCGAAACCGCCGACGGCGTCCGTCACCTGATCGCCCAGCGGCTGGAGGATCTCAGCGGCCTGCTTGATGGGGTGGGTTCGCGGAGTCGGGATTTCCGCTGAGTCAGCCCGCATGTTTCATGAATGCGCGCGATGATCGCGCAGGATACTGCTCGCACAAGGGACTACCGAAGGAGCGGCGTAGCGGGCCATACGACCGACTGAGGAAATCCCTTGCGCGGACAAGAGACAAGCGAGGGCGTGTGAGATTCATGAAATAGGCGGGTTAGCACGATGCGCTTTGCCAGCTGTGTCGAGCGTCCCAGCGGCTTTTTTCCGCGGCGGCGCGGTCCAATGGAATCGTGGCCCGGTGACGATCACTCGCCTATGCCTACCGAACGCCCTGTGGCGGCCTCGGTTCGCAACGCTCTGTGTCGAACTAGCGGAACGACGTCGCTTGGGCAACGCCGATCCCTGAACGCAGCGGCGGAGGGTCTGAGCGACACCCGTCCTTCAGCTTGATCTGGCGTGGGGCATCCCGACCGCTGGCTCAGCTCCTGCTCGGACTCGCCTGACGCGAGGTCTCGATTTGATCAACGTGCTCCAGGTCGGCCTCCGGGTCGGCGTCGTCATGATCCCAGCGAGCGCTGGCGTGCTTGCCATACCAGCGGCCTTCCAGCAGCACCAGGTCGTGTTCGGCCCAGATCGGTGCATCGAACACGGTGATCGTGGTGCGGACGCGCGCGCTGTCGCCATCCATTGCCACCACGTCGACCTGCAGCGAGTCGGCGATCGCGTCGAGGTCGATTCCGTATAGCCGCACTGATTGCTTCAACGCCACAAGCAAGGCGCCGGCGCGGCTCAATGCCGTCTCCAGGGGCATCGCCTTGAGCTGGTCCAGATTGCTTATACCGGTTTGCCGCGCGGCGCTGGTCAGCAGGGTCAATGCCTGCCGCAGCGTTTCCGCGTTGAGAAAATCGGTGCTGGTTGCCCACGCCTGGACGCCCGGCAGCGCCTTTTGCAGCGCGGCGCGCTGGTCTTCCGTCAGCTTGCTGTCGGGCGCCGACAGCGCCATCTGCATCGCGCCGATCCCCATCATCAGCGCACCGGCGGCCTGTGGGCGAGCCTTCTCCAGGTGGGGCTCGATTTCCGCCATCAGCGTGTCGACGGCATCCGGGGCGGTGAACCGCTGCAGCTTCTCGGCAAACCGGTCGCGTTCTTCGGCGGGGGTCGGCTGCAGCTGCTTCAGCTGGTAAGCCAGCCGGAATTCCTCCCACTTCGATGGCGGCACCAGCGCCTGCGCCAGACCGGCGACATCGCCTGCGCGGAACAAGCGCGCCAGATCCTCCACCTGTCGGGCCGGATCGGCAGGCGCGTACGCCAGCGACGCCGTCGCCAAAGATGCGGTCGACGCGGTCTGTACGGCGGCGTGCGATGGCGCCAGGACACAGGCGGCGGCCAAGCCGGTGATCAGCAGTCCCAGCGAAAACGATCTCGTGTTCATTGTCTACTCCTCGGGTTACGGTCTCTAGTGTGCTAGTGAGCTATAACACCAGAAAGTGCCGGAAGTACTGGGCAGGGTCTGGAGCGCCGTTGGTAGAGCCGCTGCTTACCTGCCGCCCGCGGCCGCCGCGAGGGCGGCCGAGACGTGCAGCGGTCCGGCCAGAAGGGTGACAAACGCGGCTTCGTCCATCGGGCGACCGTACAGATAGCCTTGAAAGCTGGCGCAGCCCAGCTCGCGCAGACGCTCATGCTGGAGCGTCGTTTCGACCCCTTCGGCGGTGACCTTCAGGCCCATGTCGTGACCGATGTCGAGAATGATCTTGGCGATCGGAACGCGGTCGCCGACGGTGTCGAGTTCGGCAACAAAGGCGCGATCAATCTTGATTTCGTCGAGCGGCATCGCGCGCAGATGCGACAGTGAGGAGTAGCCGGTGCCAAAGTCGTCCAGCGCGATGCGTGCGCCCACCCGGCGCAGTTCGGCGAGGGCGCTCATCGATTCACCCGGCTCCAGCAGCAGCGCGCTCTCGGTCACTTCGAGCACGATCTCGCCGCGCGTGCAGCGGCTGCCGCGCAGCACCTCCTCGACGTTGCGCACGAAGTTGGGGTGGCGGATCTGCCACGGACTGATGTTGACCGCCAGTTCGCCATGGAAGGGCACGCCGCTGGCGCGCCACACCTGCAGCCGCGTGCAGGCCTGGCGCAGTACCCACTCGCCGAGCGGGTGGATGAGTCCAGTGGCTTCCGCCACCTCGATGAAGTCGGCCGGCGCGATGACTCCAAGTTCAGGATGCCGCCAGCGCAGCAGCGCCTCGGCGCCGGTCACCTCGTAGGAGGCATTGACCTTCGCCTGAAATGCCAGCGACAGCTCGCCGCGCTTGAGCGCCAGGCGCAGCCCGCTCTCAATCTCCAGATGCCGCTCGGCTTGTCCCATGAGACTGGGCGTGTATGAGCTTGACTGCCCACGGCCGCGCTTTTTGGCCCGATACAGGGCCAGTTCGGCGTGGCGCAGGACATCCTCGGCGCTGCTGTCGCCGTCCGGGAAATGGGCGATGCCGATGCTGGCGCCGAGCGAAAAGGAGCGGCCCTGAACTTCGACTTCACCCTCCAGAAAGCTGCGCAAGGCGCGGGTCAGGCGCGAAACACGGTTCAGCCCGATCGCTTCGACCTGGTCATGTGCGGGCGCCAGCAGCATGGCGAACTCGTCGCCACCCATGCTCGCCACCAGTCCATACTCACCGAACTCGCGGCGCAGGCCGTCTGCGACGGCTCTCAAGACCTGATCGCCGGTGGCATGACCCAGCGCATCGTTGATGTTTCGGAAGTGATCCAGATCGAGGTGCAGCAGCGTTCCGCGCGCGGGGCCTGACCCCGCCGCCACGCAAGCCGTCCGCAGACGCTCCATCAGCAGACTGCGGTTGGGCAGGCCGGTCAGAGCGTCGCAGTAGGCGAGATCCCGCACCCGGCTTTCGGCCGCCAGTCGCGCCCGCCGCTGATCCATGGTGAAGATGGCGCTGATCGCGAAGGCCACCAGCACCAGCCCAAGCGGTCCCAGATGCGGTGGATCGAGGTAGCCGACCCGAACCAGGATGCCCTGCAGCGCGGCCAGCAGAAAAATCGCTGTCGCCACGGCGTAGCCAAGCATGGCGACACTGCGGCGACGACGCCAGGCCAGCAGGAACACCCCGATGCCGTAAACCGTGATCGTGAGCATCCAGCCAGCCGCCAGCGGAAACAGCGGGTTCAGCTCGCCAACCGGCAGCTGCAGACGCTCGCCCCACGGCAGCAGCAGGGTTCTGATGCCGTCTATCGAGGAGAACTGCAGGCTGGCTTCCGACATCGCGTTGGCAACAAAAACGGCCACTGCCACCAGCAGCGTCACCCACTGAAAGCGACCGGACAGCGCGCTTGCGTAAGTGGAAAAGAATCCCTGCAGGCAAACCAGACCCAGAATGATCAGCGCAATGCCAACGCGCAGCGCCACTGCCATGGAGGCCAGGTCGTCAAGGGAGTAACTGATGGCGTGGCTCACCGCCAGCCCGCTGGTAGCGCCGCAAATGCCCGCCAGCGCCAGGCGTCGGCGGTCGAACGGGCGCTGCAGCCCGACCAGCAGATGCAGCAAGGCGCCCCAGGCAAGCGCACCCGCTAGCAGCAGGAGAGCAGCGCCAATCAGTGGCATGAGTAAAGTAAGCCCCGGCGCCGGAATTCGGACCGCCGATTCTGCAATCGGCTGGCGCGCATGGCAACCGTACCAAGGTCCATCAGCAATCGCGCCGGGCCTGCTTCCAATGCGTTTTGATCGGCCCAGCTCGACGCAGTGGCGCGGTCTGAGGGTGCCGCGCAGGTGATCGGTGGCGAACTGAGGCAAAGGGCAAGCGCGGTGTTGAGCGACGGCGTCGCCAATCGCAATGGCGCGTTCGCGGTTGGGAAATCCGCCACTTTGGTGTTTCTTCGTGCCGCACCAGCGCCCGATTTCCAGCCCGCGAGGGCGGCTCGCCCGCGACCGGGCTGCTCTGCGCAGCAGGCCTGCGTGCGCGAACAACGGCGTTCACGCGGCCGCAGCTGCATCGCCTGATCAGTCGCCTTCAAGGGCGTCCAGCAGCGGGTCCACGAAGCCCACTGTATCAAGCTCCTTGCGCAGGCGCAGGCTGCTTTCCTGTTCGCCGAGCGCTGCGTGCAGTCGCGCGCGCAGCTGGATGACGCGGATCAGCCGATCCTCGCCTTCGACGCCTTGCAGCGTCTTCAAGGCTTCGCGCCAGATCGGGATGGCGGCGTCGCGATCACCATTGCGGGCGAGGCTCCAGCCCCATTGGAACAAGCCGCCAGCAAACTCCTGCCGCAGCACGCGATCCTCGGGTGCGGCCTCGGCCAGCTGGCGCAGTTGAGCGGCGCCGGCGCTGGCTTCGGCCAACGCATCGGCGTTGCTGCCGGCGGCAAGCAGAATGTCGGACAAGGTGATGCGCGACAGTGCCACGTCCTTGCTGTCCGCGCCGCTGCGTTTGATCCGCAGCGCCAGCACGCTGCGCTGAGCCGATTCCGCCTCGGCGTGGTTACCAAGCGCAGAGTCGGCCTGCGCCACTTCCGACAGACTGGACGCCACCCACGGATGGTCCTCGCCGTGGACGGCGCGGCGCACAGCCAGCGCACGGTTTGAAAGGTCACGCGCCTCCTGCTGCTTGCCGCGCAGCCGCGCCAGCACGGACTGGTTGTGCCAGCCAACCGTGGTGAAGGGGTGATTGAGCCCCAGCGTTGCCTCCCAGATCGCCGCTGCGCGTCGCGCTGCTTCGTCGGCGCGATCCAGCTCGCCGCGGTTGCGGTACACCGCCGACAGGTTGCTCCAGGAAATCGCGGTCTCGCTGTGCTCTTCGCCCAGCGATGCGCGGCGGATCGCCAGCGAGCGCTCAAACAGCTCGGCGCTGCCGCGGTAGTCGCCGAGCTGCAGCCGGTGGAAGCCGTAGTTGTTGAGGGCGATGGCGATGCCGGGGTCGCCAGCGGGAAGGTGCTGCTCGCGCCACGCCACGGTGCGTTCGAGCACCGGCCCAGCGCGTTCGCGCTCGCCCATGTCATTGAAGACGGAGCCGAGAATACTCAGGGCGTCGCCGTAGTGGACATCGTCCTGCAGGCCGGCCGCTTCCATCAGCGCCAGCGACTCCTCGGCCAGCGCCACCGACTGCTCGAAGCGGCCGGCATCGCCGTGCAGCGCGGCCAGCGCGTTCAGCGTTCTGGCGAGGTCGACGCCGGTGTCGCCTTCCGCACGCAACACCGCGACTGCGCGTTCGGCCATCGGTACCGCTGCGACAAACAGACCCAGCTGGCGATACACGTTGCTGATGACGAGCAGCAGGCGGGCTCGCACCCGTGGCTGTCCAGCCAGCTCCTCGTCGACGCGCTCGGCGCCCGTGTCCAGCACCTCGCGGACGGTGACCGCGGCGCCGCGCGACTCGTCGGGATTGGCGATCTTGAACAGGTCGACGAAAAACTCGGTGACCTCACTCGCGGTGGTCGCTTCACGATTGGCGCGTTGGGCTTCGAGATTGGCTCGGGTCGCTTCGGCATTCGCGCGAGCCGCTTCGGCGTTGGCGCGTTCGGCCTCCTGCGAGATGCGCTGCAGCATGCCGGCCAGCACCAGAGCCAGCAGCAGAAGTGCGATCACGGCGGGCACCAGCAGACGCCGCCGCCGCTGCGCGCGCGCCGCCGCTGCTGCTGCCCGCTGCGCCTCGAGCAGCTCGGCCTCGCGCTGGTTGAGACGCCGCAGTTCTCCGGCCAGCACCGCCAGATCGGTGCGCCGATGCGCCGGGTCGCGTGCGGTCAGGCTGGCGATATTGGCGCGCAGCGGCGCGCTGCCCACTTCCTCCTGCCAGGTGGCCCCGAGCGCCCGGTTGAGGTCGCCAACTGCCAGTTGATACAGCACCACACCGAATGCGAACACGTCGGCGTGGATGGTTGACGGACGTCCCTCAAACAGCTCTGGCGCCATGTATTTCGGCGTGCCGCCCAGCAGCGCGCTGTCGCCAAATAGCGCGCTGCGGCTGCCGCCACCGGCGATGGTCATCTGCGCTGCCTCGCCGCGCAGCGCCTCGGTGATCGCGCCTACGCCAAAGTCGGCCAACGTCACCTGCAGCTGACCGTCGTGTTCCTGCATCAGCACGTTGGTTGGCTTGATGTCCTTGTGCAGCACGCCCACCGCATGCGCAGCGGCCAGTGCCTCAGCCATCTGCGCGGCGATCTCCAGTCGATCCGCCAGCGGCACCGCCTGCACGCCGCCGCGACCGGCGCACCACTGGCGCAGATCGCCACCGGCAATGTGCGGCGACTCCAGAAAATACGGTGGACTGTCCAGGTGCCAGTCGAGCAGCGGCAGAATGCCCGGGTGGCCGTCCACGCCCTTTTGCAGCATGCGGAACAGCGCCACCTCGCGCTTCAGTGAAACCAGCCGGGTCTCGTGGTAACAAAACTTGAATACCCGGCGCTCTCCGCTTTCGACGTGGCTGCCCAGCCAGGCCTCGCCAAAGCCGCCCACGCCCAGTCGTTGCAGGAGGCGCCAGCCCCGACGCAGCGGAACCTCCTGACCCACCGCCGCCCGCCAGCCCGGAATCAGCCCTTCGTCCGCCAGTCGGTGCAGGCCGCTGCTCTCCGAGGGTTGCGAGGGGCCGGCGCTGCGATCGCTCAGCACCTCGATCACCGCTACTGCCTCGCCTTGACCGTCCAGCAGGTAGCGACCGTGCGCGCGCCAGCTCAGTGTCGACACCCACGCCGCATCGTTTGGCAAGTCGTCGGCCAGCGCCTCGAAGCTGGCTTCCGAGATCAGAATCTGGCCCGGCGCCGCCGATCCGGCCAGCGCGCGCAGCAGGGCGCTGACGCTGTCGATCGGTCGCGGCCCGTCCGCCGTGGCGTAGCACTCGCCCAGGTGCACGGCCACTGCGTGCGCGCCGCTGCGCTGCATCAGAAGCGCGGCACTGAGCGCCGCCAGAGCAGTGTCGAACAGCCACAAACCGTCCACTGCGCGACTGCCCACAGGCGCTGTCGCTAGCTCAGGCAGCGCGGCCAGCAGCACGTGGCTGTCGGCCTCACGCGGTCCGGCGACGGCCACAGTGGGGTCATCGGGCAACGAAGAAATGCTGCTGCTGCTGGGGCCATTCATCCGTGGGAGTGTGACAGCCTGCGACAGCCTGCGACAGCCGGCGCAGAGACTGGCCGGCGCCGCGTGGAGGAACCGGAAGCGGTGCTAATGTGCGGGTGGGGAGTCGAGGAGGAGTTGCTGGTATGCCGCGTGCATTTCGCGCCGCGCTGGCTGTCGCCGCAATCACGTCCGTCGTGCTGCTGGCGCTGGCGCTGCACACCTGGGTTGGCCAGCCGCTGCGGATCGAGTGGCTGTTCGCCCGCATGCAGATGGAAAGCCTGCGCGCTGATCCGGAGCGCCTGGCCCAGCACGGTGGCCTGCTGGCTGTGTGGGAGCGAGCCGAGCGTCGACTCACCGATGTCTCTCCGGCCGCGCGCAGCGCCGCGCAGGCGCGCCTGCAGCGCAGCCGCGAGGCGTTGGACGGCTTCGACTGTGGCGACTACGAAGGCGAGCTGCGGCAGTCCTGCGAGGTGCTCGATTACAGCCTCGACATGCAGCTGGAGGCGCAGCGCTGGCAGCGCTACGACCATCCGGTGAATCCTCTGTTTGGCCTGCAGAACAGCCTGCCCGCCGCGCTGCTCGGTACATCGCCGATGGCCTCACCGCGGGATGTCGAACACTACCTCGCGCGCCTCGATGCGGTGCCGGAAAAGCTCGATGGGCTGCTGCAGGATCTGGTCCAGCGACGCGCCGAAGGTATCCTGCCGCCGCGCGCCATGCTGCCGCGCGTACTCGACGACCTGCGGCGTTTCGTGCAGCCCAAGGCAGTCGACAGCCCGCTGGTGAAAGTCCTGTCCGAGCGGCTGTCGCTGGTGGCCGCAGCGCAGATGCCGCCGCCAGTGAAGGCGCGTTTCATTGAGCGCGCGGAGGCGACGGTCGCTCGCTCGGTGTATCCGGCGTGGCGACGCCTGATCGACCACTTCGAGGCGCTGCAGGCGCTGCCGCTGACCGACAGCGGCGCCTGGGCGCAGCCCGAAGGCGCTGACTATTACGCCTTCATGGTGCGCTGGCACACCAGCACCTCATTCACGCCCGCTGCAATCCACCAGCTGGGTATCGATGATGTTGCCCGCCTCAGCGCCGAATTGGCGCCCAAGCTGGCCGCGCTCGGCCTGGTCCAAGGCAGCATCGGCCAGCGCCTGCAGGCATTGGCGCAACGACCCGAGCAGCGCTTTGGCAGCGGCGAAGCCGCGCGACAGGCCGTGCTGGCCGCGTTTCGCGGGCACATCGAACGCGCCGCTCACGCCAGCGCGCCCGCGTTCACCCAGCTGCCGTCGGCGCCAATGTTGGTGGACGCCGTGCCGCCGGCGCGCGAACGCAGCGCGCCCGGCGCCTACTACTCGCCGCCGATGCGCGCCGGCCAGCCGGGCATGCTGTATCTCAACCTGCGCGATCTGGATGACCTGCCGCGCTTCTCGCTGCGCACGTTGGCCCATCACGAAGCGACGCCGGGTCACCATCTGCAGAGCGCCTGGCTGCTGCAACAGACCGAGCTGCCGGCGTTTCGCCAGCAGCTGAGCTTCAGCGCCTACGCCGAAGGCTGGGCCATGTACGCCGAGCAGCTTGCGGGCGAACTCGGCCTGCTGCCCGCGCCAGAAGACGACATCGGACGCCTGCAGTCGGAGCTGTTCCGCGCCGCGCGGCTGGTGGTCGACACCGGCCTGCACCAGCAGCGCTGGAGCGTCGCCCAGGCGGTCCATTATCTGCGCGACAGCGCTGGCCTCGGCGGCGTCGAAGCGCGTGCGGAAGTCGAGCGCTACCTCATCTTCCCCGGCCAGGCGCTGAGCTTCCAGATTGGTCTGCAGCGTTTTCGGGCCCTGCGCGCGCGCGCTGAAACAGAACTGGGAGTGGACTTCGACCTGCCGGCCTTCCACGCCATGCTGCTCGATGGCGGTCGCCTGCCGCTGGACCTGCTCGACATCCGCGTCGACCGCTGGATCGCGGTCCAGCGCAGCACCAAGCCCATCCAATGACCGCCATCAGCTTGCAGTGTCTGGTTGGCAGCGACGTTCGAGCGTGGCTGCCGGCGCTGGCCGACCTGCGCATTCGCGTGTTTCGCGACTGGCCGTACCTGTATGACGGCGACCGCGCGTGCAGCCGAGCAAGCTCGGCTCTACGGGAACATAGCGATGTGCGCGAGCAGCGGAACGCGCCTGGCTCTCGTAGAGCGGAGCTTGCTCCGCTACAGCCTGATCCGGTGCGGAATGGCCGCGCGGCGCGCTCAACTCCCGCTTTAGCCCGCATGTTTCAGGAATCTCGCGCGCCCTCGCTTGTCTCTTGTCCGCGCAAGGGATTTTCCTCAGTCGGTCGTATGGCCCGCTACGCCGCTCCTTCGGTAGTCCCTTGTGCGAACGCTATCCTGCGCGATCATCGCGCGAATTCATGAAATAGGCGGGTTAAGCAGGTGCCATTCGGGTTGGAAGCAATTGATGGCTTCCTCTGCCCCCTTTTCGCGCCTTTTCGCGTCGCCATTTTTGGTGGAAA
>JBBRBN010000061.1:0-23727 GCA_038205755.1 Lysobacterales bacterium | reverse complement strand
AGGCTCGCCGGACAAGCGAGTGCGGGTTTGAGTGCGGCGTACGAACATGCACCGAACCCTACCGCATGACAGCTGATAATGGAATAGGTCTGCGAACGATTATGGCACTACGCTAGAAAATCGAGAATGACGAAGATGGGCTAGTCGCCACCGTCATCGTCGCGGGGCGGACCCTCGTTCGACGGTGACGGCAGCACACAGTCGGCGATGATTGCCGAGCCCGGCAGCAGCAGCCAGTCGCGGCGGTTCGAGCGGCCGGCCGTCAGCACCTGGCTGGCGTCGACGCAGGGGTTGATAAGGTCCCCAAGCAACAGCAGCCAGCGCCGGTCGGGCGCCTGCGCCAACCACGCGGCGGCATCTGGCCACTGCGCCCGCCAGGGCCGCTCGAAGCCAAAATCGGTGGCCGCACGGTCCGCTTGCAGCAGCTGCTGCTCACGCCAGCCCAGCAGACCGAGCTCAGCATCGGGGCCGATCTTCGCGCCGACCGCCGCCATCATTGCGCTGGCCGAACTGGCCGGACTGAGCGCGGGCATCAGGCCAACGCCGTAGACCACCCAAAGCCCGAGCGTGAACACCAGGATTGCCGGTCCGATCCGGCGCAGCCGGCCAACGACGGCTGCCAGCAGCCCGAGGGCGCCGGCGGCCAGCAGCCAGCGCCACACCGCATCGACATCGGCCACCGCGAACTGCGGATCGGCCAGCAGCCGCGCCGGCCAGCGACCCACGCCGAGCGTTCCGAGCAGACCCGCCACCGTCAGCAGCACGGATAGCAGCAGCAGATAGACCAGCAGCAGAACGCGAACGCCACGACGGCGCAGCAGCCCCGGCAGCAGTGGCGCGGCCGCCAGGCACAAGGCGGGCAGCGCCGGAAAAATGTAAACCTCGCGCTTGGCTGGACTCAAGGTGAAGAACAGCAGCACCAGCAGGCTCCAGCCGAGCAGCACAACCTGGCGCGGATCGCGCCGCCGCAGTCGTCGCCACCAGGCCGGCAGCAGCCACGGCAACAACAGCGCGCCGGGCAGCCACACGGTCAGCATCGACTGCAGGTAGTACCAGACCGGCTGATGGTGGTGCCAAGGATTCGCATAGCGCTCGGCGGTCTGCCGCAGCAGGATTTCCGCGACGTAGGCGCGCAGCTGCGGATCATCGCTGCGGGCAACCCCGATCAGCAGCGGCAGCAACCAGACGGCGGTGCCGGCGACAAAGCAGGTCAGCAGCCAGCCGTAGTCGCGGCCGACCAGCGGGCGGGCGCGCAGCGCGGGCGGCCAGCTGCCCGGATGGCGCGCCACCCACAGTGCCGGCAGCACGGCCAGCAGTGGCAGAAAGCCGACGCCCTTGGTGACCGTGCCCAGCCCAGCCGCGAAACCACCGAGCCCGAGCAGCGTCGGCCTTGGCGACGCCAGCAGTGCGCGCAGCAGAGCCCATAGCGACAGCGTGGTCAGCAGCACCAGAAGCATGTCGATCTGCGCCCGCTTCGCCTGCAGACCAAACTGCAGGGTCGCGAGCAGGGCCAGTGCCGCATAGGCCGCAACCTGGCGATTCCACAGCTGGCGCGCCGCGTCCCAGACCAGCCAAAGGGTTCCGAGCGCAGCCAGCAGCGAGGGCAACAGGAACGCCACCCGCCAGTCACCCACCACCGTGAAGGCCGCCGCCTGGGCCCACATGAAGGGCGCCGGCTTGTGCGCGTAAAGCTCACTGCCGCGGTGCGGCAGCAGCCAGTCACCGGAACTCACCATGTGGCGCGCCGCCAGCACGAAGCGTGGCTCATCCGGCGGCGATGGTTCACGCATGCCGATGCCCGCAGCCAGCGCCACGCCAGCCATCAGTAAGATAAGGAGCGGGCTGCGCAACAGCGTGCGCCAGCGATCAGAAGCCATATGCATGGCCGATATCATGCCAGCAGGGGCTGTCGGAACAACGTCGGTCGGCGGCATCCGGCGGGCGCCGCTACGACATCACTACGACATCAGCAACCGATCATTCCCGGTTACGCCCGAACGGTCTTACCGCCCGCGCTATTCTCGTTCGCAAACGGATACGCCATGCACCTGCTGATCATCGAAGACAACCACAGTCTGACCGCCAACCTGTTCGACTACTTCGAGGCGCGCGGGCACACACTGGACGCTGCGCCCGACGGTGTCAGCGGACTGCACCTGGCAACCACCCAGCGCTACGACGCCGTGGTTCTGGACTGGATGCTGCCGCGGATGGACGGCTGCGAAGTGCTGCGCCGGCTGCGCGAGGGTGATCGCCCCGACCTGCCGGTGATCATGTTGACCGCGCTTAGCGAACTCCCCGACAAGGTCGCCGGCTTTCGCGCCGGCGCCGACGACTTCCTGACCAAGCCGTTTGAGCTGCAGGAACTGGAGGTCCGGCTGGAAGCGCTGGTGGCACGCGCCGGCGGCGTCCGCCGCGGCAAACGCCTGGCGGTCGATGATCTGCGGCTCGACCTTCGCACCCTGGAAGCCAGTCGCGGCGGCAAGTCGCTGCATCTGTATCCGGCCTGCCGCAAGATCCTGCAGGTGCTGATGCAGGCCAGCCCCGAGGCCGTCACCCGCGACCGCCTCGAGCATGTCCTGTGGGGTGACAGTCCGCCGGATGGCGACATGCTGCGCTCGCACATCTACGAGCTGCGCCGCGCGGTCGACGGCCCCTTCGAGCGCAAGCTGATCCATACCCTGCCGCGGGTCGGCTACCGCCTGGCGGTTATCGGCAGCGAGTCCACCGATGCAGGTTAGGCGCAGCCTGCTGCGGCGCATCACGCTGGGGCTGGCCGGCTTCATGCTGACGCTGACGGTGGCGCTGTCCTGGTTCGCCTGGACCGTGCATGAAGCGGCTGAACGGCACGCCAGGGAGTCGGTGCTGGTCGCCGAACTGCAGAACTATCGCCTGCGTATCGAAGCCGATCCGGCCTATCGCTGGCAGGACACCGAGTCGCTGTCCCTGCACCGATCCTTGAGCGGCTCAATGGACGAGCCGTTCGCTGCTCTGCCGCCGGGCGTGCACGACGAAGTGTCGCTGAATGGCTCGGAATATGTGGTGCTGGTCGAGCACAGCGGCGACCAGAAGCTGGCGCTGGCACTCGACATCAGCCTGTTGGAGCGCAATGAGCGCGGGCTCGCCCGCAACCTGGCGGCGCTCACCCTGTTGGTCGGCATCGTGCTCATGCTGGCGGTCGGCTGGGGCGCGGCAACCCTGGTGCGGCCGCTGGGCGAGCTGGCCGGCGATATCGACCAGCTCAGCCCCGAAACCAGCGCCCAGCGGATCGCCCTGGACCCGCAGGCCAGCACCGAGCAGGCCACCATTACCGCCGCGCTGAACCACTATCTCGAGCGCAACAGCGCCTTCGTCGAGCGCGAACGGGCCTTCATCGACACCGCCAGCCATGAGCTGCGCACCCCCATCACGGTGATCGCCGGTGCCGCCCAGCTCACCCTGGGTCAGCCGGAGCTGCCACCCATGGTGCGCAGTCAGCTCAAGCGTATCCAGCGCTCGGCGCGCGACGTCGAACGTCTGCTGCCGCTGCTGCTGGCGCTGGCCAAGGCACCCGAGCGGCTGCGTCAGATGAACGACGTGTTCGAACTGGGCGAACTGCTGCCCGACATCGTTGACGACCATCGCCACCTGCTGGGTCACAAGGCGCTGCAGATCGAGCTGGGCGAGCTGCCGCGCTGCCCCCTGCTGGCGCCGCTGAATATCGTCCAGGCGGCGCTGGGCAATCTGCTGCGCAACGCCATCGAGAACAGCGATACCGGCAGCATCCGCATCGACCTCAGTGCGGCCGGAGTGGTCCGGATTGCCGATCCGGGCCAGCAGATGAGTCCCGAGGAGGTCAGCAAGCTGTACTCCCGCCTGGCCCGCGGCGAGGGTCGCGATGGCGGCGGCATTGGCCTCGACCTGATTTCCCGCCTGTGCCGGCACTTCGACTGGCAGCTGAGCTTCGCAGCGCTGGCCACGGGCGGCACGCTGGTGACCCTCGATCTGGGGGCTTCACTGGAGCGCTGAGCCCGCTTGGCGGTGGCTCCGACATTCTTCCGAGGTCGCAGGGCCGATGCTGCCGGACGCCATGCCCATTACTGCCAGCCAGCGTGTTCCGGCTCTGTCCGTCGTCATCCCTGCGCACAACGAGGGTGGCAACATCGGCGGCCTGTTGAGCGAGACCTGCGCCGCGCTGCGCGGGGTGTGCAGCTTCGAGATCATTTGTGTCGACGACGGCAGTCAAGATCACACCGTGGCCGTTTTGCGGCAGATGCGGCAGACCATGCCCGAGCTGCGCGTGCTGTGCCACTCGCGCTGCAGCGGCCAGAGCGCCGCCCTGCGCAGCGGCGTCCACGCCGCGCGCGCGGAGTGGGTCGCGACCCTGGACGGTGATGGCCAGAACGACCCGGCCGACCTGCCTCGCCTGCTGCTGGCGCGCATCGAAGCCGGGCCGCAGGTCAAGCTGCTGGCCGGATGGCGAACCGTTCGACGCGACAGCTGGAGCAAGCGGCTGGGCTCACGCATCGCCAATGCGGTTCGCATGCGCCTGCTGCACGACGCCACCCCGGACAGCGGCTGTGGCATCAAGCTGTTCGAGCGCAAGGGCTTCATCGAGCTGCCCGCCTTCAGCCACATGCACCGCTATCTGCCGGCGCTGTTCCAAGGCTTCGGCCACGCGACGATCAGCGTAGCTGTCGCACATCGACCCAGGCACAGCGGTCGCTCCAACTACAGCAACTTCGGCCGCCTGCGCGTCGCGTTTGCCGATCTGTTCGGCGTCGCCTGGCTGTTGCGGCGCCGCTGCGTGGTCGCCAGCAGCGAACTGGCGCAGCTGCCGCAGGCCGACAGCGGTCGCGATGCGGCGGCTCCCGCTGCGGTTGCGGCGCCGGCACAGCGAGCGTATGCGTGAGCAAACGGCCTCAACTGACCAGACGAGAGTAAGCAAGCATGAGTGAGACTGCGGTTTGGATTGCCATTGGCCTGATCGGCCAGGCCCTTTTCTCGGCCCGTTTCATCCTGCAATGGCTGGCGTCCGAGAAGGCACGCCGCAGCGTGGTGCCCAAAGCGTTCTGGTACCTGAGCCTGGGCGGCAGCGCCGTCCTGCTCGCCTATGCCATCCACCGCGCCGACCCGGTGTTCATCCTGGGCCAGTCGGCCGGCTTCGCCATCTACCTGCGCAACTTGTGGCTGATCGAAGTCGAACACCGCCGCTCGCTGTCTGAGGACGGCGCCTGACCGGCGACCGTGCCGCGGCGCGTCAAACGCCCAACGAATCGACGTTCGCGCCGCGCAAACCCTCGGCACAGGGGTGGCAAGGACGCACGCTCGCCCGCATCAGCGTCTCGCAGGCCGCTCAGGACCGGGTTGCAGCTGGCGTCACCGCAACATTCGCCGGCAACTCCATTGCGCTTGACGATGACTGCGTTCGACATCCGGCAAACAGGTCCAGCTCAGGCGCGTACACCGAGGTCTGCACGCCGAGCAGGCCGAGCACGGAGTGGAACAAGTGGTCGTGACTATGCGGCCCCTTGGCTTCGCGGAGCAGGCAGGTGGCATCGAGCCTGGCGCTCTCACGCAGCCCGTCCGATAGCCAGACCATCATCGGCACCTTCAGCTGTTGCGCGGGCGCAATTGCATAGGGCACACCGTGCAGGTAGAGACCGTGTTCGCCGAGCGATTCGCCGTGATCGGACAGGTAGATCAGCGCCACGTCACGATCATTTTGCCGCGCCAGCATTTCGATCATCCGCGCCAGCAGATGGTCGGTGTAGAGCACCGCATTGTCGTAGCTGTTGACGATCTGCTCAGTGCTGCAGTCACCCAGCTCGGAACTCTCGCAGCCTGGCTGGAAGCGAGCGAATTCGGGCGGATAGCGAAGGTAATACGCCGGGCCGTGATTGCCCATCGGATGCAGTACCAGCAGCCCATCGGCGGCCGGCTGAGCCAGCCTGGCCGCCAAGCGGTCGAGCAGAATGGCGTCGAGGCAATGCATGCCATCGCAAAGGGCGGGATCAGCATCGCCGGCGATTCGCTCCTCATCCAGCCCTGCACAGACGCCCTTGCATCCGGTCTGGTTGTCAACCCAGCCAGTCTCGAGGCCCGCGCGTGCCAGCACGTGCAGCAGTGATTCCTGACTGCGGATGCGCCGCTCGCTGTAGTCGCGCCGCCCGACTGCTGAAAACATGCACGGCAGCGAGACCTCGGTACTGCTGCCGCAGGCGCTGACGTCCGGGTAGCTGATCACATCCAGGTTGCCAAGCTCGGGGGTGGTGGACCGGGAGTAGCCATTGAGCCCCCAGTTTTGCGCGCGCACCGTTTCACCGACCATCAGCACCAGCAGGCGCGGCCGCTGGCCCACCCGCTCGGGCGCCAAACGAGCGTCCTCGCCCACCGGCAGTCGGGCGCGGGTGGCCTGCGTGGCATCGCTGCCCAGCACCCGCAGGCTGGCGACGATCAGGTTGGCCGGCGTCACCAGGAAGCGTACTTCGTGGCGGTTGCGCAGCAGCGAGGACAGATCGCGGGCGGCCAGACTGGCGCCAGCCAGCGCCACCAGCACAGCCAGGGCCAGCGAACCACCCCGCATCGCCAGCGCTCGGCGCCAGCTGCGGCGAGGCAGCTTGACCATCGCCAGCAGCAGCGCGGCAGCAAGGCCCACGCTCCCGGTCGCCAGCAGCATTGGCACGCTGATCAGTTCGAACGCCTCGGCAAACTCGGTGTGCAGAATGTTGCGCAGCATGTCGGTGTCGAGGTAGACGGTGTAGTGCTGCATGTACCAGCCCGCAGCAACAGACAGCAGCGTCAGCAGGAACAGCCACGGCCTGACGGTGTGCCGCGTGCTGGGCAGAGCAAACAGGATGTAGTGGATCGCCAGCACGACAAGAAAAGTGCCGCTGAGCAGCGCCCAGGTGCGCGGCTCCTGCCAGCTGCGCCCCTCCATCAGGGCGGACCAGAACATTCCGTTGCAGACCAGCGTGGCGACCAGGCTGGCCAGCAGCAGCAGCGCCTCCTGCGATTGCGCAACCGGCCCGGGTAGCCAGCGCGCCCAGCGCCGCGACACCCCAGTGGAGCTGTTCGTGCTCGGCGACGATTTCATCGTTGATACCCCGCCAACAGTGGCCGCCACGACAACGCCACCGCCCAGCAGATCGATGCTGCCCAAAGATCATGCGAGGCGAAGTGAGCCCCGCGCAGCTGCTGGGAGATGCCGAACAGCAGCCCGGCTCCGAGTCCAACGGCAAGACCCAGCAAGCGACGGCGGCGCGAACCGAAGCCAGCGAAATAGAGCGCTAGCCACGCATAGCCAACGCTGGCGTGCGCTGCCGGAAAGCAGTGGTCCGCCCCTGTGCCAACAGGTCGTGGATCGAGCAGAGTCAGGTGGCTGCGAGCGCCCCCGAGGCCGGCGACGCTCCAGGCGCAGTCGACCACCAGCACGCGCTTGAGCCCGGTCACCAGAGCCACTGAGCAGAGCACGCTGAGCACCAGGTAGATGAGGGTCCGGCGCCAGCGTCGGCTGCTGCCGGTCAGCCATGAGACCAGCAGCCAGCCGAACAGGAACAACCATGCCAGGGCGCCAAACAGACGGCCGCCGCGATGCACCACGACGTCGGTAACCAGGTGATTGCGGAGCACCCAGCTGCCACCCTGCAGCGCGTAGGCTTGTTGCGCCAGCCACATGTCACCGCCGCCGAACATGAGCACAGCGGTGCCGAGGACCAGCAGCAGCCCTGGCATCAGAACATGGATAAGCATGAAGCGTGTTGGCCGCTGCTGCGGCCGCGGAAAGGTCGACAACCGCTGCGCGTGGATCGAGGTCATTGCGTGATTTATCGGGACGACTGCCGACGTTTTACGTGGCTGTCGGTCTGAGACCTGTCAGATCGACGTTAGCAACCGGTTATATCGGACGGCACCGCACATCCAGCCTCGACGGAACGCGGTACTTCTTCGCCTTCAGCGCACCGTTTGCCGCGCTGAAAAGCATGGCGCATATCTTTTTGCTGAGCCTGTTCGGCTTTGCCATCAGCGTGTTCTACAGCGAGTTCCTGGCCCCTCTCGACCGCAGCGGCCAGCGCAGGTTGCTGGCGCTTGCCGGGGCGTTCGCGTTAGCCGGCGTGTCGTCCCTGCTGGGCATCCCGGTGTGCAGCGCCAGCATCCAGCACGTCACCCCCTTCAGCCTGCTGATCGCGGTGCCGCTGCCGCCGAACAGGCGCGTCTGACGCAACCGCATCGCGACGGGCGATTGAGGCCTTGGCAAACGGGAGACCCGCCGACGGAACCGGACTTTTCAGGTGTGCTTCCATCGCTCCATGCGCCTGCGTATGTTTTCGATTGACAAACGTACACTTGAAACGTACGTTTGAACGCAAGGGAAAGCGCGAATGGATTCGACGGTCTCCGCCCATGGCGAACAGACCGCACTGTCAGTATCAGGTTTGGGGAGAAACATGATGCGTCGTTTCGTTTGCCGCGCGCTAGCGGTGTTGCTTGCGTGTGCGTTGCCGTTGGTGGCGTCGGCCCAGTCCGGCTATACCCAGACCCGCCATCCCATCGTGCTGGTGCACGGGCTGCTCGGATTCGACCGGCTGCTCGGCGTGTATGACTACTGGTACGGCGTGCCGGGCAACCTGAGCGCTGGCGGTGCCAAGGTCTACGTCGCCAGCGTTTCGGCGAGCAACTTCAGCGAGGTGCGCGGCGAGCAGCTGATCCGTCAGCTCGACAGCCTGCGTGCGATTCATCGCCACACCAAGTTCAATCTGATCGGTCACAGCCACGGTGGCCCGACCATCCGCTATGTCGCCTCGGTGCGACCCGACCTGGTCGCTTCGGTGACCACGGTCGGCGCGCCGCACACCGGCAGCAAGGTCGCCGATGGCCTGAACGCCACGCTGCCGCCCAGCTCACCGCTGCGACCGCTGGTGGCCGGTTTCATCAACGCGTTCTCCACCGTCATCGCTGCGCTCTCGGGCAGTGCCGGCGACGCGCAGAATGCGCTGGGCGCATTGGCCTCGCTTTCGACCAGCGGCGCCGCCGCCTTCAACGCCCGCCACCCGCAGGGCCGGCCCAGCAGCGCCTGCGGCCAGGGCGCCGCCGTCGTCAACGGCATCCGCTACTACTCTTGGGGCGGCACCTCGGTGCTGACCCACGTGCTTGATCCCAGCGACCCGCTGATGGCTGCCGGCAGCCTGTTCTTCGGCTTCGAGCAGAACGACGGCCTGGTCGGCAGGTGTTCCTCGCGTTGGGGCGTGGTACTGCGCGACGACTACGGCTGGAACCATCTTGACGAGGTCAACCAGGCCTTTGGCCTGACCAGCTGGTTTGCCTCCAGCCCGGTGTCGGTGATCCGCGGTCACGCCAACCGGCTGAAGAACGCAGGTCTCTAGTCACGCCGCAGGCCATCGCTGTGCAGCACCGGCGACGTCGGCTGATCGCAGCCCTCATCGCACTGGCCTTTCTGGTCGGTGCGGGGATCTGGTTCAACCCGCCAGACCCCGCAGCGACTGATCGGCTGGCTGCGCCGGCCCCGATTGCAGTCGTCCCAACGCACTCGCAAGACCCGCAACCTGCCCCGCCAGCGCTGGCGCCGCCGGACGTTTCCGCCATCCCGCGCGATGCCGAGCTGGATCTGCTGGCCCGCTGGCAGCGAAGCTCGCTGCGCGGCACCGAGGTCGACGGCGGCATCCAGCTGGATGCCGCTGGTCGGCTGCTGCTGGATCTCGATCTGCGGCGTCTTTTTGATCATTTCCTCAGTCTCAGCGGCGAGTTCAGTGACAGCGAGATCCGCCGACTGCTGGGGCTGCACGTGGAAGCCAGCCACGGCAGCACAGTGGCCAGTGCCGCGCTGGAGGCGTTTGATCGCTACCTTGGTCTGCGCAATGCGCTGGCGGCCCTGCCGGCCGACGCTGAGCTTGCGCAGCGCCTCGCCGCGCTGCAGAGGCTGCGGCGGGAGTGGTTTGGCGACGCGGCCGACGCCATGTTTGGCGACGACGAAGCCCACACCGCCTACACGCTGGAGCGTCTTGCGTTGCTGAGGGATGCCGAGCTGGACGAAGCCACCCGTCAGGAGCGTCTGGCCGCGCTGGAGGCGACCCGCCCCGCATCCGCACTCGACGGCCAGCAAGCGGCGGTATCCGCGCTGCTCGCCGAGGAACAAACCGAGCAATTCGATACGCTGGGCGCCAGCGAGGCCGAGCGCCGCGCCGAGCGCAGCGCGCTGTGGGGCGAGGATGCTGCGGACCGTCTGGCGACGCTGGATCGTGAACGTGCACAGTGGCAGCAGCGGCTGGCCGACTACGTGCGCCAACGCGACCGGCTGGCCAATGACCCGCGCCTCGACGCCGGCGCCCGCGCCGCCGCCATTGAAGCGCTGCGCCGGCGCAGCTTTGCCGACAATGAGCGGGTCCGGGTGGAATCGCTGGAGGCGATCGACGCGCTGCCACGCGGTGGCTGAGAAGGGTTGCTGAGAATGGTTGCTGAGAATGGTTGCTGAGAATCGGCTGACTGAGAGCGGTCGCTCTCAGTCCATCTGGGCATCCGGCGGCGCGCCGCGCGCGAATATCGCGGTTACCGCAAGATCGCTGGTCACGTTGCCAACCGTGCGGAAGATGTCCGGCACGACCTCCACCGCGATGAGAATGCCGAGCAGTTCGATCGGCAGCCCGAGCGCCAGGCAGATCGGCGCAATCGAGGCGACAAACGAAATCTGCCCCGGCAGCCCAACAGCGGCGATGCTCATGGCGTAGGCCACCACAATAGCCGCACCGGTCTGCAGCAGGGTCGGCTCCAACCCATACAGATGGGCAATGAAGAAGCACACGGCGAGATTGGCGACCGGGCTGGTCAGGCGGAACACCGCGACTGCCAGTGGCAAAATCACGTCAGCGATCCGCGCCGGAATGCGCAGGTCGCGCAGCGCCGCCTGCAGCATGGCCGGCAGCGACGCAAGCGAAGACTGCGTTGAGGCAGCGATCGCCCACACCGGCGCGCTGGCGGAGGTGAAGCGCGCCACCGGCTGGCCGCCGGCAACGATGGCGAGCAGCCAGCCGAACAGGCTCACGCCCACGGTGACGGCAGTGACCACGAGAACGTAGTGAACCAGGGTTGCCGCCGCCCCGAAGCCGGCCTGCAGACCGACACCCACCGCCAGTGCGAACACGCCGACCGGCGCCGCCAGCAACACCCAGTGCACGATCACGATCATGGCCGCGGAAACGGCGCGGAAAAACGTCACGATCCGCTCGCGCAGCAGTGGCTCGATACGAGTGACGGCAAATCCGAAGAACAGCGAGAACACCACCAGCTGCAGCACCGCGTCGTCGGCTGCGGCGCGCACCGGGTTGCCCGGCGCAAGCCCGCGCAACCAGTCGGCGAAGCCCGGCGGCTGCTCGATCACCAGGCCCTGGCCGCCAAGGCTGGCAATGAAGGCCGCCGCCGCGTCGGCATCCACCGGCCAGTAGTACAGCAGCAGCTCGGTGGCCGCCACGCCGTAGCCCCCTGCCAGCAGCAGCAGCACGGTGAACAGCAGCATCGCGCGCGCCACCAGACCGCCGGTGCGCGCGGTGTCCGACACCGATGCGATGCCAACGATGAGCAAGGAAGCCACCAGCGGCACCACCGTCATGCGCAGCGCGTTGAGCCACAGACCGCCAACCGCGTTGAGCACGTTGGCCGCGTCGGCGAGCAGCGGATCGGCGCTGCCGCGCAACAGTCCGCCAACCACGATGCCCGCCGCCAGCGCGCCAAGGACGATAAAACCGAGCCGTTTCAAGGCAGATCGCTCCGAGTGGTTTGCGAGGGCAAGTATCGCAGGCCCGGACAAGGCTCTACTTGGCCTCACCCGCTATCGCAACGGCACTGAAGCCGCCGCGCGGTGAGCCTGCGAAGCACCGTTCGGACGGCCTGCCAGCAGCGGCGGGGTGCGCCGCCATCGGCCGATTCTGCAGCGTTCGGTAGGAACGCCGCGAGCGTGCCAGCGCGCGCAGTAACGGCAAGCAGCAGTCTACGAACCCGATGGCGCGGCCATGCAGCCTGGCTGCGGCCAGCGCAGTTCGACGTGCACACCCAGCACGCTGCGCAGCGCCCGCGTGCCGGCATACGCCACCGTGCGGGCGCCTCGACTCAGGCGCAGCGCACGCTGGTCGTCGGCGAACACGACCTCACCAGCGTCCTGCGGCACAAGTGCCTGTAGCGCTGTTCGCAGCGCGCCCGGCAGCAGCCCGCTGCTCAGCTCCAGACGGCGCGGCTCGGCACTGGACTCCGCAAGCATTTCGTTGACCAGCAGCTCGGCCTGGCCATCGCGCCAGGCCAGCACATGGCCTGGCGCGAGGTAGCTGGCCTCCGCATGCACGCGGCCGCAGGCGACGTCACTGACCGAATACAGCCATCCACCGCTGGCGCCCAGCGCTTCAATCTGCAAACTTTCGTCGCGTTCTCCGCGCAGGTGCAGCGCGCTGGTTTCATCGACGCCGAGCCCCAGCCTTGATCCGCTCTGCGCCAGCAGTGCCAGCAAGCGCCACTCGCGAGCCCGTTCGGAAAAATGCGTATCGACCACAAACGGCGCCAGCGCCAGCCCGCCGGCCGGCCACCCACTAAGCGCGTCTTCGTCCGCTGCACTGCAGCGCCCGGCGCGCGCGCATCCGGGCGTTGGCGGCGCACTCATCTGCGCCGCCGTCCTCAGCGCAGCCTTCGAAGTGCCATTGCCGATCATCACCGGCGTCGACTGCACCGCGCTGCCGGCGCTGGTGCCGCCTACCGCGATAGCGCCGCGTTGGAAGGCGCTCTGCAGTTCGCGCAGCCACGCGTTTGGGCGGTCGTAGTCGTCGACCATGGCCTGCCGCAATCGCCACTGGTCACCGCCGCTGAAAAACACGCCGTGAAGATCGGGCGGAAGGTGGCCCGCTGAGCTGCTCGCGCACCACGTTCGCTGGCTCTGGGCATGATCCGGATAGACGCGCTCGCGGCCGGCGATCCCCAGCACGCGGACCCGCTCCGCATCGAGGCGATCGCAGTCGCCACCGCCAAATATGGCGTGCTCGGCGGCCTGGTCAATCGGCCACCAGAACGGCTCACCGCCTGCTTCACGCAGCGCCGCGATATAGACGTCCACCGCGTCCATGCTGTCGAACCCGGACGCCGTCACCACCGCGATCCGCGGCCGGTCGACGCTGCGCTGCGCTGCAGCGGCAACGAAGGCGCGCAGGATGTCGGCACCGGCGGCATCTCGATTTGCCGCCAGCGACACCTGTTCGCGCAGGCGCTCGCCGCTGGCGTCCAGCTGCGGCAATTCGAGCGCTGACAGCAACCCACCGCGCTCATAGTCATCCAGCCGCGACCAAAGGGGCTTCGGCGAGCACGCCCGACGGGCGCTGCGACGGCGGCACACGTCGTCGAAGGCATCAAGCAGCGCGTCTTCGCTGAGCTCGCCGTCGCCAGTGCGACGTCGCGCGGCGTCGAGCAGGGCACGCACCTCGCTCGAACGCGTCTCGGCGGCGGTGCGCCAGAGCAACGGATCGGCCGCTGCATCAATGCTCTCAGCGCTCAATTGATAGCGCGCCGGAGCGCGCCCCGCGGGCAATTCAGCGCCCGCTTCGCAATGGTTGAGCGCCAGTCCGCTGCACAGATTGAGCGCACCGCCAGCCAGAAACAAATCGGTTTGCGGCGCCGCCGGCGACTGACCGCCTGGAGGCTCGGCGGCCATCAACAGGCCGCCAATTGGCAGCGCAGAAATGGCGATGCAGAGCAGTCTGGCGACTCGCCGCTGGCAGCGGGATGAACTCAAGCGCATGGGTCGGGCCGTGTGATTGATCGCCTTTCATCCTGCCACGACTGGCCACGGCTGGGGCTCCTCTCCCGCAAAGTCCGAACTTGACGGCACTTGACAAACGCAAACCAACGGGCGCAGATTTTCCGCCGATTCTCCCATCGGGCTTCGGCTCACGTAGGACTCAGATGGTCTCTCGCAGCACGCAAATTCGGATCGAGGGGTTCTACCTCTCCGAGTGGTGGGACGAATAGCGGCCTGACCGCAGTCGTCGGCCGTTGGCCGGCACGTCCCTTGCCCTTGCTGCTGCCTCTCCGGCAGTCACCCCAATGCCCAGCCATGCCGTCGGCCGCCCTGTCGATGCTGGCGATGTTCGGAGTTCACCATGCCCGTCACCTTCCGCCTCACCCGGCGGCCGCTTTACGCGGCCGTGCTGGTCTGCCTCGCCACCAGCTCGCTCATTGCGCCAGCCGCCGCCCAATCCAGCGACGACGACGCTCAGCTCGATCAAACTCAGCTCGACCAGATCGTCGTCACCGGCTCCAACCTGAAGGGCATCGACCTCGAAGACTCGCAGCCGATCTTCATCATCGACGCCGAGCAGATTCGCGAATTTGGTGCGACCTCGGCCAGCGATCTGCTGAAGCAGATCAGTGCCGCGGCGGGTGGCACCGGCAACTTCACCAGCGCCAATTCTGGTGCGCTGCAGGCCGATGCGCCAGCCGGCAGCGCCGGCGCATCGCTGCGTGGACTCGGCACGGCATCGACGCTGACCCTGGTCAATGGCCGTCGTGTCGCCGTTTCGTCATTCGCCAACGGCTCGGAAAATTTTGTCGATCTCAACGCCATTCCGCTGGCCGCGATTGATCGCATCGAGGTGCTCACCACGGGCGCGTCTGCGGTGTACGGTGCCGACGCCGTCGCCGGCGTCGTGAACTTCATCCTGCGCCGCGATTTTGACGGCGTGCGGCTCTCGGCCAGCGTCGGTGATTCCGATGCCAGCACCGACGAGTCGCGCTTCAACGCCAACCTGGTCGCCGGCTTTCAGGGCGAGCAGGCGCGCGCCATGCTGGTGGTCGATGCCTTCCAGCGCAACGCGCTGTACGACCGCGATCGTGCCATCACGGCCGTCGAGCCGCGGCCCTCGCAGCAGGGCATCTTCCCGAGCTTCAACGATCTGTTCGCCCAGGAGTTCGACCTGGTCGAAGCCAGTTGCCCGGACGCGCAGCGCTTCGACGGTCGACCTGGCTTTCCGATCAGCCGCTTCGGCGCCTTCTGCTCGGTCAACCGCAACGCCTTCACCGCCACCGACCCTGAGACCAAGCGCCTCGGCGCATACGGCACCTTCAACTACGATTTCAGCGGCGTCGAATACTTCGCCGAGCTGGCGCTGCAGCGAAACGTTTCGCGCGCCGACAGCGCGCCTGCCCCGTGGAGCGAAGAGCCGCTGTTTCTCGATCATCCCGGCATGCCGGCCGAGCTGCGCGCGCGCCTGATTGCGGCGGGCGCCGATCCCGATTTCGAGATCTTCGGCTTCGGCCGCTTCCCCGATGCGCGCACGCTGGAAGTGACCACCGAAAACTGGCGCTTGCTCAACGGCCTGCGCGGCGCGGTCGGCGACTGGGATTGGGAATCAACCTTCGCCGCATCGAACAGCGACTCGCAGCAGGAGGCGGTCGCCGGCATCTACAACGTCGCCCGCATTCGCGCCGGCTTGCTTGGTGAGCTGTGTGCGGACGGCCGCACTACCTGTTCACCGGCCAGCGGCGGACTCTTCTACGACCCCTTCAACGGCCAGCGCAACAACACGCAGCAGGTGCTTGATCTGGTCCGCGAGCGGGTGCCGCGCGATGGCGAGTCCACGCTGTACGCCTGGGACGCCAAGTTCGCCGGCAACTTCGGTGAAGTGGCGGGCGGACCGATTGCCTGGGCGCTCGGCGCTGAGGCGCGGCGCGAAGAAATCGAAGACCGCCCGTCGCCGCTGGCGACCCTGAATCGCGCCACCGGCGAGGTGCCGGTGTACGGTTTCGGCTCCACCGCCGTCAGTGCCGACCGCGACCAGTGGGCGCTTTACGCCGAAAGCTTCCTGCCCTTTACCGAAACCTTTGATGTGCGGGTCGCCGGTCGCTACGACCACTACAGCGACTTTGGCGGCGACTTCAACCCGGCGATCAGCTTTCGCTGGCGGCCCACCGACAACTACGTCGTTCGCGGCGGCTGGAACAGTTCGTTTCGCGCGCCGTCGTTGGCGCAGGTCGGCGCGGGCTTGACCTTGAGCTCTGGCGCGCTGCCGTGCTCGGCCGGCAGCGAGTTCTTTGGCAGCTACTGCGGTGGCTTCTCTGGCGACGATGGCTATCTGTCGGAAATTTTCGGCAATCCGGATCTCGAGGCGGAAACCTCAGAGGCCTTTTATGTTGGCAACGTGTTCAGCTTCGGCGACAACACCACGCTGACGGTGGACTACTGGAGTTTCGACCAGCGCGATCTGGTCGACATCGACGATCTCGAGCTGTTCCGCCGCGCGCTCTCCGACTCGAGCCTGATCTTCCGCACCGCCAACCTGCCCAGCGGTACGCTCGGTATCGGCATTCGCAACGGCGCCATCGGCGGCAATATCGATCAGGTCAACCTGCAGCTGATCAACGTCGGCCAGCAGAAAACCGACGGCGTCGACATCCGCTTCGATCATCGCTTCGACGAGCGCGACTGGGGCCAGGTCACCTGGCAAACCGATGCGACCTGGGTCAATTCGTTCAAGCGCAGTGAGTCCTGCGGGGAAGATGCGGACACCCCGCGTCGTGGTGCCGGTCCGTGCCGCAATGGCCAGCGACTGGTCGAGCGCGTCGGTGAGTTCCGCTATCCGGAGTGGACCATCAACAGCGGCTTCCGCTATTCCTACGGCGACTTTTTTGGCCGCTTCTTCGCCAATCACATCGACGGCTATTTCGATGACGATCAGCGCGCTGGCGTGTCCGCCGGTCGTCGCGTGGCCTCATGGACCACGCTCAACCTGACCGTCGGCTGGGACATCAACAAGCAGCACTCAGTGGACCTGAACATCCGCAACGTGGCCGATCGCGACCCACCGATAGCGTTGGGCTCGGCCGCCAATGTGGACCTCTTCAACCACAACTCGCTGGGGCGGTTCTACACGCTGAACTGGGTGTATCGGCTGTAGGCCGGCGCTCTGACGCCCCTCGCCCCTTTTGGGGGTAAGCGAGGCTTTCGAGCTGCGCAGCAGCGAGCTCGCGAACGCCGGAGCGCCTGCAGGCGCTCTGGCTGGGGCAAGCGAGGCTTTCGAGCTGCGCAGCAGCGAGCTCGCGAACGCCAGAGCGCCTACACGCGCTCTGGCTGGGGCAAGCGAGGCTTTCAAGCTGCGCAGCAGCGAGCTCGCGAACGGGTGGAGGTACGCTCACGCTGCATCGCTCACGCTGCATCGCTCACGCGGCATCGCTCACGCGGCATCGCCGCCGCAAACGTCGCAAGTCTCGCACCCTATACGGCCCTGCGGGCCACCTTCTCCCCGTGGGAGAAGGGTCCCGCACCCGCTTCCGGAATATTCTCCATGACCACCGCGCGCCGATTCGAAGCCCCTGACACCCTGCTGATTCTGCTGGCGCTTCTGGCGCTGGCCGCGCTGCTGGTGCCGTGGCTGCCGGCCGGCTACTTCGAGGCCGATGGGCCGGTGTCATTGGAACGCTATCGGGTGGCCGAGCAGGCCATTCCCATCAAGGTATTCGCCAGCGGCGAGGGTGTTGGACTGGTCAATGCGCCGTTCGAGGGCTTCACCTCGGGCAGTCGCAATGGTGCGGCCATTGGCGTGATCGCCTTCGTGCTGCTGGTCGGCGGCGCGTTTGGCGTAGTGCGGGCCAGCGGCGCCATTGATCGTGGCGTCGGGCGCTTGATCGCGCTCACCGGTGATCGACCGCCGCTGCTGCTGGCGTGCATATTCCTGGCCTGCTCGGCGGGCGGCGCGGTGTTCGGCATGGGAGAGGAAACCATCGCCTTTCTCGCCCTTCTGCTGCCCTTGCTGGATCGCTACGGCTACCCGCGCGAGGTGGCGGTGATGATCACCTACATGGCCAGCCAGATTGGTTTCGCCACTTCGTGGATGAATCCCTTCAGCGTGGCGGTGGCGCAGACGATTGCCGAGCTGCCGCTGCTGTCGGGTGCGCCGCTGCGCATCGTCGTCTGGTCAAGCTTCACCCTGATCGGCATCGCCTTCGTACTGCGCTACGCGGCGCGCCATCGCATCGCTGTATCGACATCGGATGATCCCGTGGCGACCGCCGAGGCACCCTTGCAGTGGGTCGACCGCGCAGTGCTGCTCAGCCTGCTCGCCACCGTGATCTGGATAATCTGGGGCGTCACCCGTGGCGGCTACTACATCCCCGAGATCGCCAGCCAGTTTGTCGCCTTGGGCTTGGTCAGCGGCATCCTGGCCGTCGCAGCAGGACGCCTCACCGCCAACGCCGCGGCGGCCGCGTTCACCGCCGGCGTTGCGCAGCTGGTGCCGTGCGCGATGGTGATTGCGCTGGCCAAGGGCCTATTGCTTCTGCTCGGCGGGTCCGATCCGCACCAGCCCTCGGTGTTGAACAGCATGCTGTTTGAGCTTGCCAGCATTTTGCAGCACTGGCCCGCCCTGCTCGCGGCCGAAGGCATGCTGCTGGTGCAGGGCGTGTTCAATCTGTTCGTCACCTCCGGCAGCGCGCAGGCAGCAATCACCATGCCGCTGATGGCCGGCTTGGGTGACTTGATCGGCGTAACGCGGCAGGTGTCGGTGCTGGCGTTTCAACTCGGCGACGGTTTGACCAATCTGATCACCCCGGTGTCGGCCACCCTGATGGGCGCGCTCGGTGTGGCCGGCGTTTCCTACACCCACTGGATCGCGCGCATCTGGCGCTTTGAGCTGCTGCTGCTCGGCAGCGCTGGCGTGGCGGTCGCGGTCGCCGTAACGATCGGCTACCGCTAGCAACCCGATGTTTTTCCCCCTGGCCAGTCACGCCACCGACGGATTCCCATGCTGACTCTACTCTCGCGCGCCGACGTTTACGCCCCCGCGTCGCTCGGTATCTGCGACGTGCTGATCGCCAACGGCCGCATTGCCGGCATCGCTCCGAGCATCGATCCGCGCGGATTGGACGATGTGCTCACGCGCATCGATGCCAACGGCGCGCTGCTGGTGCCCGGCCTCGTCGATAGCCTGGTGCATCTGTCTGGCGGCGGCGGCGAAGGTGGCTTTGCCACGCGCACGCTGCCGCTGCTCGCTGAGCACGCACTGCGTGCCGGTGTCACCACCCTGATCGGCGCGCTGGGCACCGACGATGTCACCCGCAGCCACGCCGACCTGTTGGCCTGCGCGCGCGCGCTCACTGCGCACGGCCTCAGTGCCTATGCGCTGACCGGTTCGTATCAGGTGCCGCCGCGCAGCCTTACCGGATCGATTCGCGACGATCTGGTGCTGATTCCCGACATCCTCGGCGTCGGTGAAATCGCCATCGCTGACCATCGCGGCTCGCATCCCAGCAGCGCCGAACTGGCCCGCATCGCCAGCGACGCGCGCGTCGGCGGCATGCTTGCCGGCAAGGCCGGCACCGTGCTGATTCATGTCGGCGACGGCCGTGAAGGCGTCGATCTGCTCAATCGCGTGTGTGCCGAATACGAGGTGCCGCGCACGCAGTTCCTGCCCACCCACATCAACCGCAGCGCGGCCCTGCTCACGCTCGGCGGGGCGTGGGTCGGCGGCGGCGGCTGGATCGATCTCACCACCAGCACCAGCCCCGCACTCATCTCCGCCGGCGACATCCCAGCCGCCGATGCGCTCGCCACACTGCTCAACCGCGGCGTCGATTCCGGCGCCATCGGCATGAGCTCCGACGCCCAGGCCAGCCTGCCGAACTTTGATGCACACGGCCACCTGCTCGACATCAGCACGGCGGACATCAGCAGCCTGCTCAACAGCGTTCGCACTGCCGTGCAGAAGTACAACATCCCCCTGCCCATCGCGCTGGCCACCGTCACCGCCAACCCCGCACGCTTCTGGGGCCTGGCGCAAAAGGGCCAGATTGCCGTGGGTATGGATGCGGACCTGGTGCTGCTGGAGCGCGAGACCCTCGACGTGCGCGCCACGTTGGCCGCTGGCTGCTTCTACCAGTACAAGTAGAAACGCCGGCCGGAGCGCAGATCGCTGTCGCTGCCGTCGATGCCAGCCTTCGCAGCTGCGCCGGGTTGCCGCCCCCGGCGCAGCGCCGAGAATGCAGCCTGCCAGAAGGGCTGTCATGACGCCGATTTACCACATCACCCACATTGCCAACCTGCCCGGGATACTTGCCCACGGCGGCCTGCTGGCCGATGCGCAAGTAAGCAGCGCCGGACTTGCGCCGATTTACATTGCCCACGGCCATATCAAGCAGCGCAGAGCGCAAACACGCGTTGCGCCGGCTCCCGGCGGCACGCTGGCTGACTACGTGCCGTTCGATCTTTGTCCTCGCTCGCCGATGCTCCACACGCTACATCGCGGCCACGTGACGGGCTATCCCGGCGGGCAGGCGCCCATCGCTCATCTGGTCTGCGATGCGGAAACAATCGAAGCCAGCGCAATCGCCTGCCCGCATACCGACGGCAATGCGGCCAGCTTGCCCGTTCAGACCGATGCGGGGATCAGCGGCTTCGACACGCTCACGTGGGACATCATCCGCAACTGGAAATGGCATGACACGCCTGACGACAATGATCGCAAGCGCCGCGACGCCAGGCGCGCGGCTGACGCGTGATCTTGCCAGCAGCGGCCCGTTGCCAACGTCAAGCAGTTCGCAGAGCAGCCTTGGCGCGCTTGCGCTGAGCGCGCGCTCGACGGGCTATCGCTATCTGCGGCGCGTCAATGCGCCCGCCGACTTCAGCTCCGAACGCCTGCCGCCGCTCGCCTCCGACTTCGAGTCGCGGCTGGTCGACTTTGGCGATTTCATCAACAGAATCATCGCCAGTCGAGACAGGTCCCGCGCTCAGATCAAACGCAAAGCGGTTGACGTATTCGACGACCAACGCATCAGCGAGGACGATGTCGACCTTTGAGCAAAGCTATCGCCTGCGGCCGTCGCCGACAAAGCGCGGCAAACATCCATGCGGCTTGCCGATGTCAACGAGCGCAAGCTACAGCACAAAAGTCGTGGACACCAGCACAAAAGTCGTGGACACCCACAAAAGTCGTGGACACCCACACCTCGTGGACAAGCAGTCCCGGACAGTTCGAGCACGCCCGACCAAAAACGGTTGACCAAGCTCGTGCTCCACGTTCGTGGGCGCGAGCATCCACGCTCGGGCATTCTCGCCGCGATGAGTGTCCACGTTCATCGCAGAAAAGTGGGTGTCCACGATTGCGCGGCCGGTGTCCACGATTGCGCGGCCACAGAGCCAAGCGCGCCGAACACAGCGCGACACGCAGTGATACTGGCCGGCTTGGCTAGGGCTGACGAGTAGAGCGCGGGCTTGGGTCATGGGGACAGCGTGGCGAGACATGGGCATCGCCGATACCGGAAAAGTCCGTCAAGCGTGCAGGGGAAATGGCGCATTCGGTTGACGGATTTGTCCGTCGGGCAGTTGGGCTACCAACGTCGTCCATTGCTTTTGAAGGCTGGGTGTCCAGTTTGTTGGCTATGATCGTGCTGTGCCCATTTCACAGCCCCCGACCCCAGCGGTCAACGCTCTCTTGCAGGCTGCAGCCAGCGCCGACACGCAGGCGAACGCGGCGTTGATTGATGCGGTCTACGCCGAGCTGAAAGCCGTCGCAAAGCGAATGCTGGCGGGCGAATGTGCGGGGCATACGCTGTCGCCAACCGCACTGGTGCATGAGGCCTATCTGCGCATTGCGGGCGACCGCACGCTGGGCGTGGTGGATCGGCAGCAGGTGTTCGCCGTCGCTGCGCGGCGCATGCGCCAGGTGCTGGTCGACCACGCACGTCGCCGCGATGCCGAAAAACGCGGCGGCGGCCAGCAGCAGCGGGTGACTTTGTCTAACTGGAATGCCGATGAATCGGGCGACGCACAGACGCAGCGGGCCGTCGATGCAATCGCGCTGGAGCATGCATTGGGGCAGCTTGAAGCAGCCGATCCGCGCAAGGTCCGGGTGGTCGAGTTGCGCTATTTCGCCGGCTTGGAAATGGCCGAGATCGCCGCGCTGCTGGAGATCTCGCGCGCCACCGCACAGCGCGATTGGGATGTCGCTCGGGCGTTTCTCTACCACGCGCTGCAATGACCCTGCAGCGCTCGCTCGCACTGCTTGAAGCAGCGCTCGAACTTCCGCCGGAGCATCGCCACGCTTTCCTGCGCGAAGCGGCTGCAGAAGCGCCGGACGTCCGTGATGCGGCCGTCGCGCTGCTTGCGACGCTGCAAACAAGCGAGGGATTTCTGGAGCCACCGCCAGCCGCCGCTGCGCCGCAGCAGATCGGACCCTACGAGCTGCTTGAATGCCTAGGTGCGGGCGGTATGGGCATGGTCTATCGCGCGCGGCGTCGCGATGGTCTGTATAGCAAGGACGTCGCGCTCAAGCGGCTGCGCGATCCATCGCCAGACCTTGCCCGGCGCCTGCATCGCGAGCGCGAGATCGTCGGTGCGCTGGCCCACCCCGGGATCGCGAGTTTGCTCGACGGCGGCACCGATGCGCAGGGCGTACCGTACCTGGTGCTGGAGTTCGTTGACGGCGTGACGCTCGACCGCTGGATCCGGCAAACCGCGCCCGGTGTCGATACGATTTTGCGCCTAGCCCTGCAGATCCTCGATGCGCTGGCCTATGCGCATGCGCGGCTGGTGGTGCATCGCGACCTCAAGCCGCACAACATTTTGGTCGATGCACGCGGCCAGGCCAAGCTGGTTGACTTTGGCATCGCCCGCGTGATTAGTCCGCAGCGCACCGCGCAGACCGCGCTGGCGCTGACCCCGGCCTATGCGGCGCCAGAACAATTGCACGATGCGCCGCCAACCGCGCTGTCCGATCTGTATAGCTTCACTGTCGTGCTGTTTGAAATGCTGAGCGGCGAACTGCCTTATCCAGCAAGCGGCACCGATCTGGTGTCCTGGGTTGCGGCGATTACCGAGGGCGAGCCGCGTCTGCCCAGCGCCGCGTGCGCCTCCCCTGCGCGTAGTCGCCAGCTGCAGGGCGATATAGACGCGATCTTGCTGCGCGGATTGGAGAAAGACCCGGCGCGGCGCTACCAAAGCGCGCAGGAGTTCGCGGCCGATATCAAGCGCCATCTGGATGGCTTCGCGGTGCTGGCGCGCCGCCCTGGACCGATGCTGCGTGCGTGGAAATATGCGCGCCGCCACCGCGCGATTGCGCTCGGCATTACCGGTACCACCTTGGCCTTGTTGATCGGCAGTGCTCTGGCGCTGTGGCAGGGCATCGAGGCGCGCCAAGAGCGCGACCAAGCGGTGCGTGAACGCGCCAAGGCGCAGGCGGTTAGCGGCATCATGCAAAGCATCTTGAGTTTCAACAACCCGCTGGTGGCCAATCAGCGCAACGCCGGGGCAACCACCATTGATGAACTGCTGACCGAACTGGCGCGCAAGGTTGGCGCCGGCCAATTCGACGCAGATCTCGATGTCAAGGCCGAACTGCTGCGCGTGTTGGGCCAAAGCTATATGTCGCAGGGTCGCTACGATCTGTATCGGGACTTTGCGACGCAGTGGGCGCAGCTGGCGCGGCAGCTGTCGGCCGCCGATCGCGGCCAGCTGCTGCTGATCGACGCGCAGATGGCGGCGGTCAGTTTCGCCGCGCAGGACTTGGAAAGCGCGTTGCGCCAATTTCGCGCGGTATTGCCGATGCTGCGCGAGGCGCAGAAGCAGGGCACCGTCAGTCCTGCGCAGATGGTGCCGCTCCTGAACACCTTCGGCTACCTGCGGCGCACGCAGGGCGACTCAATCGAGGCCGAAGCCGCGTTCCGCGAATCACTCATCCTGGCGGCCACGCTGCCGGACGGGGGTTTTGAGTTGATCTC
>JBBRBN010000060.1:0-23913 GCA_038205755.1 Lysobacterales bacterium | reverse complement strand
CACCTTCCACGGGCCGGGACAGCTGGTCGCCTATCCGCTGCTCGATTTGCGACGGCTGCGGATCGGCGTGCGGGAGCTGGTCGACCGGGTCGAGCAGGCGGTGATCGACACCCTTGCGCACTGGCATATTGCTGCCTGCCGCCGGTCGGGCGCGCCGGGCATCTATGTTGGCGAGGCCAAGATCATGGCGCTGGGCCTGCGCGTGCGGCGTGGCTGCAGCTTTCACGGGCTGGCGTTCAACGTCGACATGGACCTCACGCCCTACGCGCGGATCAATCCCTGCGGCTATCAGGGGCTGCGGGTTACCCAGCTGGTAGACTTGGGCGGCCCCGCTGATCTGCCTGTGGTTGCTGCCGAACTGGTGAACGCGCTGTCGAACCGGTTCGGTCTGCGTGCGGTCGCGGGCGACCCCTGTCACCTTGGCCCGGCACCCGCATGACCGACACCGCAGCGCTCAGCAGCATTCCCGTTCTGGTGGTGGGCGACAAGCAGCTGGGCGAAGACAAGATCGGCCGCAGCCCGGTGCAGTTTGCCGACACTCCGGTGCTGCGCAAGCCGTCCTGGATTCGCGTGCGCATCCCGTCGGGCAATGCGGTGGCGCAGCTCAAGGCCAAGCTGCGCGCCAATTCGCTGGTCACGGTCTGCGAAGAGGCGTCCTGCCCGAACATCCACGAGTGTTTCAGCCACGGCACCGCCACCTTCATGGTGCTGGGCGAGGTCTGTACCCGTCGCTGCAGCTTCTGCGACGTGGCCCATGGCCGGCCCAAGCCGCCCGACAGCCTCGAGCCGCTCAAGCTCGCGCTGACCATCCGCGACATGGCGCTGCGTTATGTGGTGATCACGTCGGTGGACCGGGATGACCTGCGCGACGGCGGCGCGGCGCATTTTGCCGCCTGCATCCGCGAGGCGCGGGCGCTCAGTCCGGCGCTGAAGATCGAGATCCTGACCCCCGACTTTCGCGGCAAGGGTCGCATGGAGCGCGCGCTGGAGGCGCTGGCCGACGATCCGCCGGATGTGTTCAACCACAATCTGGAAACCGTCCGCGCGCTGTATCGCAACGTTCGGCCAGGTGCCGACTACGACTGGTCGCTGCGGCTGCTGCAGGCGTTCAAGGCCGCGCACCCGGGCGTGCCGACCAAATCGGGAATCATGCTGGGCCTGGGCGAAACCTGGGACCAGCTGGTTGATGCGCTGCGCGACCTGCGTGCGCACGACGTTGACATGGTCACCATCGGCCAATATCTGCAGCCGACGCCGCACCATCACCCGGTGCTGCGCTACTGGACACCGGCCGAGTTCGATGCGCTCGCCGCGCTTGGCAACGACCTCGGCTTCACGCACGTGGCGTCGGGGCCACTGGTCCGCTCGTCCTACCACGCCGACCGCATGGCTGCCGAAGCCGGGTTTGTGGCCGCCGGCTGAACCGCAGAGCCGCCAAGTGAACTATCGTTGCCAGTCGGGACCAAAGGCACACGCTGCCGTCGCAGCGACCGGCGCAGGCTTGTACTCGTTTGCGATACCCCGCATATCCCAGCCATGAAGAACGCCCGAGGAATATCGATGTCGATCCGACCGCTTCTGCTCGGCCTGCTGCTGGTTCCTCTGCTGGCGCAAGCCAAGCCGGAGGAGACCACCGCCGTCGGGCTCGGCGCCTCGTCCCAGCATGGCTCGATTGCCCAGTGGGTGTCCGAATTCCTGAGCGTCAGCGACTACAGCTACACCAAGCGACCGCTTGACGACACGCTGTCGGCCGACATTTTCGAACGCTATATCGACTCCTTGGACGGTGACCGGCTGTTCTTCCTGGCCAGCGACATCGAGGGCTTCGAGCGCTATCGGACCACGCTGGACGACGCCATTGAGGCGCGCAACCTGAAGCCGGCGTTTGAGATATATAACGTCTACACCCAGCGGCTGGCCGAGCGCACCGCGTTCTCGCGCAAGCATCTGGCCGAGGCCGACTTCGAACTGGCCGGCGACGAAAGCTACAAGCTGAAGCGCGACGAGGGTCCATGGGAATCCAGCGTCGAGGCGCTCGACGCCGTCTGGCGCCAGCGGGTCAGCAATGACGTGCTGCGCCTGAAGCTGGCCGGCCGCGAGATGCCGGCCATCCGCGAAACGCTCGATAAGCGCTACGCCAACAGCGCGCGGCGCCTGGAGGAGCTGAAGTCCGACGACGTCTTCCAGACCTTCATGAACGCCTACGCCGGCGCGATCGAGGCCCACACCTCGTACATGAATGCGCGGACCTCGGAGAACTTCAACATCCAGATGCGGCTGTCGCTGGAAGGCATTGGCGCGGTGCTGCAGCGTGACGATGAGTTCACTCTGGTGCGCTCGGTGGTGCCGGGCGGGCCGGCCGCGCTGTCGGAGAAGATCAAGCCGGGCGACCGCATTGTTGGCGTGGGCCAGGGGAAGTCTGGCCCGCTGGTGGATGTGGTCGGCTGGCGGGTGGACGATGTGGTCGAGCTGATCCGCGGACCCAAGGACAGCTGGGTGCGTCTGGACATCCTGCCCGCTGAAGCCGGCATCGACGGCAAGCACGAACTGGTGGCGATCAACCGGCAGAAGATCAAGCTGGAAGAACAGGCCGCCAAGCGGCGGACTATCGAAGTGCCTGATGGTGATCGAACCCGCCGGGTCGGGGTGATTTCGCTGCCTGGCTTCTACGAGGATTTTGAAGGGCGTCGGCGCGACGAGCCGGACTTCCGCTCGGCCACCCGCGACGTCGCCAAGCTGCTCGGCGAGCTGAAGGCAGAGGGTGTCGAAGGCGTGGTGCTGGACCTGCGCAACAACGGCGGCGGCTCGCTGCGCGAAGCGGTCGAGCTGACCGGCCTGTTCATAGACGCCGGCCCGGTGGTGCAGGTTCGCTATGCCGGAGGACGGGTGCAGGTCGAGCAGGACCGTCAGCTGGGCACCGCCTGGGACGGCCCGCTGGCCATCCTGGTCAACCGCGCGTCAGCGTCGGCATCGGAAATTGTCGCTGGCGCCATCCAAGATCACGGCCGCGGCCTGATCATTGGCGAGCCAACCTTCGGCAAGGGCACGGTGCAGAACCTGCTTGATCTGGATTCCATGTACCGGCGCAGCGAAGCCCCCGGGCTTGGCCAGCTGAAGCTGACGGTGGCGCAATTCTTCCGCGTCAACGGCGGCTCCACCCAGCGCAAGGGCGTGGAGCCGGATGTCGCCTTCCCGGTCACCCTGGATGCCGAGGACTACGGCGAAAGCACCTACGACAACGCCCTGCCGTGGTCAAAGATCGCGGCGGCACCGCATACCCGGCTGGCCGACTTCGAGCCGCTGGTAGCGCTGCTGAACAAGCGCCACGCGGTGCGTACGGCGCAGGACCCGGAGTTCCGCTGGCTGAAGGAGGACATAGCCACCTATCGCGAACAGCGCAAGCGCGAGACGCTGTCGCTGAATCTGCAGGCCCGCAAGCAGGAGCGTGACAGCTTTGAAGCACGCCGCATCACGCGCGACGCCGAGCGCAAGGCGCTGGGCGAAGCGGTGGCGGATGTCCAGATTGTCTCCGACGACGGCCTGCAGGCCGACGAACGCGATCTGCGCGACCAGCTCAAGCGCGAGGAAGATCGGGTCGACGAGAAGCCGGATGCGCTGATGCGCGAAGCGGTCAACGTGCTGGTCGACGCCATCGACCTGCTGGCCAGCGACGGCAAGCTGGCGTCACTGGTCTATCCGAAGAAGCCCGGCCTCGACAACTGACGCCGGCTGCCGCGCGGTCCCATTGGATCGCGCGGCGACCGCGTCGGGCTCCGGCGTGCTTGGTTGGGGGTTCACGGCGTTGTGCAGGCTTCAGCGGAGCAAGCTGCGCGGCGCACGCGCGGCAGCGCGACTGGGATCGTGTCGAAGCACTCAGCCTGTCGCGGTAGACTTTTGACATGGCTGACCACGACACCCCGAACACATTCCCGGCAGCCAATTCCCGGCGGCAGGCGCGGCTGCGGTGTGGCGGCCGTATGCTGCGACTGGTGCTGATCACGGTCCTGCTGACCGGCTCGGCGATTGCGCAGGAGTCTGCGGGTGCCGATCCCTCGACGGTGCCACGCCATCCGCTGGAGCTGCGCGGGCTGGTCGAACCCGAAGCTGTCCTGGCCGAGCTGCCGGCCGAGCTGGCGGCGGCGCAGGCGGCAGGCAATCAACGGCAGCTGGCGCTGCTGTATCTCGCCGAGGCCAATGCCTGCCGCGTGATGGCCGACTGGCTGTGCCAGCGTCGCGCCAGCGCCAATGCAGCCGCCGCGGCGGTGATCGCAGGCCAGCCGCAGCTGGTCGCGCGCGGCAAGATTCTCGAAGGTCGCGCTGTGATCGGCCTGCAGGACTACGCCTTGGGGGAGAAGCTGCTGGCGGAGGCGCAAACGCAGCTTGCGCTGGCGCCATCGGCGGAAATCGCCGCCGATGTCCAGCTGGGTCTGTCGTCGTTGAGCCACGCGTTGGGCAAACACCGCTTGGCGGTGGAATATGCGCAGGCCGGCCTGAAGCTGCTGGAGGGCGAGGCGGCGGCAGGCATGGAAGCGCGCCTGCAGCGCAACCTGGCCCGCGCGATGGCCCAGCTTGGTGATCTGGATAGCGCCCAAACTGCGCTGGAGGATGGCATCGCCGCGGCGCAGCGGATCGATGACCCCAAGCTGGTGGCCGAGCTGCATCTGGAGTCGGCGCGACTGGCGAATCAGCAGGGCGATGTCGCTAGCCAGCGACGGCATGCTGCCGAGGTGTTGGCCTTGGCCGATCGGCTGAGCAATACCCAGCTGTTTGGTCAGGCGCACGAAGCGCTTGGACTGGCTGCCCACCAGGCCAACGATCTGGCGCTCGCGCAATCCGAGCTGGTGGCGGCGACCGCGTCATTCCGGGCGCTGGGACTGGAGCGAGACGAGCTGCGCGCCGGTCAGACTCTGATCGGCTTCATGCTCGATGCGGACAGCAGCGCGCCGGCGCTGGCCCCGCGCCTGCGCCGGCTGTTTGATCTGCAGGATGCGGTGGCGCAGCGCTACCGAGCGCAGGCTGCCGGTGACTTTGAAGCACGCCTGCAGTACGCCAGGCAGCAGCTGGAAATCGTGCAGCTTGAAAGCAACGCCAGGCTGGCCGAAGAGCGCACCCGCGTGCTCGACGCGCAAACCCGCCTGAGCCGCTGGCTGAACGCGATAAGCCTGGCCGGCGTGCTGGTGTTGACCGTGTTCCTGATCCTGCAGCTGCGCGCCAAGCGCCGCCTGACGCGCGCCCTGAGCGATCTGCGACGGAGTGAATCGCGCGCCGGCGAGCTGCTCCGGCTGAGCAAGGGCCTGGTGCTGCTGCACGACCTCGATGGCCGCATCGACCTGCTAAATCCAGCCGCCGCGCAGGCCCTGCTGGTGCCCGATGACAGCAGCGTGCCGGGCAATCTTCGCGACCATGTGGCTGCCAGCGACGGCGCCGTGCTCGGACGCTATCTGGAGACGCTGCGGCGCACCGGCGAGGCCAGCGAGGTGCTGCGGGTGACGCCGCCAGGCGGCGACAGCCGGCTGCTGCGAATCGATGGCCGAGTGGCGCCGGGCACCTCCGACCGCCCCTACGTGATCGGCAACGCGGCCGACGTCACCTCCGAAATGCTGCAGGCGGAATCGTTGCGCGAACAGACCCTCAAGGATCCCCTCACCGGCTGCTACAACCGCCGCTATCTGGCTCAGTTCGCTTCGGAGGCGCCGGCCAGCAGCCAGTGGGCGGTGATCAACATCGATCTGGACGGCTTCAAGAAGGTCAACGACACCCACGGCCACGAGCACGGCGACCGCGTGCTGCGCGCCGTGACAGAGTTCATCAGCAACCGCTTGCGAGAGCAGGATTCGCTGGTGCGGACCGGCGGCGACGAATTCCTGATCCTGCTCCGCCAGGCCACGCCGGCCAGTCTGGCCGCGCTGATGGCGCGACTCGAGGCGGATCTGGCGCTGGCGCCATGCCGCTACTCGCTGGGCAGCGCGCTGCGCGAACACTCCGAGGTGCTGGCGGAAACCATGGTGCGGGCGGATGACCGCATGTACGAACGACGCCGGGTTGCCCGCGGCGGCGTGCTCAACCGCGCAGCGCCGCCGTAACCGGCATCCGCGCCGCGCGCAGTGCCGGCAGCAGGCCGCCGAGAAAGCCGATGCCGAGCGCCCACAGCAGTCCCTGCAGCACCAGCGCCGGCGTCACCGCGAAGTTGAATGCCACCTGGGTGAAGCCCGAGCCGAGCGTGCTGACGCTGTAGCCATTGAACAGCACGTACGCCAGCAGTGCGCCAAACAGCCCGCCAGCAGTGGCCAGAATCACCGCCTCCGCCATCACCGAGGCGACCACCGGCGCGGCGCCAAACCCGAGCGCGCGCAGCGTGCCGATCTCGGCGGTGCGCGCCGACACCGCCGAGTACATCGTGTTGAGCGCGCCAAACAGCGCGCCAAACGCCATGATTGCGGCAATGATGTTGGTCAGCAGGCCGATCAGAAAGGTCAGCGTTTCGGACTGCGAGCTGAAGTAGTCGCGTTCGCGCTCCACGTCCACGGTCAGCTGCGGATCGGTGGTCAGCCGAGCCTTCAGCGCGTCGAATGCGTCGACCTGCCGCAGCTGCACCAGCACCGACGAGAAGCCGGTCCGGTTGAAGGCGCTTTGCACCGACTCTGCGTCCGCCCACAGCTCGGACTCGTGGCTGTCACCGCCGGTGTCGAAGACGCCGACGATGGTCCAGTCGGAGCCGCGAAAGCTCAGCGTCTGTCCCACGCCCAAACCCGCAAACTGGCGCTGCGCGCTGCCGCCTACGATCAGCTCGCGCAGTCCGGGCCGGAAGCGCCGACCCTCGACGATGCGCACCTCCGGTCGCAGCGCAAACGCCTCGGGCTGCACGCCGCGCAGCGAGACATTGGCGCCACTGCTCTGGCCGACCCGCGGCACCTCGGTGATCACGATCAGCTCGGCCGAGGCCAGCGGGAGTCCGTCGGCGCCGCGCATGACCGCCGGGTCCTGCTTGATCAAGGTCGCGGCGTCGCGGGCGAGAAAGCTGCTCAGCTCGGCGTTGGCGCCGGCACGCAGCACGATGGCGCGATCCAGCTGGCCGGTGCTCGACAAGGTGCGCTCGAGACCGGCCGCCATCGACAGCATCGCCACCAGTACCGCCACCACGCCGGCAATGCCCACCGCCACCACCAGCGATGCGGCCCAGCGCTGCGGAATGCTCTGCACATTCATCCAGACGATCTCGCGGATCTGGCGCAGTTCGTTCATGTCAGCGGGCTACCTGGGAAACCATCTCAGCGGCCGGCCAGCGCATCTACGATGCGCAGCCGCATGGCGCGCACGGCGGGCGGCAGTCCAACCGCGGCGGCCAGCACCGTCGCCGCCACCGCGGCCACCAGCCAGACGCGTCGGTCCGTCGCCAGCGGCGGGAAGTCCGGCGGCAGGCTGGAGGTGACCAGCGATGCGAGCAGCATCCCGGCCAGCGCGCCGATCGCACACAACGCCAGCGCTTCAGCAAGCACCAGCAGCAGCACCAGCCGATCGCTGAAGCCCAGACACTTCAGCACCGCCAGCTCGGGAATCCGCTCGCGCACCGCCTGGCTCATGGTGAACCCGGTCAGGATCAGGATGGTGAAGAACACCGCCCCCGAAATGGCATTCATGATGAAGCCGATGTCGCCGAACTGGCGCAGAAAGCCAAGCTGGAACTCCTGCTCGTTCTGGCTCTTGGTTTCGTCCGGTGAGTTCTCGAAGCGCGCATCGATGGCGGCCGCCACGCCCTCCGAGCGCAGCGGGTCGTCGACCCGCACCACAAACACGCCGGCCAGCCCACGCGCACCGGCGCTGCGCGCTTCGTCGAACTGACCGTAGTTGAGGTACATCAGCTGCGCACGGTCCGACCACTCCTGATCGCGACCGTCGAAAATTCCGACCAGCCGCCATTGCCACAGCCGGGAGCCGTCACTGCGGGTCCAGATGAAGGAGTTGAGCGGGATGATGTCGCCCACCTTCCATCCATAGCGCTCGGCCAGCCGGCGACCGGCGATGGCGCCGTCCTGGGTCGAAATGAAGGCGCGCTTCTGCTCAATCGGTATGACCCACTCCGGATAGGTGTCGAACAGTCGCTGCGGCCCCACCACGAACTGTGGAAAGCCCTGCCGCTCGTCTTGGTAAACGCCGCCGAAGAACTGCGAATGGCCCACCCGCGCCACCCCCGGCACCGCTTCGATCTGCGGCAGCATGCGCATCGGCAGCGGTTGTGTGAAGCTGGTCCGAGCCTGGGTGATCAGCCGGTTGGCGCCCAGAAAATCGGCACCGCCGGCGAACAGCGCGTTGACCGCCTGCAGCAGGCCGAGCAGCAGAAAGGCCGCCGTCAAGGACAGCAGCGTAAAGGTCGTGCGCGTCTTCTTGCGCAGCAGACCGGACAGGACCAGCGGGAGATACTTCATCCACGCGAAGTGTCGCAGGTTGGCGTGGTGGATGGCGCGAAGAGCGCGCGCGTCATCCTGCCGTGGCTACTCGAAATACGGCGCGGCAATCGCCGCCGCATCGATCCGGGTCAGACCCGCGTTGATCAGGCGCAGCGCCCAGGCGCCCTGCTCGGTGCGCTGGACTGCGACGTGCAGCGTCTTGTCCTCCAGCGTGCGGGCGTTGAACTGCAGCACGCGTCGCGCGTCCGCCACGCTGCGGTCGTTGGCCATCAGCCAAGCCAACACGTTGCGATCAATCACCGCCAATGGCAGCCGGCCGCTGATCACCTTGCGGATATTGGCCCGATCATCGCTGGCCGGCACCGCGGTCAACCGGCCTGCAGCAACCATGGCGTCGAACTCCAGCGTATTGACGTAGCCGCGCACCACGCCGATCGGAACGCCTTCGAGATCGGCCAGACGCCGCCATGGCTGCGGTGCCGAACGGCGCTCGACAAACCCGAGCGGTCCGCGGCCAATCGGCTGCGACAGCTTGAACACGCGCTCGACCTCGGGTGAGGCATATTCAGGGAAATAGCCGTGAAACCCGCTCTTGCTGTCCTGCCCGGTGGCGACCGCCTGCGTCCACGGCATGAACGTCACCTCCAGCCGCTGCCCCATGGACGCCAGCGCAGCCCGCACCACTGCCACGCTGGCACCCTGTTGGGCCAGCTCTTCGCCGGCATACGGCGGCCACTCCAGCGTGGTCAGCCGCACCACTCCGACGGCCTTGTCCTGAGCCAGCAACGGCGAGGTGAGCGCCAGCACGGTGAGACAGCCGAGCAGCAGCGAACGCAGACGCGTCGCGATCCGCACACGCACGGGCGGCAGCGGCTCACAACTCACGTCACTACCGGCTGCGTGCAAGGGCTGCCCCCTGCGCAAACGCCTTGGCCGCTGACCGGTCGCGCGGGCGCTGTCGCCTCTCTGATCCATGCCCGGATCATCGTCGCCCGCCGAGCGCTTTGCAATTGTGGGTCAGGGCGCCGACGGTCGCAGCAGCGAGCCGACGTGCAGGTAAAACGAATCCATGCCCCGCTCGCTGCGCCAAAGGCCGATGAAGACCGGCCCCAGCGGCGGCTCGTCGCGCAGCGCGTCGGCCCAGTCGATGCCGGCCACCATGGTGGCGATCTGGTTCGCGCTGCGGCCGGTGGCGTACAGCCCGCCGACCACGGCGCCCATGCTGGTAGCGGCGATCACATGCACCGGGATGCGCTCGCGCGCCAGCACCGGCAGCACGCCAAGGTGCGGCGCCGCCACCTAGCACCCGTCCGATGCGCGGCGCCGCAGCGGCCTCCGGTTCGGCGCGCAGACCGGTCGCAGGCAGCAGCGCCAGCCCAACGGCGAAAACGGCGCTGACCAGCAAACCTGCTGAAACTGGAATCATTACAACGAACTGTGGCCGGCAGCAGCCGCAATCTTCCCGCATTTGCCGCTGGGCCATAAGATGCAGGCCGGTCTCCACCCGGCGGGTGCCTGATGGGCAACTCATTGCTACTCTCTACCTTCCTGCCAATCGCCCTGGCGGTTGTGATGATGGGGCTCGGCCTGCATCTGACCATGGCCGATTTCCGCCGCGTGCTGACGGCGCCCAAGGCCACCGTGCTGGCGCTCTCCGTTCAGGGCCTGATGCTGCCGCCGGTAGCGTTTGCGCTGGCCTGGCTGACCAGCCTGCCCGGTGAGCTGGCGCTTGGGCTGGTACTGCTGGCCGCGTCACCGGGCGGCGTGACCGCCAACCTGTTCAGCCATCTGGCGCGCGGCGATGTGGCACTCAATGTCTCGCTGACTGCAATCAACAGCGTCGCCGCACTGCTGACCCTGCCGCTGTGGACGGCACTGGCGCTGCACGTCTTTCTGGGCGCCGATCAGGCGGTGCCGCCGCCGACCAGCAAGATCGTCGAAGTGGCGCTGCTGGTCGCTGTCCCGGTCATCCTCGGGATGAGCCTGCGGGGCTGGAAGCCGGCGCTGGCCGACGCCGCCGAACGGCCGGTGCGGCTGCTGTCGTCGCTGCTGTTGGCGGGGCTGATCGGGCTCGCAATCGTCTCCGAATGGCAGCTGCTTGTCGCCTATGCGCCGATTGTGGGCGCCGCCTGCGTCGCCTTCAACCTGATCAGTCTGGCGGCCGGCTACGGGCTGTCGCGGGCGGCCCGGCTGGCCCGTCCGCAGGCTACCGCGATCGCGTTCGAAATCGGCATTCACAACGGCACGCTGGCGATCTTCGTCGCGCTGCAGGTGCTGCAGCGCCCGAGCGCCGCCATCGCGCCGGCACTGTACTCGGTCAGCATGTACATTTTCGCCGCGCTGTTCGCCTGGTGGCTGCTGCGCACGGCCCGCACGGCAGCGGCATGAGCGCGGCCGACGACCCGTTCAGTCACGCGCCGGACATCCACGCCCTGCGCGCAGCGCAGACGCGCATCGCGCCGCATGCCCGACTGACTCCCGTGCTGCGCTCGGAGTGGCTGGACGACCTTGCCGGCTGCGCACTGCATTTCAAGTGCGAGAACCTGCAGCGGGCCGGCGCCTTCAAGTTTCGTGGCGCCTGCAACGCGGTGTTTTCGCTCAGCGACGAAGCGGCGGCGCGCGGTGTGGTCACGCAAAGCTCGGGCAATCACGGCGCCGCGGTGGCGCTGGCCTGCCGGCTGCGCGGCATCCATGCCACCGTGGTGGTGCCGCAGGGTGCGCCGCGGGTCAAGCTGGCGGCGATCCGCGACTACGGGGCGCAGATCGTTCCTTGCGAAACCCAGCAGGCAGACCGCGACCGCGTCACGCGCGACGTGCTGGCGCGCACCGGCGCGAGCTACATCCATCCGTTCAACGATGCCCGGGTGATCGCCGGACAAGGCACCGCCACGCTGGAGCTGCTTGAGACCGTGCCTGACCTCGACACCGTCATCGCACCGGTCTCCGGCGGTGGCCTGCTGTCGGGCACGGCGATTGCGGCGCGTGCGCACAATCCGGCCATCGCCATTTATGGCGCCGAGCCGGAGGGCGCCCGCGATGCACATGACTCGCTCGCCAGCGGCGAGCGCATCACCGGTCGACCCACGCAGACCATCTGCGACGGCCTGCGCGCCGAGCTTGGACCGCTGACGTTTGCGATTCTGCGTGACCACCTGGAGGCCATTCTGCTGGCTGAGGAAGACCCGATCATCGCCGCCATGCGGCTGAGTTGGGAGCGCCTGAAGCTGGTCATCGAGCCGTCCTGCGCGGTGCCGTTGGCGGTCATTCTCGGGCACCCGGAGCGCTTCGCCGGCCGCCGCGTCGGAGTGATCCTGTCGGGCGGCAACGTCGACCTGGATCGGCTGCCGTGGCTGAGCCCGAGCTGAGCCGCGCCGGAGCCCGCCGTGCAGCAGTCAATAGCCCACGTCGCACTGCTGGTGCGTGACTACGACGAAGCGATCCGCTACTACACCGGCGTGCTGGGCTTCGTGCTGATCGAGGACATCGACCAGCCGCAGCAGAGCAAGCGCTGGGTGCTGATTGCACCGCCGGGCGGGGCCGGCAGCTCGCTGCTGCTGGCGCGGGCGGCGTCGGCCGAGCAGCTGGCACAGATCGGCAACCAGGCGGGCGGCCGCGTATTCCTGTTCCTGCGCACGGATGATTTCTGGCGCGACCACGCGCGGATGGTCGCCGCCGGCGTTTGCTTTGCCGGCCCGCCGCGGGTTGAGAGCTACGGCACCGTGGCGGTGTTCGAGGATCTCTACGGCAACCGCTGGGATCTGCTGCAGTACCGCTGAGCGCGCGAGCGCGAAACTCGCCTCAGCGATAGCCCTCGATGTCGCGCGCGAACAGCGCATCAATGTCGCGCAACGCCTTGAACTCCAGCGTGTTGCCGCTGGGGTCGCGGACGAACAGCGTGGCCTGCTCGCCGACCCTGCCTTCGAAGCGCACGCAGGGCTCGATCACAAACGTCGTGCCGGCCTGGCGCAGCCGCTCGGCCATCGGCGCAAACGCGTCCCACGGCAGAATCACGCCGAAATGGAACGCCGGCACCTCGTGGCCGTCGACCTGATTGGTGCGCGCCGCCGGATGCTCGTCAGGCCGCACCAGGTGGGCGACGATCTGGTGGCCGTAGAGATCAAAGTCGATCCACTGCGCCGATTCGCGACCGACCGGACAGCCCAGCACGCCGGCGTAGAAACGCCGCGACGCCTCCAGATCGGTGACCGGAAACGCCAGATGAAATCGCGGTCGGTCGGACATGCGGGGCTTCCGGATCGGGCGGGCGATCAGTCTAGTCGCCCGCCGTCGACCGCTGGTTTCGGTAAGGTGAGGATTGGTCAAGACCATCAGCGCCGCGCATGCCCACTTCCGTCGAACTGCCGATCACGCTGGCCTATGCCCAGGGCGCCTGCAGCACTGCCGCCCTGGGCAGCCGACGGCAGCGCGCCAACCTCGTGCTCGACTCCGGCAGCAGCACGCTGGCGGTCCTGCCGCAGGCCTGCGACCCGGACCAGCACGCCGCGCTTGCCGCCACCGCGCTGGCGCAGCAAGTCAGCATTGGCGCAGGGGCTTGGCGTTGGGCGCGCCTGCCCGCCGGATGCTGACGACCCTGCACACCGCCAGACTGCGGCTGGCGCCGCTGGCGCCGGCCGACCAGGCGCTGTACGTCGCGCTGCACAGCGACCGCGAGACCATGAGCGAGATCGGCGCGCCGCTGTCCACGGAGGCGGCGCTGCGCAGCTTTGCCACGGCGCTGCTGTGCAACCAGCAGGCCGCCGCCGTGCGCCGCACCTGGACGGTAGCCAAGCGCTGCGATGAGCGTCCCTGCGGGGTGCTGGCGCTGGTTGCCGTGGATCCCCTGCGGCCGCTGGCCTGTGCCGAGGTGGGCGCCATCATCGAGCGCCAGGCGTGGGGCCAGCGCTGCACTTCGGAGGGACTGGTCCGACTGATGGATCATGCCTTTGCGGAGCTTGGCTTCGAGACGCTGGGCGGCCGCCATCGCGCCAGCCAGCTTGCCTCGCTCGACCTGATGGCAAAGATCGGCTTTGCCCGGCAGCCGGATGCCGACGACCCGCTGCCAATCCGCTGGCTGCTGCGGCGCAGCGAGTGGGCCGCGCACCCGGTCTGGAATCCGTTGCAATGCCCGGTCGAGGCGCTAAGGTAGCGCCTTCCCGTTGTCCCCGAGCGCACCCATGTCCACATCCGGGAGTCTGGCCTGCGTCGGTCTTGGCATGCTGCTGGGTGGCCACCTCACGCCGCGCGCGCGCAGTCACATCGAAGGCGCGCAGGTGGTATTTGGGGCCGTCTCGGACCCGCTGGTCGAGCTCTGGCTGCAGCAGCTGCGGCCCGACGTCCGCAGCCTGCAGCCGCTTTATGCCGAGGGCAAGTCGCGCCATCAGACCTACCGCGAAATGGTCGACGCCATGCTGATCGAGGTGCGCGCCGGTCGGCGGGTGTGCGGCGTGTTCTACGGTCATCCCGGCGTGTTTGCGCAGGTCCCGCACAGTGCTGTCGCGCAGGCGCGGGAAGAGGGCTTTGGCGCCGTCATGGAGGCCGGCATCTCGGCCGAGGATTGCCTGTACGCTGACCTGGGAATCGATCCGGGCCGATGCGGCTGCCAGCACTACGAAGCCAGCCAGCTGCTGGTCTATCGCCGGCGCATCGACCCCAGCGCCTACCTGGTGCTGTGGCAGATCGGGCTGGTCGGCGACCGCAGCTACCGGCGCTTTGCGACCGGCGAGGCGCATCGCGCGCTGCTGGTCGAACGGCTGCAGCAGGACTATCCCGCCACCCATCCGGTGATCCTCTACGAAGCCGCCACCTTGCCGATCACCATGCATCGCGCCGACACTGTCGCGCTGCAGGCGCTGCAGTCCGCTACGCTGCACATGCACACGACGCTGGTCGTGCCGCCTGCCAGTGCGCTGCAGCCCGATCACGTCATGCTGGCCCGGATCGAACAGATCGAGCGCAGCACGGCTACCGCCGCACCACCCACCCACGCCAACGAGGAATCCGCGCATGTCTCACTCCCACATCATCCAGCTGCTTGAAGCCCTTGGTAAGGATGGCCAGGTCGGCGCCTATACCGATGCCCAGCTCGAGGCCGCGACCGCCGGCATCGCGCTTGACCCCGCCCTGCGCGATGCGCTGCTGCGACGCGATACGGTCGCCTTGAACCGCCTGCTGAAGGGCCGCACCAACGTCATGCTGTTCCTGGTCCCGGCCGAGCCGGAGAGCCCGGCCGAGAGCGACGGCGAGAGTGAAACCGACGGCGAAGGCGAGCGCAAGGACAGCCCAGAGCAGCCGGCCGCACGGGCCATCGAGGCCTGACCCAGCCGATTCGGATCCTGCCGATCTTGATCCGGCCTGTCCGCCGCGTAGTGCGCCGACCGCAGCGGATCATCAGCGCCGTCCTCGCGACGGTGCTGACGCTCGGCTGGTCGGCAGGCCGCGCCTCGGAGGGTTTCGAGGCGCTGCTGCGTGAGGCCGAAGCGGTGCGCAGCGCGAAACCGGCCGAGTTCCAGAGCCTGCTGGGCGAACTGGCGCAGCGGCAGGCCGAGGCAACGCCGGTCCAGCAGCAGTTCCTGCGCTACCTGCAGGCCTACGCCAAGGCGTTTGCGGGGGACATTACTGCCGCCAACGCCGAGTTGCGCGCGCTGTTCAACGAGTCGAAGGACGACGGCATACGGTTTCGCGTGTCGATGTCACTGGCCAACAATGCCGCCGTTTCACGCGAATTCGCCGACGGCTTCCGCGCCCTCGACAACATGCAGCAGCTGCTGCCCGCGATTGCGGATCGGACCCAGCGTCAGCTGGGCCTGCTGGCGGCCGCGGTGTTCCTGAACCAAGCCGGACAATTTGTAATGGGCGGTGAGTACGCCGAGCGCCTGCTGGCCGAGTCGCCGGCGCCCCGCAGCGAATGTGTTGGCCGTTACCTGGGCATCGAATCAGCCCTGAATGTCGCGCCGGAGTCGCTAACCGGCGAGCGCTTCACCAGCGCCATCACGTTTTGCGCCGGTGCCGGCGAAAAGGTCGCCACCAACTTCATCCGTACCCTGCACGCACGTCACCTGCATGGCCAGGGCAACACGCAGGCCGCCATCGACCTGTTGGCACAGCATCTGGCTGACGTCAACGCCAGCGGCTACCCGCGGCTGATGGTCGATTTCCGCGCGCTGCTTGCCGAGTACCTGCTGGCCAACGGCCAGCCCGACGCTGCGGGTGAGAACGCCGCCGCTGCGGTGGCGGCGGGCGGCCGCATCCCTTTCTCACAGCCGGTGGTTGCGGCGCACCGGGTGCTCTATGAGGTGGCGCTGCGCAACGGCGATCCGCGCGAGGCGCTGGATCACTACCGACGCTTCGCCGAAGCCGACAAGGCCTACCTCGACGACGTCAAGACGCGCGAGCTGGCCTTCCAGAGGGTGCGCCACGAAACCGAGCAGAAGACCCAGACCATCGAGCTGCTGAACCAGCGCAACGAGGTCCTGCAGCTGGAGCAGCAGGTGGGACGCCGCACCAGTCAGTCAATCAGTTTGCTGGCCGCGCTGCTCGGCCTTCTCGCAGCGTCCATCGCGTTCTGGGCCTACAAGGTCAAGCGGCTGCAGCTGGCCTTCCGCAAGCTGGCCGAAACCGATGCGCTGACCGGGCTGAGCAATCGCACCCACTTCGCCCACGAGGCGATGGAGGCGCTCGCCCGCTGCCAGAAGTCGGGCGCCGCAGCGACCCTGATCATGTTCGATCTTGATCGCTTCAAGTCGATCAACGACCGCTTCGGCCACGCGGTCGGCGACTGGGTGCTGCGCAGGGTGGCCGATATCGAGCAGGCGGCCTGCGCGGATGTCGCGCGGATTGGCCGTCTGGGTGGCGAGGAGTTCGCCCTGCTGGTTGCCGGCGCCGATGCCGATGCCGCGCTGGCGCTGGCGGAGCGCTGCCGCAGCGCCAGCAGCGGCATCGACAGCAGCGAAACCGGTCACCGGTTCGAGATCAGCGCCAGCTTTGGCCTGGCCGATACCGTGTCGGCTGGCTACGACCTGCACAAGCTGCTGACCCAGGCCGACGAAGCGATGTACCAGGCCAAACGCGAGGGCCGCGACCGGATCAGCATCTACCGGCCGCAGCCGGCCTGAGCCGGCGGCGGCTGCCCCGCGGTTGACAGCCGCGCAGATTCCCGCAGGCTGTGCGGCTCCTCCGGTCTACCCGTGTAACGCAATGAAGCTATTCGGCCTGCTGCGCAAACCCGACTGGGAACACAAGAACGCGGCGCTGCGGCTGCGCGCGGTGCAGTCGAGCCAGGACCCGCAGCTGCTGGCCAAGCTGGCCGAGCTGGTGCAGACCGACCCCGATCCCGGCGTGCGTGCCGCCGCCCTGCGACGGATTGACGACCCGGCGCTGCTGGAGCGGCGACTGCGCGGCGAGCATGATGCCAGCGTGGCAGCGGCCGCCCGCAAGCGCCTGATCGACGTGCTGTGCAGCTCGACGGTGATGCTCGACGCCGGCAGCGCTGCGCTGCTGCAGACCCACGATGCCGAACTGTTGACGCGGGTCGCCGAGGACAGCCCGCTGCCGGCCCTGCGCAAGCTGGCGCTGGAGCGCTGCGGTCGACCCGCGCTGTTCATTCAGCGCTGCATCCACGATCCCGATCCGGCGCTGCGCCTGTGGCTGCTCGATCGGATCGACGCGCCGGACGCGCTGCAAAAGATTGCCGATGCCGCCCGCAAGCGCGACAAGCGGCTGACTCGCGCCGCCCGCGACAAGCTGGAAGCGCTGCAGCTGGCGGCTGACGATGGCCCGGCCCTGATCAAGCGGGTGCTGTCGCTGTGCGACCAGCTCGGCCGCTTGGGACGCGAGCTGCCGGACGGTCGCGAGGCGCAGCTGGTGGCCCTACGCGAGGCCTGGCTGACGGTTCGTCTGCGCGTCGACGCTGACCTGCAGCGGCGCGCCGATGGCAGTCTGGCGATGGCCGAGGCGGCACTCAGCGCCGCCCGCGGCGAGCCGATTCCGCGCAGCCAGCCGGCCCAGCCTGAGCCGCTGGCCACCGACCCGGTGCCTGCGGAGGCCCTCGTCGAGCTGCCGCCAGCCGCCGTTGCGGCGCCGCCCGAGCCGGCGCTGGATGCCCTGCTCGCTCGCCTCCCGGCAGTCGACGCCGAGGATTTCGATGCGCAGCTGAGGTCGATTCGTGACCTCGCCCGGCAGTATCGGAGCGACGACAACGCCACCGTGCAGGCTCAGCAACAGGCGCTGCGAGCGGCCATTGAGGCACGTTTGAAGCAGCGGCGTGAAGCCGAGACGCAGGCTCATATCGAGCGCGCCCACGCGCAGCTCACGCAGCTTGAGACGGCGCTGCAGGACGGCAGCCTGAATGTGGCACGCAGCGCCCGCGAAGTGCTCGGCCGCAGCGTTCCGCGCGAGCTGCAGCGGCGGCTGGCCGACGCCGACGAGGGGCTGGCCAAGCTGGAACGCTGGCAGCGCTGGTCGGGCAGCAAGGTGCGCATGCGGCTGTGCGATGACGCCGAAGCGCTGCGCGGCAGCGGCGTACATCCGGACGCGCTGGCCAACAAAGTCAAGGAGCTGAAGGCCGAGTGGGCACGACTGGACGGCATCGAAGGTGCCGCCGCGCCGGGACCCGAACACGGGCTGACGCGCCGCTTCCGCGCCCTCTGTCACCACGCGCTGGCGCCAGCCCGCCCTTACTTCGAAAAGCGCCGCGAGCTGCGCGGCGAGCGCTCCGAGCAGATCGGCGCGCTGGTTGCCGCCGCCGCCACGCTGCCCGAAGGCACCGACGCGCTGCAGGCACTGCGCAAGCAGATCCGCGACGCGCTGCCCGAGCTCGACGGGGTCAGTCCGGAGACGCGCGGCGAGCTCGGCCGCCAGCTGCGCGAACGCCTGACGGCCATTGATGCGGCCATGGCCGAACTGCGCGAGCAGGCGGCACTCGGCAAACGTCGGCTGATCGCCCGCCTGCGGCGCGACCTCGGCACTGCCGACCCGACCGCCGCGATCGATCTGGCCAAGACCGCACAATCCGAATGGAAGCGTTTGCCGCGCAGCGAACGGACGCTGGAAGACACGCTGTGGACAGAGTTCCGCAGTCTGATTGATCCGCTGTTCGCGCAGGTTCGTGAGCAGGAAAGCGACGCGCGCGCGCGCAGCGCCGAGGCCGACGCGAACGCCCAGGCGATCCTGGCCGAACTCGACGCGCTGGCCAGCGCCGAACATGATCGGCTGCTGCACGCCGGTGCCCATCTGGAATCTCTGCAGGCGCGCTGGCGCGCGCTCACCCCGGCCGAGACGCCGCGCAGCGCCGCACCTGAGCGCGCGGCGCGCGGCGGTCGTGAGGCTGGCAATCGGCGCGACAGCGGCCCCCGCGACGGCCGCCGCGACAGCGCCCGACCGCCGCCGCGCAGCAGCCACCCGCAGGAGTCGCGCTTCGAGGCCGCCAGCGCCCGCGTGCTGGTTGCCCAGCAGCAGGCGCTGCGCGAGCGCGAGCAGCAGCACATCGCCCGTATCTGCGCCGCCGGCGAGCTGCTCGACCAGCTGACCAGCGCCAGCGGAGACCCCCGTGAGGCGCTGCTCGATCAGTTCCGGCAGATCGAGACCCAGCTGCCCGCCGACGCCCGCAGCGCGCTGGCCAGCCGCTGGCAAATGCTGCTCGACGGCGGCACGGAGCTGGCCCTCGACGCCGATGCCGCCGAACTGCTGGCGGTGCGCGCCGAGCTTATTGCGGGCATCGACTCGCCCGCTCACGCCGGCGCGCTGCGCCGGCAGGAGCAGATGCAGCGCCTCGCCGCCAAACTCGCCGGTCAGCAAACCGCCGACCCGCGCGCCGTGGTGCGCGGGCTGCTGATCGAACTGCAGTCGCTGCCGGGGCTGGAGACCAGCGCTCGCCGGTCGCTGCAGCCGCGGATCCTCGCCGCGTATGAGGCGATATCGAAGGCGTAGCCGCGACCGCCCGACGCCCACGCCGCCGAGCCCTGCTCCCCCGCCGCAGCAAAACAGTCGCCGAGCTGATGTATGAGTGCCGCTCGGCGCGATCAGCGCAACCCAGGCACCGCCGCCGCGCTGCTGCAGGAGCGCCGCTCGGCGCGATCCAGACTCCCGGCAGCTCCCCATGCCCGCACCCACGGCGTGGCTGCATCAATGCGACCAACCGACCCTCCCCGGCCGTAAGCTGCCCGCTTGGATCGACCGGAATCGAGGAACCGCGCATGGCTGCCGAAGACTACACCCCGCCCAAACTGCTGGATTTTCTGCGCGAGGCATCCAAGCAGCGACTGCTCAACCCGGCGGTGGCGCGCAGCCGCGCCAACGCCATCGAGCAGCTGTTCACCGAACTCACCCGCGAGGAGCGCGACGACATCCGGCTGATTGACGTCGACAAGCTGGCGGCGCGGCTGCACACGATCCAGGGCAGCACGATCCGTCCCGAGGTGCTGGCGCTTTACCAGACCCGCGTGCACGAGGCGCTGATCGACTACCTGGCCTGGCTGCAGAACGCGACAACCTTTGCCTCCATCAGCGGACACGCACTGCATCGGTGCACCCGGATTCCCGGCGCCGATGCCGACAATGTCGAAGAGGTGCGCGCCCTTGAGGACATCGCGCTGGCAACCAGCGAACGGCGCAAGGACTACCTGTCGATCCCGCTGCGCGACGGCGTCAGCGTGTTCATCACCAATCTTCCGCTCGATCTGAACGCCGAGGAGGCCGGCAGGATCTCGCGAGTGGTGCTGGCGCTGGCGCGAACCGCCGCAGACGAGGTGTGCCGTGCGGACTAACCGCCTGGTGACGGTTGCGCCGATGGTGGTGTTCGGCGCGGCCGGGCTGGCCTTGCTCACGTACTTCGTGTGGGCGCCGGGCGAGCGCGGTCCGGTCGTCGACAACCTGGTTCCCGAGCTGCTCGGCTTCTGCCTGGAAGGTTTCTTCCTGGTCGGTCTGCTCACCCTGATGCAGAAGTCGCGCGAGCGCGCCTACCGCAAGGAGCTGTGGCTGAGCGTGCGCGGCACCCTGCGCGGCTTCCTGTCCAAGCTGGATATCGCGCTGCTGCCGCCAAACGCCGAGCCGGCAGTCGCCGCCACGCTGGAACAGGACCCGAAGATCGTCCGGCGCTTTCTGCGCGAGCTGCAGGGCGCCCGCCTCGACCTTGAGAGCATGGTCGCGCTGAAGCGCGAAAGCATCGACATCCTCGGTCTCGCCCGCGACATGATCCCGGTCGCCGCCCAGCTCAGCGCCCGCCACATGCGCTGGTGGATCGCCATCGTCGACGGCATCCGCCAGCTGTCGCAAGCGCAGTCGCGCGAGGCGGTGGAACAGAGCGTCTACCTGCTGCTTGAGAACATGCAGGAGTTCGACCAGGTCACCATCTGAGCTGACTGACCGCGCGCCACGCCAACGGCCGGGCGAGCATCATGGGCGCCGCATCGGCTGCGGCCGCAGGTAGGTCAGGCTGCGCCACAACCATTCGGCGGGGCCGAAGCGGAAGCGCTGCAGCCACCAGCGGCTGGCCAGTATCTGCAGGCCAAACAGCAGCACGACGAACACCGGCTGCCAGGCACGCGGCAGCTGCTCGAAATAGCCCAGGCCGTAGCCGTAGAAGATTCCAACGCAAACGATCGACTGCATCAGGTAATTGGTCAGCGCCATCTGTCCGACCGGGGCCAGCCACAGCAGCCGGTCGCGCCAGACTGGCTTCTGCATCGCCAACATCAGGGTCGCGAGATAGGCCAGGCAGAGCGCGAGATTGCCTAGCACCGTGCCCACCGAAGCCAGACCCGCGGTGAGGTCGGCGCGGCCGAAGTCCACCGTAGGAACGGCCCAGAACGAGGCCAGCACCAGCGGCAGACCGAGGCCGAACCCCCATGTGCGCATGCGCCGGTACAGCGGAAGATGGGCCGCAGGGGCCTGCAGTGCGCCCAAACGCATCATTCCCGCGCCGATCAGGAACATGCCCAGCACCAGCGGACCGAAGAAGAACAGCAGCTCGTTCATGACCGCCAGGTCCGCGCGCCGGCGCTGATTGGCCTCGGCAAAGCTGCTTTCTGGGCCATAGGCGACCCGCTGCGCCTCGGCGCCACCCTCCATTTGCTGGCGCGCCTCCTCCAGGCCCTGCTCGAACTCGGCGGCGGCGTTGGGATCGAACTGGGTGGCCCATCCGGCAAACACCATCAGCGCGGTCAGACCAACCGGGATCAGATAGAAAAACAGACCCCACTGCAGCAGGCGGCCGGCCGGCGTGCGGCGAAAGAACAGCAGCATGAACAGGCCGATGCAGGCGTACATGAAGAGGATGTCGCCCGACCAGATGAACAGGCCGTGCAGGAGCCCGAATCCGGCGAGCACCACGAGGCGGCGGAAGAACAGCCAGCCTCCGGGGCGGTCCCGACGCTGGGCGCGCTGCAGAAAGAGCGCGAAGCCGGCGCCAAACAGCAGCGAGAACAAGGTAAAAAACTTGCCCTGGACCAAGACGTAGATGGCCGCGTCAACGACGCGGTCGGCGCCGGTCAGAGCCGGGTCGAGTCCGCTGAGTGCGTTGAACAGCGGACCCACCATGCCCTCGATGTTCATCAACAGGATGCCCAGCAGCGCGAATCCGCGGACCACGTCGAGTTCGACCGTGCGCTCGTCGGAGGCGGTGGGCAGAAGTGGCTGGGTCATGGTCGAATCCCCCTTTTGGCGAGACGGGAGCTTAACCGCAGCAGGGTCTCGCAGGTCGCGCCAGGAGGCCGTCACGCCCGGAGCTCGGGCGCGGGCGATAGGGAATCTGCCGCAAGCTGTTGCGGTTTCTGGAAGCGTCGTGGACCCATGCTTGGTTCGAGCAATCACCCACTGCGGATTGCGCCGAGGAGCCAAAAAGAGCGGGGTAAAGAACGGGTCGGGCTCAGCTTCTCAAATGGCTGCGTTGGGCCTCCGGCTACCGGCCATTCGCAGCCGCTCGCGAGAGTCGCGCTTGAGCAGCAAGAACCAAGCCGGCAGAGTACCGCAGCACGCCCCCTCCTTCTCCGGTGACTGGGAATGCAATGTTTCCAGACCTGACCCCTTGCCGCTCCCACGGAATCACCCACTGATTTCGACGAGGAGGCCAAAATAGACGCTTGGAATCGGCGGATCGATATTGACGAGATCCGGAAAGTCTTCCGCGCCCATGGCGGTCGGCTGCCGTGTCGCGAAGGATCACGTTGCCGGTGTCGGGCGGAATTTCTGGCTGATAGAGGATGACGTGCATCGGATCGCCCTGCTTGGCCACCCGATGCCCGCAGGCTCATACGATCCCTTGATCAAACGAAGCTTTGTTCTAAAAAATCCTACACGTCAGCAAGGTGCCGTCGAAGGTACAACTGAAACGACCACCTCCGCTCGCGCCGCCTACCCTTACGATTCTTACGCCAAGTTCGCCTGCGCGCCGCAGGAACTGCTCACTTTCTTGGCTGCTGGGGAGGTTGTAAGTACCCTCGTATTCGCGGGTATTGGCCTCTAGCAAGCCTTCGCCCGACGCCGAGCGTGCGCTGCCCTCAAGGTAGGGCGCCTGCAGGGAATCTGGAGTTACGCGAAACGTCATCGAGGCGCCATCGGTGAACACGATTCTCACGTCAATTGTGACCCCGTCCACCCAGCCCGTGGTTCCGTATCCGATGCGTCGCGCCACATCGACCATCGTCGTGAAGGCGCGGGTGCCGTCAGCTGCGGGAATCCCGGCGGTCGCAAGGCGATCGCCAATCCTTACCCGAAGATTGCGGTCGCGAAGTACGTCGTACGCACTGGCTCCGCCGAGACCAACGATCCCGAGTTGCTCTGAGCTCACTTCGACGGTTTTCGACATCAAACCGCCGGTGTCGGCATAGTAGTCCGCCAACGCACTCACCCACTCGGCTGCTTCTGGCGCCAAAGCAGACGGCTTTACGTCCCACATACGCAGCTCGGTATCGTAGATCACCGTGAACGCAGCCGCTCGCCGATTCAGCAAGTCAAATACGACATGCGTGCCGCGCCCCAGCTGCATTGCACGTTGCGGGTATACGCTCTCACTACATCCGGTGCACTGAATGGCCGCGGCATTGACGCTGCTCGCGAAGAACAGGAGTAGCGCCACGGAGCTTAAGTATCGCGTCAGATTCATTGCTTATATTCTGCTGCAGCTAAGGTAAGCGGCGGAGTCTACCCCCCATTCAATTTTTACAACTCTTTTTTCATGGCGCAACGGCAGCCCTCGAAGCTTCGCGACCGACCCCCTGAGAACGCGCGTGAAGGATAGGAAATCCCGCTACTGCGGTCGAATTGTGGGTGTCGACGATTGACTGGGTGACGCCGCCAATCTGGCCCGGATCGACGCTCTGCTGGCGCTGCCACCCGACGACCGCGAGGCCGACGCCTGGCCGCGCGGGCTGACGTTGCCTCCGACCCCCTGAGACCCTACAACAAGTCCGCCCACCTGCCGCGAACTTGTGCAGACGGACGCGCAAGCGTTTCTCTCACTGTCAGGTCACGCGAGTCCTTCACTTACAGCCTACCTTGCACCGCCAAAGCCTCGGCC
>JBBRBN010000059.1:0-23971 GCA_038205755.1 Lysobacterales bacterium | reverse complement strand
GGCGACGGGCCCGACGGGTGAGGTCGTTTCTGACGTACTGGACTGGCCGCAGCCAGCCAGCACAAGGACGATCAGCAGAGATGTAGCGAAGGGACGCATCAGCAACTCCACATAAAAAGATAGGATACGCAAAAATCGCGCAAGCACCTACCCCGGGTGTTGCATCAATTGCAGACGCACCTGCCGGTCTCTTGGTCGAACGACGAACTCGCCTCCGTCGGCCGCGCAGCCCGATTCAACGCTCCTCAGGTAAATCACTTTTTCGATCAGTACTTTGCGCGACTATGCTTACGGATTTTATGAAAAAGCCGAATTAATTCGCGTGCCGCGGCAGCATCCGTCAGTCCCTGAGTGCGTCGAGCACCGCGCGGTCGCTCAAGCCATCGACGATCTCGGCCGCACCCACCGCCCGCCACAGGATCAGGCGCAGGCGACCCGAAATCGCCTTCTTGTCCAGACGCATGGCCGCCAGCAGCTGCTCGGGATCCAGCTCCGCCGGAATCCGGTTTGGCAAACCGAGCGACTCCAGTAAGCTGATTAGCCGCGCCGTATCGGCGCGCGACGCGAGGCCGATGGACGCTGACAGCCGCGCCGCGCAAACCATGCCAATGGCCACCGCTTCGCCGTGCAGCACGCTGCCAAAGCCCGACTCGACCTCGATGGCGTGCCCGAAGGTGTGGCCGAGGTTGAGCAGCGCCCGCTCACCCTGCTCGGTTTCATCGCGCGCCACGATGGCTGCCTTGTGCAGGCAGCAGCGCTCAATGGCTTCGGCCAGCGATTCGGCGTCGCGCGCCAGCAGGGCGTCGGCGTTGACCTCCAACCAGCTGAAAAAGTCGGCGTCGCCGAGTGCCCCGTACTTCACTACTTCGGCCAGGCCAGCGCGCAGCTCGCGCGCCGGCAGGGTGGCCAGCGCGTCGGTATCGGCAATGACTGCGCTGGGCTGATGAAAGGCGCCGACCAGATTCTTGCCGGCCGGCAGATCGACCGCGGTTTTGCCACCGACTGACGAGTCGACCATCGCCAGCAGAGTGGTCGGCAGCTGGATGAAGCGCACGCCGCGCATCCAGCTGGCTGCCGCGAATCCGGTCAGATCGCCCACCACGCCGCCGCCCAGCGCGATCAGGGTGACGTCGCGGCTGGCGCGCAGTTCGGCCAACACGTGCATGAGCTCGGCGAATCGTTGCAGGGTCTTCTCCTGCTCGCCCGGCGGCAGCACCACCGTGCGCCGCGCAAACCCGTGCAGCGCTGCGCTGACCGGTTCGAGGTAGTGTTCGGCGACGTTGCTGTCGGTCACCAGCAGCACGTGACGCCCGCCAATGTGCCGGCGCAGTTCATCGGCCTGGCGGAGCAATCCGGCGCCAATGCGGATGGGATAGCCACGGGCGCCGAGCGCCACCTGCAGCTCGCGAATAGCGCTCATGCGGCCTGCTCGATGCGCTGCCAGCGCTGCCGCAGCGCGCTGGCAAGCCGATCAGCTGCCGCGCTGACCTTGCGTCCGTCGGATTCGAACACCCAGTCAGCCAGTTCCGCATACAGCGGGTTGCGCTGCGCCGCCATCGCCTCCAGCCGCTGTCGGCGGTCGCCACCGCGCAGCAGCGGACGGGAGCGATCACGGGCCAGCCGAGCAAGCTGTTGATCGACCGCTACGCGAAGCCAGACAACGTAGCCGCTGTCGGCCAGAAGCGCGCGATTGCTCGCATCCAGCACGGCGCCACCGCCAGTGGCGATCAGGAGTCCCTGACTGCTGCAAAGCGTGACCAGCGCGTCACGCTCGCGTCGCCGGAAGCCGACCTCGCCCTCCAGCTCGAATACGGTGGCGATGCTGACACCCAGCTGGTGCTCGATCCAGTGATCGACATCAACGAACCGCAGATCCAAGCGCTCGGCGACCCGCCGACCGATGGATGTCTTGCCCGCGCCCATCGGGCCAACAAAGGTCAGATTGGGAGCTGGATTCATCACTCGATGCTAGCATTTGGACCAACGCAATCGACTTCTCGCCAAATGCTTCGTTTTTTCTTCCTGTTTGTCGCGCTGCTGCTCGCCATGTTCGGCTTCCGCATCACCAACTTCGCTCGCGACCACTTCACCCTGCCCTTTACTGGCGTACTGGCCGATGTCAGCGGCTGGCTCATCATGCTGTTCGACAACAACGTGATGACCGAAGGTATCGTAATCCGCAGCCTCACCAACGGCTTTGCGGTGGCGATTGCGCCGGGCTGCGACGGCATCGAGGCGGTGATCATCCTGGTTGCGGCCGTGATGGCGTTTCCGGCGCCGTGGATGCACAAGCTGGTGGGCGTCGTGATCGGGTTCTTCGCGATCCAGGCGCTGAATCTTGTGCGCATCATTTCGCTCTTCTACATGGGCCAGTACAGCCAGGTCGCGTTCGACTGGTTTCACCTGTACCTGTGGCAGGCGCTGATCGTGCTCGACGCGCTGGCGGTGTGGCTGATCTGGCTGCGCTACCTGCCGCGCACGGGCGGACCTGCCGCAGCGACGCAGGCGGCTTCCGCCTGATGCGGCTGCTGATCGCCGGCTGCGGCGATCTGGGTATCCGACTGGGCCTGCGCTGGGCGCAGGCCGGTGGCGAGGTGCTGGCGCTGCGGCGCCGCGCCGAGCTTCTGCCGGCGGCGTTCGAACGGGTCGCCATCGATCTGACGCAGCCCCTGCCGCGCGGTCTGCTGGACGGCGAACTCAGCGCGATCGCCTACCTGGCCAGTGCCGATCAGCGCACGCCGCAGGCGTATCGGAACACGTACGTCGATGGTCTGCAGCGTCTGCTTGATCTGCTGCCCGACGCGCCGCTGCGGCTGCTGTTTGCCTCGAGCACGGCGGTCTATGGCGAGGATGCCGGCGGCTGGGTTGACGAAACGACCGTGACCGAGCCAAACGCCTTCAACGGCCACCTGCTGCTGGAAGCGGAGCAGCGCCTGCACGCGGTCGCCCCGGCCGCCACCGCCGTCCGCCTGAGTGGGCTCTACGGCCCAGGCCGCGAACGGCTTTGGCAGCGCGCCCGTGACGGGGATCCGGGCGCGGCCCGCTGGGGCAACCGGGTCCACATCGACGATGCCGCCGCCGCACTGATGCACCTGCTGCAGCTGGCGCGGCCGCCGGCGCTGCTGTGCGTCAGCGACGACCGGCCCGCGCGCGACGACGAGGTCCTGGCGTGCCTGCGGCAGCTGCAGCAGGTGCCAGCCGTCCCGCCGTTGTCCGCGGGAGCCGCGGAAACCGGCCGCCGGGTCAGCAACCGCCAGCTTCGCGACAGTGGCTTTGCGCTGCGCTACCCGGACTTTGCTGCGGGCTATGCTGCGCGCGGCCAGCAGCAGCTGCCAGCCGCTTTGCTATAGTCGCGCCGCAGTGGCGGCACCCGTGCTGCTGCATCTTTGATGTCCCATCCACTGCAAATCTCGCAGCCATGTCCAATCGCGTGCGCAAACTCTGTCTGCTGGGCGACTCCGGTGTCGGCAAGTCCAAACTTGCCTCCCACCTGGGAGCGTCGCCTGCGGTCCGACCCGATGGCCTTTGGGTGCACAACTGGCGGGCGCCTGGCAGCGGTATCGAGTGCGCACTGTGGGATCTGCGCGGGCGTTCGTCGCTGGATTCCCTCAGCCAGGCGTTCCTGGCCCACGCCGACGGGTTTGCGCTGATTGCCGACGCCGGCAACCGGGAGAGCATTAGCCTGGCGCTGCAGGTTGGCAGGATGGCGGCCAAGCTTATCGGCGAGCGACCGCAGGTGCTCATCCTCAATCAGTTCGAAGGCGTGCCGCCTGCGGGTGAGGTAGCCGCGCAGCTGGCGCCGGATATTCCGGCGTTTCTGGTTTCGGCTGGCACCGGCGAGGGCGTGGAAGCCGCTTTTGGCCATCTGGCGCAGGCCGTCTCCACGGTCTGATCGCGTCAGCTGGCGCTACACTGCGGCTGCAGCCCGCACGGAGTCACCCCGCATGAGCGACGCCTACGCCGAGGCCATCGTGGCCTTCCGCGACCTGCTGGAGCGGGCCCGCTCCAGTGGCGACCCCGAACCCACCGCCATGACCGTCGCCACCAGCACCTTGGACGGGCGCATTTCCGCCCGCACGGTGCTGCTGAAGGCGTTCGATGAGCGCGGATTGGTGTTCTACACCAACTTTGGCAGCCAGAAGGGTCGCGAGCTGCACGACCATCCGCAGGCGGCGCTGCTGTTTCACTGGAAGCATATCGACCATGGCGTGCAGGCCAGATTTGAGGGCCCGGTGCAGCCGGTTGATGCGACCGAAGCAGACTCCTATTTCGCTTCGCGACCGCGGATGAGCCAGATTGGCGCCTGGGCGTCGGACCAGTCCGCGACGCTCGACTCACGGGCGACCTTCGACGCCCGCATCGAGGAAGTCGAGCGCCGTTTTCACGATCAGCCGGTCCACCGACCGCCGCACTGGTCGGGTTTCCGAGTCATGCCGGACCGCATCGAACTCTGGTTTGGCGCGCAGTACCGGCTGCACGAGCGCTATCTGTACGAGCAGCAGCCCGACGCCACCTGGACCAAGCGAATGCTTTTCCCCTGAGCCGCCCAGGCCCAGCTTGTTTCCCGTTCCCGTTCCCGTTCCCGTTTCTCCGTTGCACGAGTTCCGACCCCAGCCCCCAGCCGCCAGCCCCCACCCCATGGGTCCCCAGCGAATAATCTGCCTCACCGAGGAGCCGACCGAAACGCTCTACCTGCTCGGTGAGCAGGCGCGGATCGTAGGTATCTCAGGCTTCACTGTCCGGCCGCCGCAGGCGCGGCGGGACAAGCCGAAAGTCAGCGCGTTCCTGAACGCGAAGATCAACCGCATCGTCGATCTGAAGCCCGATCTGGCGATCGGATTCTCCGATATCCAGGCCGACATCGCGCAGGCCCTGATCAAGGCTGGGGTGGAGGTTTGGATTGCCAACCACCGCAGTGTCGCCGGGATACTCGACTACGTCCGGCGTCTGTCCGGGATGGTCGGGCGCAGCGCTGACGGCGACGCGTTGGCCCTGCAGCTCGAACGCGGGCTGGAGCGGATTGCGGCGCGCGCTGCGCTATTGCCGCGCCGGCCGCGAGTCTATTTCGAGGAGTGGGATGAGCCGCGAATCCCCGCGATCCAGTGGGTTGCCGAGCTGATCCGGATCGCCGGCGGAGACGACCTGTTTCCCGAGCGTGCCGCCTGCTCGCTGGCGCGCGACCGCATCCTGGCAGACGACAGTCAGATCATCGGCCGGGCGCCGGATATCGTGATCGGCTCCTGGTGCGGCAAGAAGTTCCAAGCCGGCAGCGTTGCTGCGCGGCCAGGCTGGCAGGACGTGCCGGCGGTGCGCGGCGGTCAGCTGCACGAGATCAAGTCGCCGCTGATCCTGCAGCCCGGGCCCGCGGCGCTTACCGACGGAGTGCAGGCCATCGAGCGCATCATCCAGAATTGGTCGAAGCAGTGCGCCGACTGAGCGCGGAAACCCCTCAGGCCTGCAGCGCAGCCAGTCCCATCTCGGCCAGAACGCCGGTCATCTGCCCGGCCTGAGCAGCGCGCTCGCTGGATGCGTTGCCTTGCTCGGCGCGCTTGGCTACGCCCTGCGCGATGGCGGCCAGGCGGAAAAAGCTGAACGCCAGCACGAACTGCCAGTCGGGCACGCTGCGCTCGCCGCTGAGCTCGGCGTAGCACGCCAGCAGCGCGGCCTCGTCCGGGATGCCAGCGGCACTGCGGTCGAGATTGCCCAGGCCCGGCAGGCTGGCGTTGCGCGGCAGTCGCAGCGCCATGCAGAAGTAGCCCAGATCGGCCAACGGGTGACCCAAGGTGGAGAGCTCCCAGTCAACCACCGCAATTACCCGCGGCTGCAGTGGGTCAAAAATCAGGTTGTCGATGCGGAAATCGCCGTGCACCAGCGACACCCGGCCATCGTCTGCCGGGCAGGCCGCCGGCAAACGCAGCATGAGTTCGTCCATGGCGGCAATCGGGCGGGTCACGCTGGCCCGGTATTGCTCGCTCCAGCGGCTGATCTGGCGGGTGAAGTAGTTGCCCGGTTTGCCGTAGTCGGCCAGCCCCGCCGATACCGGATCAATACCGTGCAGCGTCGCCAAGGTCTGCATGATCGACGAGTAATAGTCGCTGCGCGACGCCACATCAATCTCGGGCAAGGCCGGATCCCAGAAGATGCGCCCTTCGACGAACTGCATCAGATAGAACATCGAGCCGATGATGGAAATGTCGCGACACAGGTGCAGGGGACGCGCCAGCGGCAGCGTCGTTCCGTGCAGCGCTGTGAGCACTCGAAACTCGCGATCCACCGCATGGGCCGAGGCAAGCAGCGCGCCCGGCGGTTTGCGGCGCAGCACGTAGCTGCCGCTGGCGGCATCGATCCGATAGGTGGGATTGCTCTGTCCGCCTGAAAATTTGCGCGCGACCAGGGGTCCGCGAAAATCCGGCAGCTGGGCTTCGAGATAGCTCGCAAGGGCCGATTCGGGAAGCGTCAAGGGGTCGTGCAAGGCGCTCTCCGTGGGTGGCGCGGGTCGGGCCCCGTCGGGCCACCGCCAGCGATTCTTCCGACCACTGCCGCTGGTGCCGCCAAGGACGGGCTGGCTGCGCTCAGAAGTAGGTCCACAGCTCACGCGCGTCGGCGAGGTGCGGAAGTGAATTCCAGCTGCCCAGACGAAGTGCGCCGCTGAAGCTGTGGAACTCGCACATGCCGCTGTTGCGCAGGCTGAGGTTCAACTCGACGGTGCGCAGATCAGGCGCCTCCAGCGCACGTTGCGCCAGTCGCGACAGCGTGCCGCCGGACGACACCAGCAGCACGTCGCCGTCCGTCGTCAGTTCAAGCAGTCGGCCGCCGCCGCGCGCCACGCGCTCGCCAAACGGCGTCCAACCTTCGGCCAGCTGTTGTTCGTAGGCGCCCTCCGCCCAGCGACTCAACGCGCCATGCAGTAGACGCATCACCGATTGCGGCGTCGGCCGCTCGCCGCTGCCGACCGCGGCTGAACGCGCATCCGGACGCTCGGCCAGGTAGGCGTCGATCACGGCACGGTGGTCAAACTCGTTCAGATCCGGGTCGAACACCGGTTCCGGCAGTGCTATTCCGTACGCCTCATAGCGGCCGGCAATCGCCTCGAAGGTTTCGCGGTGGCGGCGCATGGCGCCGCATACAACGTGGCGGAAGGTCTGACCGTGTCCGGCAAGCCACTCGCCGAGGCGCCGGCTTTGCTCCCAGCCAGCCGGCGAAAGCCGGTCGTAATCATCGGTTCCGTACGAAGCTTGGCCGTGACGGATTGCGGTAAGGGTCATTTTGGCAAGGGCGCAAAAAAGGTCTGCTTGAAGCGCGCCTGCAGCACGGTCGCGCTGCCCTCGGGGCGGGCTGTCACCTCGAAGGTGAGCGCCTCGCCCTCAGCAATGCGCGGTTCGGCGAGGTAGTACACGCTGTCGCCCTCGACAACCTCACGCAGGCTGAGAATCTGCCGTTGGCCGCTGAACGAGATCGCGTCGGCGCTGACCGCGGCGCGCGCCGCAACGTCGCCGCCCTCGGGCAGCTTTCTCCGGATCGCGATGTTCAGCAGGCCGCGGCTGGCGGAGCGCGTGACGCCGCTGCGCCGAGCGACGTCCGGTGTCAGCTCGAGGCTGCTGATGGCGTTGGCGAGCAGCACGTGATCGCCGAGCTCGGTGGTCGCCTGACCATGTGCCGGAAGCGTCGCCACTGCGGCGAGCAGCGCCAGCAGCAAGGGGCCCAGTCGGATGGTCGTTTGCATGTGCAGGGTCTCCACCAGTGTCGATCTGCAGGGCGATAGGCCGCGGTCAGACTGCAGCAAGAGCGCGAGCCAGGTCGGTCAGGGGCGCAATGATGAGCAGCCGGGCCAACAGAATTGCAAGGATTACGAGCATTGGCGACAGGTCGATTGCGCCGGTGGCGGGCAGCGCGCGGCGCAGCGGTCCCAGCACCGGCTCAGTCAGCTGGGCAAGCAGGGGCAGGGCCGGGTGGCGGCGGTCGACGCCGACGAAACTCAAGACGGCCCGCGCCAGAATCAGCCAGAAATAGATGCCCAGCAGCAGCGATAGGAGTTCCACGACACCCAGCAGCAGCAGACTCGGAACGCTAAGCCCCGCACCGACCAGCAGCGCCAACAGCAGTACCTTGAGCACCTGCAGCAGCAGCGCGACCAACGTGCCGGCGAGATCGAAGCGACCTTGGGTGGGCAGCAGCTTGCGCAGCGGCAGCAGCACCGGGTTGGTTGTCTCGTACACGAACTGACAGATCGGATTGTAGAAGTTGGCGCCAACCAGCTGCAGCAGAACTCGAATGAGGAACAGACTGCAGGCGAGCCCAAACAGCACCTCGATCAACAGCGCGCCGGCGTCGACGAGGTAGCTCATTCGGCGCCTTCAGCGGCGCGCGCCAGCTCGCGGCCGCGCAGGGTGGCGGCTGCGATGGCGTTGGCCAGCAACGCCTCGAAACCACCGGTCTGCAGGGTCTTGATCGCCGCTTGGGTGGTGCCGCCCGGCGACGTGACCCGGCTCCGCAGGGTGGCGGCGTCTTCACTATCCTCAGCCAGCATGCGGGCAGCGCCGAGCAGGGTCTGGGCGGTCAGCCGGCGCGCCGCTGCGGCAGGCAGCCCCTGCGCCTGGGCGCCAGACTGCATCGCTTCGGCGAGCAGGAATATGTACGCCGGGCCGCTGCCGGAGAGCGCAGTGACCACATCCATCAGCGCTTCGTCGGAAATCCTGACGGTGATGCCAACCGCGCCCATGAGCGCCTCGGCGCGCGCCAGCTGGGCTTCACTGGTGTGCGGATTGGCGAACAGGCCGGTGGCGCCCACGCCCACCAGTGCAGGCGTGTTGGGCATGCAGCGGACGACCGCGCGACCGCCTCCGAGCCAGCCATCGAGCTGGCTTGCGGTGATGCCGGCGGCAATCGACAGGCATAGCGCGTCGACGGGAAGGCTGCCGCGGATTTGTGTGCAAACCGCGTGCATGACCTGCGGCTTGACCGCCAGCACGAGGGTGCCGGCGTGGACGACGGCGGCGGCGTTGTCGTCGACGACATGCACGCCATAGCGTTCGGCAAGTGCGCTGCGCGCCGTCGCGTTGGGCTCGGCGACATGGATGCTGGCAGGCGATGTGCCGCGCTCGATCAAGCCGCCAATCAGTGACCGCGCCATGTTGCCGCCGCCAATGAAAACGATGGCCGGCGCTGGATCACGGGAGACTGCCGTAGGCGTCGATGCGGAGATGGACTGGGGCATTGATCTGATATTCGCGACTCACGGGGCGGCAGGATAGCCGGATGCTGGCGCCATCGGCACGCGCTGGCCAAACAGCGCCGATCCTATCCGCACCATCGTCGCACCTTCGGAAACTGCCAGCTCGAAGTCGTCGCTCATTCCCATCGACAGGGTGTCGACCGACGGATGAGCGTCGCGAACCTGCTCGAACAGCGCACGCATGCGCGAAAACGCCAGCCGCCTCTGCACCAGGTCGGGGTGCGGCGCCGGAATGGCCATCAGTCCGCGCAGGCTCAAGGCCGGCGCGGCTGCTACGGCGGTGGCCAGCGCGGCGACCTGCTCGGGCCGGCAGCCGGACTTGCTTTCCTCGGCATCGATGTCAACCTGGATCAAGACGTTCAGCGGTCCGCGCGCGGGGTCGCGGGCGGCATTCAGGCCAGCGACCAGACTCGGCCGATCGACGCTTTGGACCCAGTCGAAATGGCGGGCGGCCGCGCGGCACTTGTTGGACTGCAGATGGCCGATCAGATGCCATTCGAGTCCGAGGTCGGCCAGCTCGGCCTGCTTGGTCGCTGCCTCCTGCACGTAGTTTTCGCCGAAGGCTCGCTGACCTGCGCTTGCCAATGCCCGGATTGCTCCCGCCGGACGGGTTTTCGACACGGCCAGCAGGCGAACCGGCGTGGCCCGCCCGGCGCGCTCCGCCGCCTTCTGCAGCTGCCCGGCCAGTTCTTGCAGCGCGCCGGACGCCGGCGGTTGGGGTTTGGCGACAGCCAGCATCTGCGGGTCCAGGGTCTTGAATGACGGCGCCTATCGGCGCCTAGCAAAGCCCATGGACGGCGCTATACTCGGCCACAGGGCGGATCGTCAGAATCGAACCGCCAGTCTATCGGACACCCCGGGGGGATTGCGCATGGATATTGCCGAACTGCTGGCATTTTCGGTCAAGAACAAGGCTTCTGACCTGCATCTGTCGGCTGGCCTGCCGCCGATGATCCGCGTTGACGGCGATGTCCGCCGGATCAACATTCCAGCGCTCGACCACAAGCAGGTTCACGCGCTGGTCTACGACATCATGTCCGACAAGGTGCGGCGCGATTTTGAAGAGTTCCTGGAGGTCGACTTCAGCTTCGAGATTGCCGGGCTGGCGCGCTTCCGCGTCAATGCGTTCAACCAGAATCGCGGCGCTGGAGCCGTCTTCAGGACGATTCCCTCCGAGGTGCTCTCGCTGGAGGACTTGGCCGCGCCAAAGATTTTCGCGGAGCTGATCAATCAGCCGCAGGGCTTGATCCTGGTCACCGGACCCACCGGCTCGGGCAAGTCGACCACGCTCGCCGCGATGGTCGATCACATCAACAAGAACGAGTACGGGCACATCCTCACCGTCGAGGACCCGATCGAGTTTGTCCACACGTCCAACCGCTGTCTGATCAACCAGCGCGAGGTCCACCGTGACACCCACGGCTTCACCGAAGCGCTGCGCTCGGCGCTGCGTGAAGACCCGGACTACATCCTGGTTGGCGAGCTGCGTGACCTGGAGACCATCCGCTTGGCCTTGACCGCCGCCGAAACCGGCCATCTGGTGTTCGGAACGCTGCATACCAGCTCCGCTGCCAAGACCATCGACCGGGTGATCGACGTATTCCCGGCCGGCGAGAAGCCGATGGTGCGCTCGATGCTGTCGGAGTCCCTGCGCGCAGTGATTTCGCAGTCGCTGCTGAAGAAGGTCGGCGGTGGCCGCGTCGCTGCGCACGAGATCATGGTGGCGGTGCCGGCGATCCGCAACCTGATCCGCGAAGACAAAGTCGCGCAGATGTATTCGGCCATCCAGACTGGTCAGAACGTCGGCATGCAGACGCTCGACCAGTGCCTGCAGGACCTCGTCAAACGCGGCCAGATTGTCCGCCAGCAGGCCCGCGAATACGCCAAGGACAAGCGATTGTTCGAGTAAGGCGCGTCGGGCGTAACCCGCGGCTCGAAGAGGCAAGGCATATGCGGCAGGACTGGATCGATATGACAGGACGAACGTTTCCCGGCGTGCAACAGGGGTGTGACGGAAGGCTCTTCTGCGTTCCTGCGTCCCGAGCCCTTAGTCCCGGAGCAAGCCAATGAGCAGCGTGGATTTCACCAGTTTCCTCAAGCTGATGGCGCACAAGAAGGCGTCCGACCTGTTCATCACCGCCGGCGCGCCGCCGTCGATGAAGCTGCAGGGTCGCCTGCAGCCAATCACCCAGAGCCCACTCACCGCGCAGCAGGCGCGCGATCTGGTGCTCAACGTGATGAATCCCTCGCAGCGCGAGGAGTTCGAGAAGACCCACGAGTGCAATTTCGCGATCGGCGTGTCCGGCGTTGGCCGTTTCCGCGTGTCCTGCTTTTATCAGCGCAACCAGGTCGGCATGGTGCTGCGGCGGATCGAGAGCAAGATCCCGACGCTCGATGAGCTCAACCTGCCGCCGGTGGTCAAGACGCTGGCCATGACCAAGCGCGGAATCATCATCTTTGTCGGTGCTACCGGCACCGGCAAGTCGACCTCGCTGGCGGCGATGATCGGCTATCGCAACCAGAACTCGTCCGGCCACATCATCACCATCGAGGACCCGATCGAGTTCGTACACAAGCACGAGGGCTGCATCGTTACCCAGCGCGAGGTCGGAATCGACACCGACAGCTGGGATGCGGCGCTGAAGAACACCCTGCGCCAGGCGCCCGACGTGATCATGATCGGTGAGGTGCGCACCCGCGAGGGCATGGACCACGCCATCGCCTTCGCCGAAACCGGCCACTTGGTGCTGTGCACGCTGCACGCCAACAATGCCAACCAGGCCCTCGACCGGATCATCAACTTCTTCCCGGATGACCGCCGCAACCAGCTGTTGATGGATATGTCGCTCAATCTGAAAGGCATCGTCGCCCAGCAGCTGATCCCGACGCCCGACGGCAAGGCGCGGCGGGTCGCAATGGAAGTGCTGCTGGGCACGCCGTTGGTGCAGGATTACATCCGCGACGGCGAGGTGCACAAGATCAAGGAAGTGATGAAGGAGTCGACCAACCTCGGCATGCGCACGTTTGATCAGAGCCTGTTCGAGCTATACCAATCCGGCGAGATCAGCTACGAGGATGCGCTGCGCCACGCCGACTCCAGCAATGAAGTCCGCTTGCGCATCAAGCTGTCGCAGGGCGGCGATGTCCACACCTTGTCGCAGGGACTGGACGGCGTCGAGCTGGTCGAGTCAAGGTAGGGCGGGTCTCGACCCGCCGGCGGAAACTGTTCCGCCATCAATCGCTCGGCGCTACGCCCAGTCGCGCCAGGGTCGGCCAACGGGAGAATCCCGCCAGCTCAGTTTGCCGCCAGCGTCTCGAGCACCGCCATTCGCACCGCCACGCCGTTCGAGACCTGCTCGCGAATAACTGACTGGGCGCCGTCGGCCACGCAGTCGGCGATTTCCACGCCGCGATTCATCGGCCCCGGATGCATGACGATGGCGTCCGGCTTCGCCAACCGCAGCCGCTCCGGGCTCAGTCCCCAGTCGGTATAGAACGCTTCCAGCGACGGCACCAGGCCTTCCTCCATTCGCTCACGCTGCAGGCGCAGGGTGATGACGACATCGGCATCGCGAACCGCCGCATCTGCGCTTTCCGCCAAGCGCCAGCCGCTGCCGCTGGCGGTGACCGGCAGCAGGGCTTCGGGAGCTGCCAGCACAACATCTCCCGCGCCCAGCGCTCGCAGAGCGTGCAGGTCAGAGCGTGCCACCCGCGAGTGACGGATGTCGCCAAGAATCGCGATCCGGAGCTGTGAGAAGTCGGCGCCCTTGTGCTGCCGGATGGTCAGCATGTCGAGCAGTCCCTGGGTGGGATGGTGACTGCGTCCATCGCCCGCATTGATCAGGCGCGTCGAGGGCGCGCAGGTGGACGCCAGTTCGGCGACCACGCCGTCGATCGAATGGCGGACAGCGAACAGGGTGACCCCCATGGCCTCCAGCGTGGCGAGCGTATCGGCGATCGATTCGCCCTTGCGCGATGATGAGGTCGCCATATCGATGTTGACGACCTCAGCGCCGAGCCGTGCCGCCGCCAGCTGGAAGGAGCAGCGCGTTCGTGTTGATGGCTCGAAGAACAGATTGGCCATCGCTCGCCCGGTCAGCGGGCGCAGCCCGGCAGCGCCGGACAGGGCCAGCGGACGGAGCGCTTGGGCCCGCTGCAGCAGGCTTTCGATGATGGAGCGGGGCAGATGATCGAGCGCCAACAGGTGGCGCAGTGGCACGGTGGTCGTCATGCGGAGTGGGTGTTGGGCATGCCGGCCAGCAGCCAGCGTTCGAGGATGATCTGGGCGGCAATCGCGTCCTGCAGCGCGGCGTCGCGGCGCCGCGCTGCGCCCCGCGCGCGCGCGCCGACAAAGCGGGCGTCGGCCTCTTTCGAGCTGCTGCGCTCATCGACCAGGACTACCGGCAGACCGTAGCGCTCGCTGAGCTGAGCGGCGAATTGGCGTGCCCGATGGGTGGCTGGCTGCGCGCCACCGTCGAGGGTCAGCGGCTCGCCCACCACCAGCACGTCGGGCCGCCATTCGCGCTGCAACGCGTCGATCCGCGACCAGGTCAGCGACGCGTCGGTGTGCTCGATCACCCGCAGCGCGCGGGCGCTCATGGTCAGGCTGTTGCCAACAGCGACACCGGTGCGACGCGCGCCAACATCGAATCCCAGCGCGCAGCGCGGCACGGTGGCCGAGTTCACGCCCTACCCGAATAGGCGGTCACCCGACTCAGGTCAACGCCCATCAAACGCGCCGCAGCCTCCCAACGTGCTTCGAGCGGCGTGTCGAACAGGATGCTGGGGTCCGCCGCCACCGTCAGCCAAGCGTTGGCCTGCAGTTCGCTTTCCAACTGTCCGTCCGACCAGCCGGCATAACCCAGGGCAACCACGGCACGGGCCGGGCCCACACCCTGCGCCATGGCGGCGAGGATGTCGCGCGAGGTGGTCATATGCAGCACCGGCGAAACCACAAACGTCGAGTCCCACGCATCGGTGCAGGGTTCATGCAGGACAAACCCGCGCTCGGGCTGCACCGGACCGCCGAGCAGCACCGGCGTCGCCGCCAGCTGCGGGTCGTCGGTCTGCAGATCCATCTGCCGCAGCACGTCACCAAGCCGATACGTCGACAGCCGACTGAGCAGAATGCCCATCGCGCCGTCGTCGTTGTGGTGGCAAAGCAGGGTCACCCCGCGCGAGAAATTCGGGTCGAGCATCGCCGGTAGGGCGATCAGAAAGTGGTTGCCGAGTGAGGTCCCTGGCTGCATCGCCCCATTGTACTCGGCACCGGCGGGTCTGCCGCTGGCGCCGGGCTATTCGTTGCGGAGCACGTTGCCGGGCAGAAACTGCCAAGTCCGGGTGATATGCAGCACGTCGATCCGTTCGCGGGTTTCGGGCAGCGGACCAAACGGTTCCGCCAGCCGCACCGTGCGCTGCGCGGCGTCGTCCAGCAGAGGATAGCCGCTCGATTGCACGACATCGATCCGCTCCACCGAACCGTCACGCCGCACGGCGACGGTCATCACCAGCTGGCCGGTCAGATTGCGCTGGCGCGCCTCGTCGGGGTAGTTGAGGTTGCCGATGCGCTCCACGCGGCTGACCCAGGCCCGCAGATAGGCGGCATATTCGTATTCACGGGTGCTGGCCGAGACAAACTTGCGCTTCGGGCGCTTGGCGTAGGTTTCGCTCTGGCGCTCGATCTCCGCTGCCAGCCTGGCCATCTCCAAGGTGCGCTCGATCAGCTCGCGGCTGGTGGGGAGCGGTTCGGTCGGTTCGGACGGATCGAGCGCGCTGTCACGCAGTTCTGTCGTCGCGGTGGTAACCACGGCTGGTGCCGCGGCCACTGGCCGCAGCGGCGGGGCGGCAGCTTCCAGCGGTACGGGCGCCACGCCCAGCTCCGGCCGCGGGATTCGCGCCGCTTGCGGCTCCTTTGGTCGCCGCGCCTGCTCATTTTCGCCACCACCCTGCTGGCTGTTGGCAGCGAGGAAGTCGGCCTTCTCTGGCGGCGTCTCGCTGCGCGTCTGGGTAAGAATCACCTCCAGCGTCGGCACCAGAGGCGCCGGGTCGTCCAGCGTGAAGCCGATCCCCAGTATCACTGCCGCATGGACCAGCAGGGAGAAGACCAGCGTGGCGCCAAGGCGGTCGCCCGGCGTGATGCGCGGCCCAGTCCCCACCCGCGGAGGGCTCACCCGCAGTGCGCCTCGATCCGCTCGAACAGCGTGGCGGCGATGCGGGTTCCGCACTGGGCATCGATCTCGCGGATGCAGGTCGGGCTGGTTACGTTAATTTCTGTCAACTTGTCGCCGATGATGTCGAGGCCGACGAACAGCATTCCGCGCCGCACCAGCTCCGGGGCGACGGCTTCAGCGATCGCTCGATCGCTGGCGCTGAGCGGCCCCGCCACGCCGCGACCGCCCGCAGCAAGATTGCCGCGGAAGTCGCTGCCCGAGGGGATGCGTGCGAGCACGAATGGTACCGGCTCGCCATCCACCAGCAGAACGCGCTTGTCACCGTCGGCGATCTGCGGAAGAAAGGTCTGCGCCAGCGCCAGCTCCCGGCCATCCTGAGTCAGCGTCTCCAGGATCACGTTGAGGTTGTCCTCGCCGGCACGCGCGCGAAAGATCGAACGTCCACCCATGCCGTCCAGCGGCTTCAGCACGCAGTCGCCGTGCGACCGGACGAACTCGCGCAGTTCGGCCGCGTTGCGGCTCACCAGCGTTGGCGGGCAAAGTTGTGGGAAGTTCAGCGCGAACAGTTTTTCGTTCATGTCGCGCAGGCCCTGCGGGTCGTTCACCACCCGCACGCCTTCGGTTGCCGCCATGCTCAGCACCTGGGTGTCGTGGATGTATTGGCTGTCGACCGGCGGATCCCGGCGCATCAATACCGCGTCGAGATCACCCAGCGGGCGCAGCTCGGCGCGACCCAGCGTGAACCAGGCGTTGGGGTCGTCGCGTACCGAAACGTCGGCCAGCCGCGCGATGGCCCGGCCGCCACTAACACCCAGACTGCCGGGTAGCGCATAGTGCATCCGGTGGCCCCGCGACTGTCCCTCAAGCAACATCGCAAAGGTGGAGTCCTTCTTGATCGATATGGACTCGATGGCGTCCATCACCACGGCGATGTCGAGGGGCATCGGGTCCTGATTCTGAGCGATTGAGGGGTTTCGGCACGCGCGGAGGCGCAGACCTGCGGGGCTATACTAGCACCGGCAATTCTGCAGCTTGACAGCGCCTGTCAACGCTGGGATATATCGAATTCGTGCCAGGCAAAAGAACTGGTCCGCAGGAACAGCTGGGAGGCGGGATGGAAGACAACGAGAGCTCGAGGGGTTTGGCTGGGCTCAAGGTGATGGTCATCGACGATTCGAAGACCATCCGACGTACGGCCGAGACACTCCTGAAAAAGGAGGGCTGTGACGTGATCACTGCAACGGACGGCTTCGAGGCGCTGGCAAAGATCGCGGACTATCAGCCAAACATCATTTTTGTTGACATCATGATGCCGCGCCTGGATGGCTATCAGACGTGTGCTTTGATCAAGAACCATCAGCTGTTCCGACGGACACCGGTGATCATGCTGTCATCGAAGGACGGACTGTTCGACAAGGCCAAGGGACGCATCGTCGGGTCGGAGGAATATCTGACCAAGCCGTTCACGCGCGATGAGTTGTTGGGAACGGTCAGGCGATTTACCGCACGCGGCTAGGGAAAGGGAGGCTGGGGGGCCATGGCACGCATACTGATAGTTGACGATTCGCCGACCGACACCCGGGTTTTCACCACGGTGCTGGAACGCAACGGTCACACTGTAATCAGCGCAGGTACCGCGGAGGACGGCGTTGAAGCCGCCAAACGCGAGCTTCCCGATCTGGTGCTGATGGACGTCATCATGCCCGGCATGAACGGGTTCCAAGCGACGCGCGCACTCTCGCGCGACCCGGCGACCCAGCACATACCGGTCATCATCGTCAGCACCAAGAACATGGAAACAGATCGCGTCTGGGGTTTGCGCCAGGGCGCCAAGGACTACCTTGTGAAGCCTCCCAGCGAACGCGCGCTGATCGACCGCATCCGTGCGCTGTTGCCACCCGGAGTGAGCTGAGCGCATGACCGATCACGCGCTTTCCCCGTTTGAGGTGCTCTTCGACTACGAGCGGCGGAGTCTCGCCCATCAGCCGGGTACGCCCGAGCAGATCGATGCGCCGGGTCTCTGGCGCGGCGTCTGCTTCCGCCTTGGCGACCGCCGGCTGGCATCTTCATTCGGCGAAGTCGTTGAGATCATTACCGTTCCGGCAACCACCTCGATACCGGGCGGGCTGCCGTGGTTACTTGGCATCGCCAATGTCCGTGGAAACCTGCTGCCGGTGGTCGATCTGAAGCAGTTTCTGGAGGGGCAGCGAACGGTGCTGCACGAGAACCAGCGCGCGCTGGTGGTCAAGCAGGCGGGCGGAAATGTGGCGGTGCTGGTCGACGAGCTGCTTGGCCAGCGGCATTTCGTCGATTCGCAGCGGCATGAGGTGGGGAGCCTCAACGAGGGTCGCTACGTGGATTTCATCGCCCAGGCCTACCGGCTGGGCGACATCACCTATGGCGTGTTCAGCATGGCGCAGCTGACGCGCACGTCGGAGTTTCGGCAAGCCGCTGCGGCCTAGCGGCTGCATTTCTCAATTCGGGGCGAGGTTTCACACATGAGCACATCTACGGCGGGCGGCGGTCGCGAAGGGCGCGGCGCCATCAACTTCTGGATCGCGATTCTGCTGGTCGCACTGCTGTTGCTGGGCGCAAACTTCTTCTTTCAGGCGCGCTACAACGCGCAGGAAAACGAGGCGCGAAATCGGATCGCCGACATCCAGGTGCTGTCGCAGCAGATCGCCAAGTTCGCCCAGGAAGCCGCGTCGGGCAACTTCGACGCGTTTGCCGATCTTCGCGCCACCAAGGATCGCATCCAGGTGGACCTGACCGAGCTTCAGGTCGGTGCGCCAGCCGTGGGAATGCCCGGCTACCAGGCGCAGGCGGGCGTCAGCGAAGAGCTGGAGCGGGTGGCCGGGGTCTGGCAAACGGTCCAGGCGAACGCCCAGCAGATTCTGGACAGCGAGACCACGGTCCTTGAGTTGGCCGACACCGCCGCTGACTTCTCGGCGAGGATCCCGCAGCTGCAGACCCAGATGGACGAGGTCGTCCGCGCAATGAGTGATGGCGGCGCGGCCAACTCGCAGGTCTACATCGCCGCCCGCCAGATCGTGCTTGCTGACCGCATGCTGCGCTACGTCACCCAGATCCTCCAAGGCGGCGCCGGTGCCATCTCCGCCGCCGACCGTTTCTCACGCGAAATCTCGATCTTCGGCCAGGTATTGGCGGGATTGCTCAACGGCAATGCAGAGCAGGGCATCCGGCGCGTTGAGTCAGTGGTGGCGCGCGAGATTCTCGAGGACGTCTCTGGCGTCTATACCGAAGTTCGCGAAAACGTTGGCATCATCCTTGAGGCGTCCACCGAATTGTTCGAGGTGAAAGAGGCTTCCGATCAGATCTTCCAGGGTTCCAATGACCTGCTGGAGGGCTCGCGCAGCCTCAACGTCAGTTTCAGCAACTTGCCGGGCAAGCGCTGGTTTCCGAGCCTTCTGGTTGGCCTGATCGCCGGTGGCTTCGCGCTGATCGGCATTGCGGGCCTTCTGACCACCCTTTACCGCGACCAGCGTCGCCGTTTCCAAGTGTCCTCCGAGCTCAACCAGCGCAACCAGGAGGCCATTCTGCGGCTGCTGGACGAAATGGGCTCGCTGGCCGAAGGCGACCTCACTGTCCGCGCAACCGTTACCGAAGACATCACCGGCGCGATCGCCGACTCCATCAACTTTGCCATCGAGGCGTTGCGCTCTCTCGTAACCACCATCAACGAGACTGCCGTGCAGGTTGCCGCCGCTGCCCAGGAAACGCAGGCCACCGCCATGCATCTGGCCGAAGCGGCCGAGCAGCAGGCGCAGCAGATCACCTCGGCGTCTGCGGCGATCAACGAGATCGCGGTCTCGATCGACGAGGTATCGAAAAACTCGGCCGAGTCGGCCGACGTGGCGCAGCGCTCGGTGCAGATCGCCGCCAAAGGCGCTGAAGTGGTGCGTCAAACCATTCAGGGAATGGACTCGATTCGCGACCAGATTCAGGAGACCTCAAAGCGAATCAAGCGCCTGGGTGAAAGTTCGCAGGAAATCGGATCGATCGTCGAGCTGATCAACGACATCGCAGAACAGACCAACATTCTGGCCCTGAACGCCGCCATCCAGGCGGCCTCCGCCGGTGAGGCGGGTCGAGGATTCGCGGTCGTGGCCGACGAGGTGCAGCGACTCGCAGAACGCGCCTCAAACGCGACCAAGCGAATCGAAACCCTGGTGCAGACAATTCAGGCCGACACCAACGAAGCGGTGTCGTCGATGGAGCAGACCACTGCAGAAGTGGTCGCCGGAGCACGCCTGGCCGAGGACGCCGGCCTTGCGCTGGGAGAGATCGAGAAGGTGTCGAACGATCTGGCCGATCTCATTCAGAACATTTCCGAAGCAGCGCGCCAGCAGTCGGCCGCAGCAACCAACATTTCGTCGACGATGAACGTCATTCAGGAGATCACCACCCAGACCTCGGTTGGCGCCAGTCAAACGGCGGAATCGATTGGCAACTTGGCGCAGCTGGCCGCCGACCTGCGCCGATCCGTCGCCGACTTCAAGCTGCCGAGCTGATGCGACTGGACTGGAACTGAGGAAGAGTCGAGCACATGGCAATGGCCGTCAGCCGAGCCCCCCGCGGATCTGCGCAGCCGCCCTCAATGGGAGATGCGGAGTTTGCCCGCTGGGTGCGGCTGCTCGAAGCGCGCACCGGCGTCACGGTTCCGCTCGAGCGCAAGCCGTTCCTGGTTACCGGCCTGCGTCGTCGCATGCGCGAAACTGGTCATTCGGATTACGACACCTATTACGAGGATCTCCTCGACGGTGCGCGCGGTGCGATGGAGTGGACGGCGCTGGTCGACCACCTCACCGTGCACGAAACCCACTTCTTCCGGCACCCACCGTCGCTTGATCTGGTTCGCGACGAATGGCTGCCTGGCTGGATGGCTTCGGCACCGGCGGAGCAGGCCCTGCATGCGCTGTCGGTGGGTTGCTCGACGGGCGAAGAGGCTTACACGCTCGCGATGGTCATCGATGGCGTGTTCGCGCAAAGCGTCCCGCTGCGGCGCTTCGGTGTGACCGCGACAGACGTCAGTCAGCCGGCCCTGGCGCTGGCCCGATCGGCGACCTACACCAACGCCAGGCTGGACGAAATTCCGCTGCACTACCGCGAGAGCGTTTTGGAACCGGCGGATCCGGATAACTTCCGGATTTCTGAGCGACTTCGCAGACGCGTGGGCTTTGCCTGCGTCAATCTGCTGCATGCGGCGCGCGCGCCGCTGCGTCAACTCGACATCATCTACTGCCAGAACGTGCTGATCTACTTCGCTCGTGACCGTCGGGCTGAACTGCTCGACGGCCTGGCCAGACTGCTGCGGCCCGGCGGTCTGCTGGTGCTCGGGCCTGGTGAGATAAACAACTGGACCCATCCGCAACTCATCCGCACAGGGGGCCGCCAGACGCTGGCCTATCTGCGCACTTCGAAAGAGACCCGGGCATGAGGTTGCAAGACAACATCGACTTCACCACTCTGACCTGGGTCAAGAGCGAGCTCGACGAGACGCTGAAACAGGCTCGTCAGGCGCTTGAGGCCTACGTCGAGGACGCCACCGACGTCAGTCAGATGCGCTTCTGCGCAACCTACCTGCACCAGGTCCAGGGGACGCTGCGCATGGTTGAGCTCTACGGTGCCGCCATGGCCACCGAAGAGATGGAAATGCTGGCCACCGCATTGCTTGGCGATCAGGTGCGTGATCGCGATGATGCCTACGCGGTGCTGATGCGTGGCATCGTGCAGCTGCCGGACTACCTTGAGCGCCTGCAGAGTGGCCACAAGGACATTCCGATTGTCCTGCTGCCGCTGGTCAACGAGCTGCGCACCGCGCGCGGCGAGCAGCCGTTGGCGGAAAGTGCGCTGTTCACCCCGGATCTTTCGCGACCGCTGCCACCGACTGCGCGGGGTCCCGCACGGGCGCTGCCCGAGGCCGATCTGCGCCGCCAGGCCGAGCCGCTGCGCGCCCAGTTCCAGATGGCGCTGTTGCAGTGGTTCCGCAACAACGACGCCGACACCCAGCTGAGCAAGCTTACCCAGGTCTGCGACAAGCTGATTTCGATTACCCACGAGGAAGAGGCGCGGCGACTGTTCTGGGTCGCTGCCGGCGTGATTGAGGCCTTGCGGGCCCGCGCGTTTGAGCCGTCGGCGCCCCTCAAGCAGGCCATTGGCAAGGTTGAGCGCGAGATCAAGCGTCTGACTGACGCCGGGGAGATCGGCTTTCGGGTCGACCCGCCGCGTGAGCTGACGCGGGCGCTCCTGTATTACGTCGCCCACGCGCCGGCTGACCATGGTCGGCTCGGCGAGCTGCGGCACATTTTCAACCTCGACGCGCTGGTTCCGACCAAGGAAGAGCTGGATCACGCCCGCGGAAGCATGGCCGGCCACAACCGTGCGCTGCTTTCCACGGTTGCCTCGGCGATCAAGGATGACCTGCTGCGGGTCAAGGACGCGCTGGATCTGCACATGCGCAGCAAGACTGCGGATGCCGCCAGCCTTGGTGCGCAGATCGAGGTGCTGGACCGGGTGGGAGATACCCTGGGCATGCTCGGGCTCGGTGTCCCGCGACGCGTTGTCAATGAGCAGCGTCAGCTGCTGCAACAGGTGGTAGCCGGTGGACGCGCGGCCGACGAAGCAACGCTACTGGATGTCGCTGGCGCGCTGCTGTATGTCGAAGCGTCACTCGACGATCAGGTTCAGCATCTTGGAGCGGCAGCCCAGGCAGGCGAAGGCGGTGACAGCCGTTCACTTCCGCAGGCCGAGTCGCGCAAGGTGCTGGACGCACTGGTCAACGAAGCCCAGTCCAATTTCGCCCAGGCCAAACAGTGCTTTGTCGGCTTTGTGGAGAGCAACTGGGACCACGCGCAGCTGGCCGACGTGCCGCGGCTCCTGGAAGAGGTTGCCGGCGCCCTGCGTATTCTCGAGCTGGACGAGCCGCCCCGTTATCTGGAATCGGTGCGGCGCTTCACGGCGGTCGAGCTTATCGAGCGGCGGCGCGTGCCCAACGGACCGCAGATGGACACCCTCGCCGACGTCCTGGCCAGCCTCGAGTACTACCTTGAAGCGCTGCGCGAGCAGCGCTCAGGTCGCGAGCGCATTCTCGATACCACGCGGGTCAGCCTGGAGCGGTTGGGATACTGGCCGATACCTGAGTACCGAGCGCAAGCCGCATTGGCGCCGCCCGCCTTGGCGCCGCGCGACGCAGCGCCGGTCGAGATCGAGGTCGACGCCGGCAGCATCAGCCGGCTTGAATCCGAGCTGAAATCCGAGGATGGCCAGCCGCAGGCCTACGGCGCGCTGGCTGCAGATGCGGCCGCCGCTATATCGGAAGAAGGCGCTACTGGCGCCGATGTCGACCTCACTGCGGGAGCGCCGACGGCACTCCGCCCGAGTGAAGACGACGGCCCGGCAGACGACAGCGTCGGCTACTTCGTGCCGGGCTTCGAGGACACTGGCGAGGATATCGACGATGAGATTCGCGAAGTCTTCGTGGAGGAAGTGCAGGAAGAGATCCGAAATCTCGAGGAACTCCTGCGCGAGTGGCAGCGGGATCTCAGCAGTGTCGACACACTGAAGCCGATTCGCCGGGTTTTCCACACCTTGAAGGGCAGTGGCCGGTTGGTTGGCGCGATGACGCTGGGTGAGTTCAGCTGGAAAGTCGAGACAATGCTGAATCGGGTCCTCGACCACACCATTGAGGCATCCCCCGAAGCGGTTGGCTTGGTGGAAGCTGCGTGCGCCGTGCTGCCGCAGCTGCTGCAGGCCCTGCGCGGTCAGCCAACTCAGGCAGTCGATATCGAGGGTATCAAGGCGATTGCCGACAGGATCGCCGCCGGTGAGCGTGTTGCCTACCAGCCGCCTGCTGCGCAGCGTCCGGCAACTCCGGTGCTCGCAGTGGATTCTGCGGATCCTCGTGAGATCAAGCCGGAAGAGATCCCGGATGCAGTGCAGCCGGCAGCCGAGGCTGAGGTACGTGAGGCTGCAGATCCAATTGCGGCTGAAGCAGCTTGGGTGTCGCTGGACAGCGAAGCGGTGGGCACGCCGTTCTCGATCGACAGCGTGCTGTTCGAGATTCTGACCACTGAGGTAGCCGGCCACTTGGAAACGCTGGATGCCTACCTCGCCTCGTGTGGCGACGGAATCTGCGAGGTCACCGATCCGGTCTTGCGCGCCGTGCACACGATGAGTGGTGCATTCGCGATGACCGAAGTGCCACATATCGGTGATGTCGTCGGGCCGCTCGAGAGTTACATCAAACGTCTTTTGGCCCGAGGTGGTTCACCCTCCAGCGAAGGTGTCGAAGTCATTACGGAAGCCGCTGACGCGGTACGCTACCTGCTGCGCGGCCTAAATGCGGATCGTCCGCGCGCTCCGGCTTTCCCCGAGCTGGCCGAGCGAATCGCTGGGCTTCGCGACACGCTGCCCGAGCCAGTCGGACCCCTGCTGCCCTTGCATACCGATGCGATGGATGAGCGCACCGACGCGCTTGAGCGCGACGCAGTGCAAGCTGCCGAAGCCGAACGTGTCGAAGCCGAACGTGTCGAAGCCGAGCGTGTTGAAG
>JBBRBN010000058.1:0-24245 GCA_038205755.1 Lysobacterales bacterium | reverse complement strand
ATCCATCTGACGCTGAAGTACCACAACAGCGACTACCGGCAGCTATCGAACTAACCCGCATATTTCATGAATCTCACCCGCCCTCGCTTGTCTCTTGTCCGCGCAAGTGCGAACAATATCCTGCGCGATCATCGCGCGAATTCATGAAACATGCGGGCTAAGTCCGACAGGCTGCTAGCGCCGGGCTTTTTCTTTGCTGGGTTCAATCGGTGATTGCGGCGGCCTGCGGCCCGATGCATTGATTGAGCGTTCGGTGCCGCCTACACTCACCAGCTATTCCTGGCCCGGGTCGTTGCCATGCGATTGTCTGCTGTTGTTCTGCTGCTGCTGTCGGCACCTGCCGTCGCGGTCACCTGCGATCAGTCTGCGGCCACTGCGCCGCTCCCCATTCGCACGACGCTGGTGGCGCCGTTTTCTGCGGAGCTGTCCGGTGCGCCGCTGACCCAGGGGGCGTCTGGCGGGTTGCTGGTCGCGCCGCGCGATGAGTCGCTGGCGGTTGATGTTGTCCTGCAGCGACTGCGCGCGTCGGCCTGCGCAGCGCTGGCGTCGACGTCAACGGACGGCTTTGATGGATATCAGAAAAAGACAGCCTTCGACAACACGCCCTGGCGATATGAAAGCAAGCCCGGCGAGCGCTTCAGTGCGGAGGAGTTCGACGCCTGGATGAAAAGTCGCGGTGTCCGGGTCGCCAAGGGACGGGCCGCCGATGCGGCGCAGCCGGTCGGAGAGAAAGTGGGCGAGTAGTCAGGCCCGACTTGATCGGGCCAGCCGGCGTCAGTCGCGACGCTTGAAGCGGTAGTGGCCGACGATCCACTGGTTGCCACCTTGATAGCCGAACAACTCGGCGCAGGCCATCCAGAACATCCTCCAGCGCTGCGCCCAGCGCTTTGCCTCGGCCTCGCCGTAGACCGCGCCCAGCACTGCCAGTACCTCCTGCTGGTTGGCGTCCTGATTGGCAAGCCAATGATTTGAGGTTCGCTCGTAGTGGCTGCCGGAGACGCGCCACTGGTCGTCAAGGATGAGGTCGTCCTGGAAGTGCAGCAGGGTGTCAGCAGCGGGCATCAGGCCGCCGGTGAAGAAATAGCGGCCCATCCAGTTGTCGTCGCCTTCGGTCTCGAAGGGGTACATCAGCTCGCGGTGGCAGAAGATGTGCACAAACAGCCGGCCGTCGTCCTTCAGCCAGCGCGCGACCTTGGCCAGCAGGCCCTGATAGTTGCGCATGTGCTCGAACATCTCGATCGACACCACGCGATCAAACCGATGAGTCAGCTCCAGCGTGTTGACGTCGCAGGTGATGATCTCGACGTTGCCAAGGCCACGCTGCTGCGCCTGGCGCAGGATGTGTTCGCGCTGGCTGTTCGAATTGGAAACGCCGGTGATGCGCGCATTGGGGTAACGCTCCGCCATCCAGAGGGTAAACGAGCCCCAGCCGCAGCCCAGCTCCAGAATGCGCTGCCCGTCGTCCAGTTCCGCGCGCTCGCCGTAGAGGGCGAGCATCGCCGACTCGGCCTGGTCCAGCGTTTCCGTGCCGGTGGGGTAGTAGCAGCTTGAGTACTTGAGTTGCTTGCCGAGGCACAGCTCGAAGAAGCGCGCCGGCACCTCGTAGTGCTGGCGATTTGCGGCATCCGTCTCGATCGCCAGCGGGCTGCGGCGCAGCTCGTCGCGCAGCGTTCTGAAGCGCTCCCAGGCGGCGACAGCGTCGCCGCTGTGCTCGTCGCGAAGCCGCTGTCGACACAGGCGGCGAATGCCATGGCGCAGTAGGGAGTCGGGAATGAGGCCGCGCTCGGCTAGATCGATGAGCATTTTTTGGGGGCTGGGGGCTGGGGGCTGGGGGCTGGGGGCTGGAGAGTCGGGGCTTGCGGCTTGCGGCTTGGGACGTAGGAAGTAGGACCTCAGGGCTCAAGACCACCTGCTTTTTCCAGCCCCCAGCCGCCAGCCCAAAGCCCCTAGTCCCGAACCTTCGGGAACCACGGGAAGAATACCGAGGTCTCGCGCTGATAGCGCCGGTAGTCCTCACCGCGCGAGCGCAACGCCTGCGCCTCGGTGAAGGGAATGCCGGACACCCACATCAGCGAGACACCCATCAGCAGCGGTCCAGCCAAGCTCAACCACCACCACGGCGAGCCAATGCTCAGGAGCACATAGCTGAACCAGTGCAACCACTCGAAGAAATAGTTGGGGTGCCGCGAGTACCGCCACAATCCGACGCGGCAGGTCTTGCCGCGATTGCCGGGTGCGCTGCGGAACCGCGCCAACTGCGCGTCGGCGAGGCTTTCCCCGCCGAGGCTCAACAACCATAGCGCAACCGCCGCCAGCGCCCACGCGCCCAAGGTGGGGATGGGATTGGAGGCCGCGACCAGAAACGGCAGCGAGAATACCGCCGTCATCAGCGCCTGCAGCATGAAGAAGCCAAAGAACCTGACCTGGCTACCTTTCCAGTGCTCGCGCAGGAAGCGGTAGCGGCCGTCCTCCGCCTCGTGCAGCACGCGAGCCAGCAAATGCAGACTTAGCCGGAAACCCCAGATCCCGCCGAGCATCGCAACCAGCAGCCGCGGCCCGCTGGTTCCGGCGCCCACGGCGCTGTAGTAGATTGCTGCGCCGCCCATCAGCGCGGCCCAGACCACGTCCACGTAGCCGGCGTTGCGAGTCCGGCGCTGCAGCTCCCAGGTGACGGCCATGGCGAGGACCGATACGGCCAGCACGACCAGCAGTGGCTGCCAGGGAAGCATCACTCAGGCGGTCGCTGTTCGCGCCGGCTTCAGCCACTCGGCAAGACGCAGCAGCAGAGGCGTGATCAGACCCCAGGAAACAGCCAGCCCCAGGTAGGGAAGCAGCGAGCCCTCGATGACTGCCGCGCCCCAGACGCTGGCCGCAATCCAATAGGCGAGAGGCCCTCCAATCACGCCAAATGCCACAGCCACAGCGAAGCGACTCTTGAGTGCCGACAGCGAGTGATTCAGGGTAAGTGCAAAGCCCATCCACATGGCGACAATCCACACCGGCGCCGCAGTGCTCCACGGCAGCGCGCTGCGAAACTCGATCCAGCCGAGCTGTACCCAAAGGGTGTCGACAGCAAACCCAATTACCGCGGCGACCAGCATCAGCTTGAAGTCCGCGCCGCGCCAGCGGGTGACGCTGAACTGCCAGAGCGCGAACAGCCCCAGCGCCAACGGACCGGCCCACCACCAGTCGCGTGCCGCGCCGCCCACCGCTGCACACCAGACAATCTGAAAACCCAGAACGTTCGGAAGCCAGTCGAGCTGGGACCACTTCATTGCGCCGCCAGATCGGGCAGCCAGGATGCGCGCCTGGCACCCGGTCGGGTGAAAAGCAGCTGCACATCTCCGATGGATCGCTCGATGAAGCCGCCCTCGCAGTAGGCGAGGTAGAACTCCCACATGCGCACAAAGCGTGGCGGGTAGCCCAGTGCGGCGACACGCTTGCGCTGCGCCATGAAGCGGCGTCGCCAGTGGCGCAACGTCAGTGCGTAGCTGGGTCCGATGTCTTCGAGGTCGAACAGCCGCAGGTCGCTGCTCTTGGCCGAGGCGTTCAGCATGGCGCTGACCGACGGAATGAAGCTGCCGGGAAAGATGTGGCGCTTGATGAAGTCCACCGAGTTCAATGCCTGCTGATAGCGATGGTCCTCAATCGTGATGGCCTGGATCAGCGCCATGCCGTTGGGCTTGAGCAGACTGCCGACCTTGGCAAAGTAGGTATCCAGATACTGGTGGCCGATGGCTTCGATCATCTCGATGGAAACCAGCCGGTCAAAGGTGCCGCGCAGGTCACGATAGTCCTCCAGCAGCAGCGTGACGCGGTCGTTCAGTCCAGCCTCGGCGACCCGGCGCTGGGCCAACGCATGCTGCTCGCGGGAGATGGTGGTGGTGGTGACCCGGCATCCGAAATGGCTGGCCGCATGAATCGCGAAGCCGCCCCAGCCGGTACCAATCTCGACGACTTCGCTGCTCGGACCCAGCTCAAGCTTCTGGCAGATGCGATCCAGCTTGCGGCGGGATGCTACTTCCAGCGAATCGTCGGCGTTGGCAAAAATGGCCGACGAGTACATCAGGCTGGGGTCCAGGAACAGCTCGAACAGCTCGTTGCCCAGATCGTAATGCGCGGCGATGTTGCGCTGGCTGCCGCGGCGGGTGTTGCGCCGCAACGCCTCCAGTCCGCGCATGAGCCAGCCGCCGATCCGCGCGCTCCCGGTTTCCATGCTGTCGAGAAGATCGCGGTTGCGGACCAGGACGCGGACCAGCGCGACCAGGTCATCGCAGCTCCAGAGGCCATCCATGTAGGCCTCCGCCGCGCCAACCGAGCCGTTGGCTGCTGCGGCGCGGTAGAAACCGACGTCGTGGATGCGCAGACTGGCGCGCAAGGTGTGTGCCGGATCGGCAGCGGCTGTTCCAAGAGTGACGCGGCCGTGGCCATCTTCGACCCGCAGCTCGCAGTCGCGCAGGGCTCCGAGTTGGGCCAGCAGTCGGCTGCGCAGGGTGCGATCGAGGTAGCCGATCGCCGCAGCGGTGGCAAGTTCAGGAGAGTCATGCAGCGCAGACTCGGCAGCTTCGTTCACGATGTCATCCATGGGCTTTCGAAGGGTGATCGTAGACCGGGTTGCGTCTGCACCAGATCAAGAGTGCCTGCCAGTGGATGGCAAACACCACATGCAGGGTCATGAATGGGTAGGACAACAGGCAACGCGCCAAGCTGCCCGAGTCCAACTCCCGCCGTCGCAGTACCAGCGTAGTGTCCAGTTCGGGACCCGCATCGTCCAGCACGTCCATGTGCACGCGCAGCTCCTCGCCGGGCGGCTGGAAGCGCCAGTCATAGGTGCGCCGCATTGGCACAAACGGCGATACGTGAAACGCCTTGTCGAACTGCCAGCCAAGCGCGCTGCCATGCGTCTGTGCCTGGTCAACTGACAGCAGATAACAGTGGCGCTCCCGCCAGGGCGTGTTGGTGATCTCGGCGAGAATGTTCTGGAGCGTGGCGCCATCTTCGGAATAGCAGTAGTAGAAGCTCACCGGATTGAAGCAGAAGCCGAAGTAGCGCAAGTGGGTTAGCAGGCGGATCGGACCGCGCGGACGTTCTGCGCCCAGTCGTTCGACGCTGTCGCGTACCGCTTGGTCGAGTGGAGTGGCGGGGTCACCGTGATAGTCGCTGCGGCGAAACTGCGCCAGATTGGGGCGACCCACCGACCAGAACCAGCGTTTTCGGAAGACCCGATCAAGTTCTGATAGATCCAGCAAAAGCATGAAAATGCGATAGCGGAACGCGTGGGCGTGCGGCCGATAGCGTCGGTGTCGAACCCATCCGGTATAGACGCCGCTGCGCGTGGAGGCGACCTTCACGGCCAGCCAACATCAAGTTCAGCCACCGCAGAAACGGCCGATCTGATGCCGTCCTCGTGAAAGCCCCAGCCCCACCAGGCGCCGGCATAGTGGGTATGGCGTACGCCGCTGATCTCCGCTCGCCGGCTCTGCGCGGCGACGCTGGCGTGGGTGTATACGGGATGGGCGTAGCGCATCCGCGCGATCACCTTGGTCGGATCAATCGCGGCGCTGCGGTTCAGGGTGACGACAAAGGGTTCCGGTGATTGCAGGGACTGCAGGAGATTCATGCAGTAGCTCACCGTGCACTGACCGTCCGGTTGCGCCGGGACATGGGCATTCCACGCGGCCCAAGCGCTGCGATTGGCGGGCAGAATGCGGCGGTCGGTGTGAAGAACGGTGTCGTTGGGCTGATAGGTGATCGCGCCCAGCACCTCGTGCTCGGCGTCGCTGGGATCGCGCAGCAGCGCCAGCGCCTCGTCGCTGTGGCAGGCCAGCAGCACGCGATCAAAGCGCTCCTTGCCGACGACGCTCTCGATCTCCACGCCCTCAGCGTCGCGCCGCACGCCCAGCACTGGCGACGCCAGGCGCACCTGCACCGACCAGCGGGCGAGCAGCGCCTCGACGTAACGCGACGATCCGCCCGTCACCACCCGCCACTGTGGGCGGTTCTCCACCTGCAGCATCTGGTGGTTGGCCATGAACTGGACCAGGTAGCGGGCGGGAAACGCCAGCACCTGATTCGACGGAGAGGACCACAGCGCGGATGCCATCGGCACGATGTGGTCGTCGATGAAACCGCGCGAGTAGGACCCGGCTTCGAGATAGTCGCCGAGCGTCGGGCCGGGGCCGGGAAGATCCAGCAGGGCGGGCGACTCACGGTAGAAGCGCAGGATGCCTCGCACCATGCCAATGAAGCGCGGAGAGATGAGATTTCGGCGCTGACAGAACAGGCTGTTGAGGTTTCCCGCGTTGTACTCCAGACCGCTACCCGCGTGCTGCACCGAGAACGTCATGGAAGTTGGCTGCGACGCCACGTCGAGCGTCTCGAGCAGCCGGCACAGCAGCGGGTAGCAGCGTGGATTGAAGACGATGAAGCCGGAGTCGACCGCGTATTCCTTGCCCGCCATGGTGACCCGGTGGGTATGGGTGTGCCCGCCGACCCGATCCTTTGCTTCGAACAGCACCACCTCGTGCTGCTGCGACAGCAGCCACGCCGCGCTCAGGCCGCTGATGCCTGAGCCGACAACCGCGATTCTCATGCCTTGTTGCGGACCGCGCGTTTGAGCGCTGGCGGAACCGGCTTGAGGTCCCAGACCAGCCCGACGGTGGCCATCAGCTTCAGAGCGTAATAGGTTACGTCGACCTCCCACCAGCGAAAGCCCTGCCGCGCCGAACCCGGGAAATGATGGTGGTTGTTGTGCCAGCCCTCGCCGAACGTGAGCAGCGCCAGCAGCCAGTTGTTGCGACTGTTGTCGTTGGTCTCATAGCGCCGGCTGCCTAGGCGATGCGCCAGCGAGTTGATGGTTACCGTGACGTGGAACAGCACGACGGTCGAGACAAAGAAGCCCCACACCAGCAGCTGCGCGCCGGACGTCTGCAGACCAGGCGCGGCGGTCTCCAGGTAAGCGCCCAGGAAGAACAGCGCGGCCGCCAGCGCAACCGGAATCAGCAGATCGAAGCGGTCCAACCAGCGCAGCTCCGGAAAGCGCTGCAGATCAGGAATGGTCGACCAGTCGGTTCGAAATCCGCGCGGCGTGAGAAACCAGCCCATGTGGCTCCACAGGAAGCCGTGCTGAACCGGAGAGTGGAAGTCCTTCTCGGTATCGGAGTGCCGATGGTGGTTGCGATGATGCGAGGCCCACCAGAGCGGACCGCGCTGCACGCTCGCCGAACCGACCACAGCGAACAGAAACTGCAGCGACCGCGACGTCTTGAATGCCTTGTGCGAAAAATAGCGGTGGTAGAAGCCGGTGATCGCAAACATCCTGACGGCGTAAAGCAGGGCGGCAACGCCGACTGCAACCCAGGAAACGCCAACCCAGAACACCCCCAGACACGCCAGGTGCATGCCGATGAACGGCAGCACGCGCAGCCAGTCGATGACTTCCGATGGCGCTTCATCACCGCTTTCAGCTGACGTGTCGAACCAGCGCAGCAGCGCCACCCACGCCCTGTGAAGCGAGCTTGATCGTGAAACGGAGTTGTCGGGCATGAGCAGACTATTGGCGGCGCGCGGTGAGGGCAGGGTGAATCGCTCGGGTAGCGCGCACTGCCGGAGACGTTACCCTCGAACCCGGCACGCCGCGCGACGATGGGCAACCCGTGTAAGCGTAGCCAATTCTGGCGGTCGTCGTCATGCTTACGTCCGGGAGGGCTGAATGGATGCAGCAATGCAGCGGATGCCGCAGGGTGAGTCAGGACGCCGACAGTCTGCAGCCACGGACGCCACGCGTCGAGGTGTGGCGCGCGCTATCTCGCGCGCCGGCGTGTGCTCGCGGACCGAAGCGGCCGCGCGGGTCGCCGCCGGGCGCGTGCGAATCGACGGCCGCGTGGTGCTTGACCCGGAGCATCCGACCACCCGTGCCAGCCGGATCGAGATCGACGGGGTGGCGATCACGACACTGCAGCGGGTGTACCTGATGCTTAACAAGCCGCGCGGACTGGTGACCAGCACCACTGACGAGCGCGGTCGCGACACGGTATATCGATGCCTGGAAACCAGCGGGCTGCCTTGGGTTGCGCCGGTCGGACGGCTCGACAAGGCCAGCGAAGGGCTGCTGCTGTTCAGCAACGATCCCGGCTGGTCCGCCGGCATCACCGAGCCCGCGTCGGGACTGATCAAGCGCTACCACGTCAGCGTCGACTGCATACCAGAAGACGACCAGCTTGCCGCTCTGGTCAATGGTATCGACGTCGCCGGCCAGCAACTGGCGGCTCGCGCCGCGCGGCTGCTGCGGACCGCGGAGCGCACGGCGTGGCTGGAAATCGAGCTTGATGAAGGTCGCAACCGGCAAATTCGCCGATTGCTCGAAGCCCTGGATATCGGGGTCCGGCGGCTGGTCCGGGTTGCCATCGGCAGCCTCACGCTTGGCGACTTGCCCAAAGGCGGCTGGCGGAACCTCAGCGCGGCCGAGGTGGCCGCGCTTGCCGCGCCGGCGTCGCGCTGAAGGTCAGGCCGCCCGCGTCGACCGCTTGCGATCATTCTCGGTGCGGAACTTCTTGCGCAGACGGATGGCCTTCGGCGTTATCTCGACCAGCTCGTCGTCCTCGATGAACTCCAGCGCCTGCTCCAGCGTCATCTTCAGGGCCGGCGTCAGCGACACCGTTTCGTCCTTGCCGGAGGCGCGGAAGTTGGTCAGCGCCTTGGCGCGCAGGGCGTTGACGGTGAGGTCATTGTCCTTGGCGTGGATGCCGACGATCTGGCCCTCGTAGATTTCCTCCAGAGGCTCGACCATCAAGCGGCCGCGCTCCTGCATGATCAGCTGGGCGTAGGCCGGCGTTGGTCCGGTGCCGTTGGAGATCATCACGCCATTCGGGCGTTTGGCGATCGAACCCTCCGCCTTCGGGCCGTAGTGGTCGAAGACGTGGAACAGCAGGCCGGTGCCGGCGGTCAGGGTGCGAAACTCGGTCTGGAAGCCGATCAGTCCGCGTGCCGGGATCAGGAAGTCCATTCGTACGCGGCCCTTGCCGTCGGGCTCCATGTTCTGCAGCAGGGCGCGGCGGGTGCCGAGCTTCTCCATCACGCCGCCCTGGTACTGCTCCTCAAGATCAACCACCAGCTGCTCGAACGGCTCCATCATCTGGCCGTCGATCTCGCGCACGATCACTTCCGGACGCGACACCGCCAGCTCGTAGCCCTCGCGGCGCATGGTCTCGATCAGAATCGACAGGTGCAGCTCACCGCGGCCGGAGACCTTGAATTTGTCGGCGTCGTCGGTCTCCTCAACCTTCAGCGACACGTTGTGCTGGGTCTCGCGGGTCAGGCGGTCGCGCAGCTGGCGGCTGGTCAGGAACTTGCCGCCGCTGTGCTCCTTCTGGCCGGCGAACGGCGAGTCATTAACCTGGAAGGTCATGCTGATGGTCGGCTCGTCAACGGTGAGCACCGGCAGCTGTTCGACGCAGGCCGGGTCGCACAGCGTCTCGGAAATGCCGAGCTTATCGATGCCGGAGATCGCCACGATGTCGCCAGCGCGGGCTTCGATCACCTCGGTCCGCTCCAGGCCGTGAAATCCGAGGACCTGCAGCACTTTGCCATTGCGCGGCTTGCCGTCGCGGTCGACCACCACCACCTGCTGGTTCGGTTTGATCCGGCCGCGCTGGATACGGCCCACGCCGATGATGCCGACGTAGTTGCTGTAGTCGAGGCTGGTGACGCGCATCTGGAACGGCCCATCAAGATCGACCGGCGGCGGGCTGACCTTCTCGATGATGGTCTGGAACAGCGGCGTCATGTCGCCGTCGCGCACGTCGGCCTCCATGCCGGCGTAGCCGTTCAGCGCCGAGGCGTACACGACGGTGAAGTCGAGCTGCTCTTCGGTGGCGCCAAGGCGATCAAACAGATCGAAGGTCTGACCGACCACCCAGTCCGGGCGCGCGCCAGGACGGTCGACCTTGTTCACCACCACGATCGGCTTGAAGCCCATCGCGAAAGCCTTCTGGGTGACAAAGCGGGTCTGCGGCATCGGACCGTCCATGGCGTCGACCAGGATCAGCACCGAATCGACCATCGACAGGACGCGCTCGACCTCACCGCCGAAGTCGGCGTGGCCCGGGGTGTCGACAATGTTGATCCGGTAATGCTCGCCGTCCGGCGCCTGCCAGCGGATCGAGGTGTTCTTCGACAGGATCGTGATGCCACGCTCCTTCTCGAGATCGTTGCTGTCCATCATCCGCTCGGTGGTCACCGTGCGTTCGCTGAACGTGCCCGACTGCTTGAGCAGGCAGTCGACGAGGGTGGTCTTGCCGTGGTCGACGTGGGCGACGATGGCGATATTGCGGAGCTTATCGATGGACATTGGGATTCGCCGCGCCGTTGGGCGCGGACTCTCGGCAGGAATGGCAGGGTGGCCCGTTGACGGCAGGGCGAAGAAAAGCCCCTAAGTTTAACCCGCCGCGCGAGCTTTGCGCCTTAACCGGCATTCAGCCAGCCCGCCGACGACTTGCGAACGGGTCACGGTTTACACTGGGTGCCCACTACAGGACCAAAGCCCATGAGCAATCTGAGCGCCGAATTCGCCACCCCGCGCGGAACCATCCACCTGACGCTGTATCCCGATGGGGCGCCTTTGACCGTTGCCAGTTTCGTTCAGCTTGCCCAGCTCGGCTTCTACAACGGTCTCAGCTTCCATCGGGTGATTCCCGACTTCATGGTGCAAGGCGGCTGTCCGGAAGGCAGCGGGCGGGGCGGTCCCGGCTACCGGTTCGAAGACGAGTGCAAGCCGACGTTGCGGCATGACCGGCCGGGCGTGCTGTCCATGGCCAACGCGGGCCCCGGCACCAACGGCAGCCAGTTCTTCATCACCCATGTCGCAACGCCTTGGCTCGACGGCAAGCACACGGTGTTCGGTGCTGTGGTGAGCGCCAGCGACCAGGACGCGGTTGATTCGATCAAGCAGGGCGACCGGATCGACACCCTGACCATCAAGGGCGACGCCGCCGCGTTGCTGGAGCGCTTCAAGGACCGTCTGGCTGGCTTTGCGGTGGCTGCGAAGCAGGCCCGGCGTCCCTGATCCTGTAGGGCGCCAGCAGCTGCGGCCAATCGACTGCAGCTGCTGACGTCGGCGCGTCAGGGACGGGTCCGGTTGCGTCGAGAGCCGCGACTCGCGCCTGCAGTTGGGCGAGTCCTTCCTGCCGCCGCCGCACCTGATCTGCATCGCCCGCTGGATTTTCCGGCACACCGGTCTGTCCCTCGCGCAGCAGCCGCTGCAGCAGTGCAAGGCCGGCGTCTGCGGAAATGCCCGCTGCCTTCAACGCGCGCACGGCGTCGGCATCTGCAAGGAGTTCCAACTGCGTAAGTGCGGCCGGCGAGCGGGTCAACCGGTGGTGCAGCCGCCAATGTGCGGTTTCATGGGCCAGCACAAACGCGATTTCGGCTTCACTGCGGGTGGCAAGCAGCAGTCCGAGATTCACCTGCAGGCGGCCGTCGGGAAACATTTGCGCCTGTTCGACGGGCTGGTTGCGCACCCGCAGCCGAAGCTCGGCGCAGTCTGGCGCGACCCGACACAGCAGCGCACCCAGCGCCGCCGCAATCTGCGGGTCGTGAAGCGCATCCACCGGAGCACGATTGTGCGGCAGCGAGGTGCAGCCGGAAAGCGCGAGCAACAGCAGCGACAGCGAGCCTTTGGACAGCATGACGAGGCCAGGTGGAGAAGGGCGCTATGGTAATCTTCTGCGCCTGAAATCCGCCCTACATTTCCGGAGTTGCGATGCCCCAGCTTGCCCGTCGCGTGGGTCGCGCCAAACCGAGCGCGATCATGGTGGTCGCCGAGAAAGCCAAGCGGCTGAAGGCCGAAGGTCGCGACATCATCTCGTTCTCGATTGGCGTCCCCAATTTTCTCCCCGGCGAGCACGTCTATGCGGCGGCGCGCGCGGCGCTGGACCAGGACTCGGGACAGTACGGGAGCAACCGCGGCGCCGATGCGCTGCTGGATGCCTTTCTCGGTCATATCGAGCGGGCCGGGTTTGACGGCTACACACGCGTCAACTGCGCCGTTGCGGTAGGCGCCAAGCATATTCTGTACAACCTGTTCGAAGCCCTGCTCGACGAGGGTGATGAGATCACCTTTCCGACGCCCTACTGGACCAGCTATCTGGACATTGCGGAGATCGTCGGCGCGACGATCCGCCTGCTGCCGTGCGGCGCCGACCAGGACTACAAGCTGACGCCTGCGCAGCTCGACGAAGCGCTGTCGCATCGGCCCCGCGTGTTCCTGTTCAACAATCCCAGCAACCCGACCGGCATGGTTTACACCGCCGCCGAAGTGGCCGCTCTGGCCGACGTGCTGACCCGCTACCCGGACACCTGGATCATCACCGACGATATCTATCACCGGATGGTGTTCGACGGGCTGGCGTACAGCAATTTCGTGCAGGTTCGCCCGGAGCTGCGCGACCGGGTGATCTTCGTCGATTCGCTGTCCAAAACCTACGGCATGCCGGGTTGGCGGGTTGGCCTGATGGCCGGGCCCACCGCTGTGGCCAGCGCGCTGGTCACGCTGAATTCCAACCACATCACCAACGTCCCGGAAGTGGTGACGGCGGCTGCGGTGGCGGCGTTCAACGGTCCGCAGGACGTGCCCACGCAGAAGCGCGCCGAGTTCCAGGCCAAGCGTGATCAGGTGATGGCGGCGCTGACAGCGATCCCCGGCGTGATCTGTCCGCGACCGCAGGGCGCGTTCTACGTCTTCCCCGACATCGCCTGCGCATTTGGCAAGTCACACGACGGCAAGCGCATCGAGAACGATGTCGACCTGTGCAATGCGCTGCTGGAGTCGAAAGGCGTCGCCTGCGTGCCCGGATCGGCCTTTGGTGAGCCGCGCGCGCTGCGCATCTCCTACACCTGCCCAACGCCTCAGCTGGGGCCAGGGCTGGAGCGCATCCAGCAGTTTTTCGCCGAACTTGTTTGAAGCTCTTGAAGCCGGGACTCGGGACTCGCAACTCGCAACTCGCAAAGGGCGCAATGCCGTTCCAATCCGACCCGGCGAATAGCAGCTCCAGATTCCGAACCCCCAGTCCCCAGCCCCAGCCCCCAGTCCGCATCCCCCAGCCCCCAACCCCCAGCCCCCAGCCCCGGAGCACCACCATGAAAACCCCCGTCCGCGTTGCCGTTACCGGCGCTGCCGGCCAGATCGGCTATTCCCTGCTGTTTCGTATCGCGTCCGGCGAAATGCTGGGCAAGGACCAGCCGGTCATCCTGCAGCTGCTTGAGCTGCCAATGGAGAAGGCCCAGGCGGCACTGCGTGGCGTCATCATGGAGCTCGAGGACTGCGCCTTTCCGCTGCTCGCCGGCGTGGTCGGCACGGACGATCCGCTGGTTGCGTTCAAGGACATCGGCGTGGCCCTGCTGGTCGGCGCCATGCCGCGTGGCCCGGGCATGGAGCGCAAGGACCTGCTGCTCAAGAATGCCGAGATCTTCACCGTCCAGGGTCGCGCGCTCAATGCCGTCGCCGCCCGCGACGTGAAGGTGCTGGTGGTCGGCAACCCGGCCAACACCAACGCCTACATCGCGATGAAGTCGGCGCCGGATCTGGACCCAGCCAATTTCACCGCGATGCTGCGGCTGGACCACAACCGCGCGCTGTCCCAGCTTGCCAGCAGGGCTGAGGTTGCGGTGGGCGACATCGAGAAGCTGATCGTCTGGGGCAACCACTCGCCGACCATGTATCCGGATTACCGCTTCGCCACTGCCGGCGGCGTCTCGCTGAGGGACAAGGTGGCTGACGAGGCGTGGAATCGCGAGACCTTCATCCCCAAGGTCGGCAAGCGCGGCGCAGCGATTATCGAAGCCCGCGGACTGAGTTCGGCGGCATCGGCCGCCAACGCCGCCATCGACCATATCCGCGACTGGGTGCTGGGCAGCGATGGCAAGTGGGTCACCATGGGCGTGGCCTCGGACGGCAGCTACGGCATTCCCGAAGGCGTGATGTACGGCGTGCCGGTGACCTGCGAGAACGGCGTCTACACCCGCATTGAGGGGCTGGAGATCGACGATTACTCGCGCACGATGATGGACAAGACGCTGACCGAACTCGAGGAAGAGCGCGCCGGCGTAGCGCATTTGCTGACGTGATTCCCGGCTGCCAGGCCCGGCCGACCTAAGTCCGACAGGCTGCCAGGCCCGGAACTTGAACCCCTCTCCCGGCGGGAGAGGGGTTGGAGTGAGGGGCCGGTCATGCCGCGCCGCCTCGCTCCGCCCGTACCCTCACCCCCGCGCCTCTCCCTCAGCGAGAGGCACGCCTTGCCGAGGCCACCATGTCGAACGTCTCCCCCGGCGCCGCGTTCCGCGCCGCCCTCAATGCTGAGTCACCGCTGCAGGTGATCGGCGCCATCAACGCCAACCACGCACTGCTGGCGAAGCGCGCCGGCTTTCGCGCGATCTATCTCAGTGGTGGCGGTGTTGCCGCGGGTTCGCTGGGGTTGCCTGATCTGGGCATCAACACGCTGGAGGACGTGCTGATCGACGTCCGGCGCATCACCGATGTGTGTGACCTGCCGCTGCTGGTCGACATCGACACCGGCTTTGGGCCGAGTGCCTTCAACATCGAACGGACGGTGAAGTCGCTGATCAAGGCCGGCGCTGCCGGCTGCCATATCGAGGACCAGGTCGGCGCCAAGCGCTGCGGTCATCGGCCGGGCAAGGAGATCGTCAGCACCGCGGAAATGGTCGACCGGGTCAAGGCGGCGGCCGATGCGAAGACCGCTCCTGATTTCTTCCTGATCGCCCGCACCGATGCGATCCAGGTGCACGGCGTCGACGCGGCCATCGAGCGCGCCGTTGAATGCGTCGCCGCTGGTGCCGACGGCATCTTTGCCGAGGCCGCTTATGACCTGCCGACCTATCGGCGCTTCGTCGACGCGGTAAAGGTTCCCGTGCTGGCCAACATCACCGAGTTCGGCCAGACGCCGCTGTTCAGCCGCGACGAGCTGGGCTCAGTCGGTGTGGCGATCCAGCTTTATCCGCTCAGTGCCTTCCGCGCCATGAACAAGGCGGCGGAAGCGGTGTATACGGCGATCCGTCGCGATGGTCACCAGAAGGCGGTGGTCGACAGCATGCAAACCCGCGAGGAACTCTACGAGCGGATCGGATACCACGCCTTCGAGCAGCGTCTCGACGCACTGTTCGCGTCAAGCAGGTAACCGCCGACGGATTCGCCCTCGGCGGTGCGGTCACTTGATCGCTGCTCGCGCCGTGATCGCGGCGTTTGCAGCCATCGCGAAATCGCCCGCCAGCGCCTTGTAGACTGCTGCCAGCGCGGTGGCCTGGTCGACGCGTGACTGCAGGGCCTGCGACTGCAGCTCGAGCTGGCTGCGTTCGGCGTCGAGCACGTCCAGGTAGTTGGACGCGCCCGCCTCGAAGCGGAGTCGAGCAAGCCGCGCCGCTTCGTCTGCAGCAGTTCGGGCTGCGCTGAGCTCACCCATCGTCTGATTCGCGGCGCGCAATCCGGCCAGCGCGTTTTCGGTCTCCTCCAGCGCCTTGAGCACGATCTCGCGATAGGCCGCTTCGGCACCGTCGGCGCGCGCTTCGGCGGCGCGCACGTGCTGCTTCACGCGGCCGAAATCGAGAAAACGCCAGCTCAGCGAGGGACCAAAGCGCCAGCGTTCGGCGCCGCGGCTGCCCACGTCGCCGAAGCCCTGCGCCGTCCAGCCGAAGTCACCCATCAGCGTAAGCACCGGAAAGAACTGGGCGGTTTCATAGCCAACGTCAGAGTAGGCCGCTGCGACGAGTCGCTCGGCGGCCCGGATATCCGGACGTCGCTGCAGCCATTCTGCCGGCGTGCCCAGCGTCTGCAGGTCGGGCAGGGCAGGCAGCTCCGCACTGCTGTCAAGCTGCTGTCGAAGCGGGTCGACCGGCCACGCGGTCAGCACCGCCAGACGCTGCTCCTGACGCACCAGCGCTGCTTCAAAGCCCGGAACCAGCGCCGCCACCAAGCGCGCCTGCACCTGCGCGCGCGCGAGGTCGAAGGAGGTTCCGCGACCTTCGTCCATCAGCGTTTGCAGCAATTCGACATTGGCCTCCAGATTGGACAGCTGTCGCCGCGCCAGGTCCAGCTGCTGCCGCGCGCCGTGCAGCGCAAACCAGGTCTGCGCGGTCTCGGCAATGATCGACAGCTGCACATCGGCCAGCGCGGCAGCATTCGCGTCGACGCGCTGGTAGATCGCGTTTGACTGATTGCGCAGGCTGCCGAACAGATCGATTTCCCACTGTGCGTCGAAACCGGCGCGATACGTGTCGGTGCGCTGGGTGGCGTCGGGTGGAATGAACGGATCGCGGCCGCTGGGTTGGTTGCGTTCGGCGTTACTGCCCGCGGTGACCGTGGGAAACAGGCTGTAGACGCTTAGGCCGGCCAGCGCGCGGGTTTCGGCCAGTCGCGCAGCGGCCTGCGCCACGCTGGTGTTGGCGAGCAGAGCGCGCTCAATCAGCGTATCCAGTTCGGCGCTGCCGAAGCTCGACCACAGCAGTCGAGGTGCCGGTGTCGCCAACGCGTCGGCCTCGGTCGCCGCGCCCGCCTGATCAAATCCCGCGGGAAGCGCAACGTCCGGTCGCACGTAGTCCGGGCCCACGGTGCAGCCCGCTAACAGGAGGGCGAGTGCGAGTGCTGTGGGTAGGCGAAGGGTGGGGCGGAATCTGGCGCGACTCGGGACCTGAGCGCCGGGAGTCGGGACTCGGGACTCGGGACTCGGGGCGAAGCGCGCGACTGCGAGGCCACGGCGGGCCACTGGAAGCGGCACGTTGCACCAGAGCCAGCGGTTCTGAGTTCCGAGTCCCGAGTCCCGACTCCCGTTTCGTCCGATCGCTCCAGACTTCGAAGTCACCCGACGCTCATCCATGACCATTCTCCTGCGCCCGAGCCGCAGCACGGCGCTGCTCACGCCGCTCGACCCAGCTGCGGATTGCCACATAGAAGACCGGCGTGAAGAACAGCCCAAACAGGGTCACGCCCAGCATGCCGAAGAACACCGTCACGCCCATCACGTGGCGCACCTCGGCGCCCGCACCGCTGGCGAATACCAGCGGGATCACGCCGGCGCAGAAGGCGAAGCTGGTCATCAGGATTGGCCGCAGGCGCAGTCGACAGGCCTCGAGGGCGGCATCGACGATGCTGCGCCCCTGGTTTTCCAGGTCGCGCGCAAATTCGACGATCAGGATCGCGTTTTTACACGCCAGCCCCATCAGCACGACGAAGCCGATCTGGGTGAACAGGTTGTTGTCGAGGAAGGTCGGTGGCCCGGTTGGCGGGAAGAACGCCAGCGACAGTCCGTGCATGAAGTTGACCAGCCAGATGCCGCCAATGGCCGACAGCAGGCACAGCGGCACAATCAGAATCACCGCCAGCGGCAGCGACCAGCTTTCGTACAGCGCCGCCAGCACCAGATAGACCAGCAGGACGCACAGTGGAAACACCAGCAGCGCCGCGCTGCCCTGGTTGACCTGCTGGAAGGTCAGACCGGTCCATTCCAGCGCCATCCCGCGCGGCAGCACCTGCGCGGCGATGCTGCGCACCTGTTCCAGCGCCTGGCTGGACGACAGCAGGGCCGGATTGATGCCGGCAGCGACATCGGCGGCAGGGTAGGCGTTGTAGCGGATCACCGGGTCCGGGCCGAAGCTCGGCCTGACGTCGACCACGCTGCCCAGCGGCACCATCTCGCCAGCGGCGTTGCGCACCCGCAGATTGGCGATATCGGCCACGTCCTTGCGGAAGCCGGCATCGGCCTGCGCGTAGACGTTGTAGGTGCGCCCGAAGAGGTTGAAGTCGTTGACGTAGGCGGAGCCCAGATAGACCTGCAGGGTGCCGTAGATGTCGGACAGTGACAGCCCCTGCTGCTTGGCCTTGGTCCGGTCGACCACCGCGTCGAGCTGCGGCACGTTGGGCTGGAATGAACTGAAGGTGCCGGTCGGATCAAAGCCGGGCGTGGCCCGCAGGGCGCCGATCAGCGCCTGCGTCTGGGTGTTGAGCTCACCAAAGCCGATGTCGGAGCGGTCCTGCACGTACATCTCGATGCCGGTGGCGTTGCCGAGGCCAAGCACCGGCGGCGGCAGCAGCGCAAACGCCAGGCCTTCCTTGATCGCCGAGAACTGCATGTTCAGCTGCATGGCGATGTCGCCGGCCGGCATGTCACGCTCAGTCTGCGGCGTGATGCCGATGAACATGGTGCCGATGTTGGGCGTGGCGACGAAATGGATGGCGTTCAGCCCAGGGAACTGCACCGCGCTCTCAACGCCCGGTGTCGCCAAGGCGATCTCGCCCATTTTGCGCATCGCTGCTTCGGTGCGGTCGATGGTGGCGCCCTCCGGCAGCTGCACGATGGCGAACAGATACTGCTTGTCCTGGGTCGGAATGAAGCCGCCGGGTACCGCCCGGAAACCGAACACGGTGACCACCAGCAGCAGTCCATAGATCACCAGCATCCGCGGCGCGCGACCCACGGTCCGCCCGATGCGACCGGAGTAGCGGTTGGCGCTGCGCTTGAAAACCCGGTTGAAGCGCGCGAAAAAGCCGCCAAACAGCCGCTCAATGCCGCGTCCGAGTGCGTCCTTCTTGGCGCCGTGGGGCTGCAGCAGGACGGCCGCCAGCGCCGGTGAAAGGGTCAGCGAATTGAAGGCGGATATCAGCACCGAGACCGCGATGGTCACCGCGAACTGCTTGTAAAACTCGCCGGTCACGCCGGGGATGAAGGCCATCGGGATGAACACCGAAGCCAGCACCAGCGAAATGGCGACGATCGGCCCGGAAACCTCGCGCATTGCCTGGTGGGCGGCATCCAGCGGCGTCATGCCGTCTTCGATGTGGCGCTCGACGTTTTCCACCACCACGATGGCGTCGTCGACCACGATGCCGATCGCCAGCACCAGTCCGAACAAGGTCAGCACGTTGACCGAAAAGCCGAGCAGCCAAAGCACGGCGAAGGTGCCAACGATTGACACCGGCACCGCCAGCAGTGGGATCAGCGAGGCCCGCCAGGTCTGCAGGAACACCACCACCACAATAACCACCAGCAGGATCGCCTCAAGCAGGGTAGTGATCACCGAGTTGATCGACTGCTGCACGAACACGGTCGGGTCGTACATCACGGACCAGGTCACGCCCTGCGGAAAGCTGGGTGCCAGTTCCGCCATCTTGGCGCGCACCGCCCGCGACAGCGCGATGGAGTTGGCGCCGGGGGCCTCGAAGATCACCACCGCGGCGGCGTCTTCGTTGTTGAGCAGCGAGCGCAGCGCGTAGGAGCTTGATCCCAGCTCGACGCGGGCGACGTCGCGCAGGAAGGTCAGCGCACCCTGATCGGCCTTGAGCACGATCTCGCCGAACGCCTCTGGCGTTTCCAGCCGGCCCTGCGCGTTCACCGCAAGCTGCAGCACGGTACCGTCGGCCGACGGCGGGCCGCCGATGCTGCCGGCCGACACCTGGATGTTCTGCTCGCGGATCGCATTGACGATGTCGCTGGCGGTCAGGCCGCGAGCGGCCGCCTGCTCGGGATCGATCCAGACCCGCATTGCGTAGTTGCCGGCGCCAAACGACAGCGCCTGGCCAACGCCTTCCAGCCGCGCCAGTTCGTCACGCACGCGCAGATTGGCGAAGTTCGACAGATAGAGTCCGTCGTAGAGGCCGTCAGGCGACGACAGATGCACCACCATGGTCAGGTTGGGCGATGACTTCACCGTGGTCACGCCCAGCGCGCGCACCGCTTCGGGCAGCCGCGGCAGGGCCTGGGCAACGCGGTTCTGTACCTGCACCGCCGCCAGATCGATGTCGGTGCCACCCTTGAAGGTGATTGTCAGGCTCATCGATCCGTCCGAGCCGGAGGTCGACTTCATGTAGATCATGCCTTCGACGCCGTTGATGGTCTCCTCAAGCGGCGCCGCCACGGTCTCGGCAATGGTGGTCGGGTTGGCGCCCGGATACAGCGCAGTCACCTGCACCGAGGGCGGCACCACGTCAGGGTATTCGCTGACCGGCAGATTGGGGATGGCGATCAGGCCGGCGACCACAATCACGATCGACAGCACCGACGCCAGGATCGGACGGTCGATGAAGACCCGCGAAATGTTGGTATGAGACATGCCTGCTCAGCCTTTTTCCGGAGCGTTGGCGGCAGGCGCCAGATTGGGCTGGTCCATCGGCACATCGACCGGCGTCACCGGCTGGCTCGGGAAGAAGATCTTGCGCGTGCCATTCACCACCACGCGGTCGTTGGCGACCAGGCCGCTGGCGACCACGCGCAGGCCATCGATAAGCGGGCCGAGCACAACTTCGCGCCGTTGCGCGGTATTGCCTTCGCCGATGACGTAAACGTAGCGCCGGTCCTGATCGGTGAGCAGGGCCTGCTCGTGGATCAGCAGCGCATTGTCCAGTGTTGCGCCAAGCAGCCGCACGCGGGCAAACAGCCCAGGCGTGAAGGCCCCGTCTGGATTCGCCAGCAGCGCGCGTGCGCGGATCGTTCCGGTGGTCGGGTTCAGCGCATTGTCAATGAACACGATCTTGCCGCTGTACGGGTAGCCCTGATCGCTCGACAGGCCGACCTGGACTGCGGTGGATGCTTCGCGCGGGCTGTCCCACTCGCCGCGCCGGATCATGCCCTGGTAGCGCAGGTAGGCATTCTCGTCACCGTCAAATCCGACGTAGACCGGGTCCAGCGACACGACGGTTGTAAGCAGCGATGCATCCGGTGCCAGCAGGTTGCCGGGCTTGATCAGTGCAGCGCCAATCCGGCCGGCAATCGGGGCGCTGATGCGGGTGAAGCTCAGCGTCAGTTCGGCCTGATCGAGGCGCGCGCGGGCGGCCTGTTGGTCGGCCTCGGCCTGCGACAGTTCACCGCGCCGCCCTTCCAGTTCGCCCTGTGAGACCGCTTTCGCAGCGATCAGCCGGTCGCTGCGGGCCAGCTCTTGCCTTGCCAACGCGACGCGCGATCCGGCGCGCGCCAGATCGGCGCGGGCGCTCGCCGCCGCTGCGCGGAATTCGCGATCATCGACGGTGAACAGCAGGTCGCCTTTGGCCACGATCTGGCCATCCGCAAAGTGGACCTCTGCCAGATAGCCGCCGACCCGCGGCCGGATCTCGACCGAGTCGATGGCTTCTACTCGACCGCTGTACTCGTCCCACTCGGTGACCGATTTCTGGATCGGTACCGCCACATTGACCTCGGGTGGCGGAAACTCCGGCGGTCCGCCGCCGCCGCCTGCGCCGCAGGCGCTCAGCAGCAAAGCAGCCAAGACCGACAGCAGGAAGTAGCGGGCACAGCCGTACACCGGGCTCACGCGGGAATCAGCCAGCATGGGGAAATCTCCGAATCAGATGCCGTTAGTCGAATCAGGGGGCGCTATTTCGACCGCCCATTCGTGGGCCAGCCGTTCCAGTAGCGCAACGAACTTCGCGCGTGCCGCAGGCGGCAGCGGTTGGAATTGGAAGATCTCATCCCAGAACATGCCCACCGCGGCCAGCCGCAGAACGTGACGGCGCAGAGCGGCGTCGCTCCAGTCGGTATCGGCATAGCGCAGACGGATTTCTTCGCGACAGCCGTCCAGCAGCTCCGGCTGGTGCACGGCAGCGCTCAGCATGCCGGCCACAAAGCGTCGCCGGCTGTCATCGTCGCTGGTGTGCGAGCGGATGAAACCGATCAGTTCGGAGAGCTGTGGACAGGCGACATCACAGGGCGTCAGCTCGGCTTCGCTGCGCTCCCACTGCGCCATGTCATGGTCCAGCAGGCCGCGCAACAGCGCGTCTTTGGTTGGAAAGTGGTACGTGATTCCGCCGCGGGTGACGCCGCTGACCCGCGACAGTTCCTCGAACGTAAGTGCGCCCGCGCCAGCGCTCTCGACGATATCGCGAGCGGCAGCGAGGATCTTGGCTTTGGCGCGGGGGAGGCGGGGCATGCGGCGCGATACTATACAGAACGTTCTGTAAAGATAAAGAGGGCCGATTCGGCGCGCAGGGGAGCTCATGCCGGCCCGCGATGGATGCTTTTCCGCATCGCCCAAAGGTCCAGCTGGGCATGCGCCGAGCGTGGCATATCATGCCCACCCCCCTCTCAACACCGGGACGCCCGATGAGCGAAAGCACCTCTACCCTGCCCAAGCCGAAGAAGTCGGTCGCACTGTCGGGCACCGCCGCCGGCAACACCGCCCTGTGCACGGTCGGACGAACCGGCAACGATCTGGCCTATCGCGGCTACGCCATCAAGGACCTCGCCGAGGGCGCGTGCTTCGAGGAAGTGGCGCATCTGCTGGTGCACGGCGCGCTGCCGACGACGGCGCAGCTGTCCGCTTACCGCACCAAGCTTGCGCGCCTGCGCGGTCTGCCGGCGCTGGTGCAGGACGCGCTGGAGCTGATTCCGGCCAACGCGCATCCGATGGACGTGATGCGCACCGGCTGTTCGGTGCTGGGCGCGGTGCTCCCCGAGCGCGACGGTTTCCCGCTGCACGAGGCGCGCGACATCGCTGATCGCCTGATGGCCAGCTTCGGCTCGATGCTGCTGTACTGGTGGCACTTCACCCGCAACGGCCGGCGCATCGATGTTGAGACCGACGACGATTCGATCGCCGGCCATTTCCTGCACCTGCTGCACGGCGAGCCGGCCGGCGCGCTGCACACCCGCGCGCTGGACCAGTCGCTGATCCTCTACGCCGAGCACGAGTTCAACGCCAGCACCTTCGCCGCGCGGGTGATCGCCGGCACCGGCTCGGACATGCATTCCTGTATCACCGGCGCGATTGGCGCCCTGCGCGGACCCAAGCACGGTGGCGCCAACGAGGTGGCGATGGAGATCATCGCCCGCTACGGCAGCGCCGCTGCCGCCGAAGCCGACATCCGCGCCCTCGTCGAGCGCAAGGAAATCGTGATCGGCTTCGGCCATCCGGTGTACACCATCGGCGATCCGCGCAACCCGATCATCAAGGAAATCTCGCGCACGCTGTGCACCGAGGGCGGCAATCCGACCCTGTTCGAGGTCAGTGAACGCATCGAGACGCTTATGTGGGACATGAAAAAGATGTTCCCCAATCTCGACTGGTACAGCGCGTCGAGCTACCACATGATTGGCGTGCCGACCGCGATGTTCACGCCGCTGTTCGTGATCAGCCGCACCTCGGGCTGGACGTCACACGTGATGGAGCAGCGCGCCGACGGCAAGATCATCCGCCCCAGCGCCAACTACACCGGCCCGGAAGATCGTGCCTTCGTACCCATCGCGCAGCGCGGGTAGGCGTCTGCCGTGATCTCCAGCCTGGGCCCAACGCTGCTGGTGGGAGTGGCCACGGTGCTGGTCGCTACCGCCTGTGTTCTGGTCCACTTCCTGGGTCTGTCGCGTCTCAACGGCTGGTTGACCCACGCCCATACGCAGCGCCGCTCACGCCCCCTGGTCGCGGTGCTGGTCGCTCTTTGCCTGCACCTGATTGAGATATTGCTGTTTGGCGTCAGTGGCTGGCTGCTGGCGCAATGGCCGGACCTGGGGGGTATTCGGGATCTGTCGGGCATCCACAGCGCCGGCTTCAGCAGCGCGCTGTACCTGTCGACGGTGTCGTTCAGCACGGTTGGCTTCGGTGAGATCGTGCCGTTTGGCGCACTGCGCATCCTGTACTCGGTCGAAGGCCTGGTCGGCCTGACCCTTATCGCCTGGAGCGCGTCCTATACCTACATCGAGATGGAGCGCGACTGGCGCCACTGAAGTCCAAGGCGGGCCGTCTGGTCGCCTGCGCTGATCCGTCGGCAAGGCTGCGCTTGCCAGCAGGCCCGTTGGCTGGCAGCTTCGTGGTCACGCCGCGAACGGGAGCACGACGCCAGTGATGACGCTATACGAAGAGGTCGCGATGCTGCTGGCGGCGACCGCCGTCATCGGCCTGATCGCCCTGCGCCTGCGGCAGCCGGTGATCGTCGCTTACATCATCATCGGCATCGTGGCAGGCCCCTCGATGCTCGACTGGGTGTCGGCGCATGAGCCAATGAAGCTGCTGGCAGAGATCGGCGTCACCATCCTGCTGTTCGTGGTCGGGCTCAAGCTCGACATCCACCTGGTGCGCAAGCTTGGCGCGGTGGCGCTGGCCACCGGCCTCGGCCAGCTCGCCTTCACCATTGTGGTCGGCTTCGGCATCGCGCTGGCGCTCGACATGGGCTGGCTGCGCGCGCTCTACGTCGCCGTCGCGCTGACCTTCTCCAGCACCATCATCATCGTCAAGCTGCTCTCGGATAAACGCGAGATCGACTC